>JANJTU010000068.1 GCA_024710965.1 Thauera sp. | reverse complement strand
GCTCGGGCGGATGCCCGCGCACGACCGCCAGGTAGCGCTTGTCCACCGCCTGCGCCTCGAAGCGCTGCGCGAGCGTGCGCGCGACCTCTCGATCGAGCGCGAACAGCAGCACGCCCGAGGTGCCGCGGTCGAGCCGGTGGGCGGGATACACGCGGCGGCCGAGCTGGTCGCGCAGCAGCTGCACCGCGAAGCGTTCCTCGTGCGCGGCGATCGGGCTGCGGTGCACGAGCAGCCCCGAGGGCTTGTGGATCGCGACCAGCCAGTCGTCGCGGTAGAGGATCTCGAGCATGTCGTGTCTCGTCGCCGGCGCCCCGCCGAGGCGTGGAGGAAGGCGTGCGGGTGCCGACGCTTGTGCCGGCCAGAAAGCACGAAAGCGACCACGCGGGTCGCTTTCGCATGCGGCACGGCCGGCCGTCGGCCGGCTGCGGGGATCAGGCGAAGTTCTTCGCCGCGAAGTCCCAGTTGGCCAGCTTGTCGAGGAAGGTGGCGACGAAGTCCGGGCGACGGTTGCGGTAGTCGATGTAGTAGGCGTGTTCCCAAACGTCGATACAGAGCAGGGCCTTGTCGCCGGTGGTCAGCGGGGTGCCGGCGGCGCCCATGTTGACGATGTCGACCGAGCCGTCGGCCTTCTTGACCAGCCAGGTCCAGCCGGAGCCGAAGTTGCCGACCGCGGAGGTCTGGAAGGCCTTCTTGAAGTCGTCGAAGGAGCCCCACTTGGCCTTGATCGCTTCAGCCAGCGCGCCGCTGGGCTCGCCGCCGCCGTTCGGCTTCATGCTGTTCCAGAAGAAGGTGTGGTTCCAGACCTGGGCGGAGTTGTTGTACACGCCGCCGGCCGGGGCCTTCTTGATGATGGCTTCGAGGTCGAGGTTCTCGTACTCGGTACCCTTGATCAGGTTGTTCAGGTTGGTGACGTAGGCCTGATGGTGCTTGCCATAGTGGAACTCCATCGTCTCCGCGGAGATGTGCGGGGCGAGGGCGTCCTTGGCGTAAGGCAGGGCGGGCAGGGTGTGTTCCATGCTTGTCTCTCCTGTGATCAGGGTTTCTGCGGTTTTGTTGGGGAAGTCCGACGATATTAGTCAGGATTGTGTGTCGGTCACAATCCTGCAGCCCGTAATGTTAAGCGTATCCCGCGCTTTATGAAACTCGCGCCCACGCCCGCGCGCCCCGGCGCGGGTTCAGGGCTGGCGGCGCGTGACCTGCGTCTGCAGGCTGCCGGCCGCCAGTTGCACGCTCACCGCGTCGCCTGCGGCCACCGCGGCGGACGAGCGCAGCACCCGGCCTTCGGCGTCGCGTGCGATCGCGTAGCCGCGGGCGAGCACCGCCTGCGGCGCGAGGTGCTGCAGGTGGGCCGACAGCGCCGTCAGGCGCGCCTCGCGGGCGTCGACGAGGCTGCGTCCGGCCAGCGTCAGGCGACGGGCAAGCTCGTGGCAACGGCCGATGCGGGCGAGGAGGTCGGGCTTGCGGCCGGCGAGGCGGACTTCGAGCGCGGCGTGGCGGTAGCGGCAGCGCTCGAGCCGGCGCTGCATGGCCGTGTGCAGGCGTGAGGCGAGGGCGGTGACGTCCGCGCCGGCCCGGCGCAGGCGCTCGCGCGGATGCACGAGGCGCAGCGCGGCGCGGTCCAGGCTCTGGGCGAGGGTCTCCAGCCGGCGCTGCAGGCCGCGCGCGAGCCGCGGGGTGAGCGCCGCCAGTTCGCCGTGCGCGGCATGCCAGCCCGCGCTGGCGAGTTCGGCGGCGCCGGTGGGTGTCGGCGCACGCAGGTCGGCGGCGAAATCGGCGATGGTGAAATCGGTCTCGTGGCCGACACCGACAACGACGGGGAGCGGGCAGGCGCGAATCGCGCGCGCCAGCATCTCGTCGTTGAAGGACCACAGGTCCTCGATGCTGCCGCCACCGCGCACCAGCAGCAGGAGGTCGATGCCGTCGCGGGCGGCGCGGGCGCCGGCCTCGCGCAGTGCGGCACGCAAGCGTTCGGCCGCATCCAGGCCCTGCACCGGCGTCGGGTAGAGCACGACCGGCAGATGCGGCGCGCGCCGGCGCAGCGTGACCAGCACGTCGCGCAGCGCTGCCGCCGCGGGTGAGGTGACGATGCCGATGCCGCGCGGGAAGCGCGGTAGCGGCCGGCGCCGCGCGGCATCGAACAGGCCTTCGGCGGCGAGCTTCTCCTTGAGCCGGTTGAAGGCCTCGAACAGGTCGCCGATGCCGGCCGGGCGCAGGGCCTCGACGTTGAGCTGGTAGTCGCCACGGGCCTCGTAGAGGGTGACCAGCGCGCGTGCCTCGACACGCATGCCGTTCTCCGGGCGGAACGGGAGCAGTTGCGCGCGGTTGCGCCACATCGCACAGCGCACCTGGGCGTTGGCGTCCTTCAGGGTGAAGTACACGTGGCCCGAGGCGGCGCGCGTGAGGTTGGAGATCTCGCCGCCGACCCACAGCAGCGGCAGCGCCGATTCGAGCGCCTCGCGCGCGAGCCGGTTGAGCGCAGACACGCTAAGTACCGGAGCGGACTGGATTCCGGACGTGCCGCCGGCATCGTCGCGGGGGGTGTGGGGGGCGTTTGGCATGGGCGGATTGTAGCTCAATCCACAGGCCTCGAGCCCTGTCAAGCCCGGTGTTGCAAGTCCTTGAAGCAGAAGGGGGTGTTTTGCAAGGTATTGATTTTTAAGTGTAATAAATGTTGCACAATTTTGCATCGGAGCGTCCGAAGGCTTGTGGCGACGGGCTTTTCGGGCGACATCCCGAAATAGCCCACAAACTTATCCACAGCTTTTGTGGATTGCGCGCCGAATCCCCCGCCGGGACTGGTGCAGGCCGCCGCCGCGCCGGGATCAAGGGCCGAGCTTGCCGCCACTGCGTCGTGGCGCTAGAGTGCCGCCTTTAACCGGGGAGGCGTCTTCGCGTGTTCGCGATCATCCAGGCCGTCGGCTGGCCGATCTGGCCCTTGATTCTGGCGTCGGTCATCGCGGTGGCGCTGATCATCGAGCGCTCGGTCACGCTGCGTCGCGTGCGCATCGTACCGGCAGGCCTGCTCGAAAACGTCCTTGAAGACCTCCGCCGGCATGGCGTGTCGGACGAGATGACGCGCCGGGTGGATGCCAATTCCCCCCTCGGGCGCGTGCTCGCGGCCGGCCTGCGCAACGTGAACAGCTCGCGCGAGGTGATGAAGGAGTCGATCGAGGAAACCGGGCGCGCAGTGGCGCACGAGCTCGAACGCTTCCTGACCACGCTCGGCACGATCGCCGCGATCAGCCCCCTGCTCGGTCTGTTCGGCACCATCGTCGGCATGATCGACATCTTCGCCTCGCAGGGCGTCAGCGGTGCCAACCCGGCTCAGCTGGCGCAGGGCATCTCGATCGCGCTGTACACCACCGGCCTCGGGCTGATCATCGCCATCCCGTCGATGATCTTCTGGCGCCATTTCCGCGCCCTGATCGACAGCTTCGTCATCGACATGGAGCAGCAGGCGGTCAAGCTCGTCGAAGTCGCGCACGGCGACCGCCGCAGCTGAGGAAGGTCAGCATGAACTTTCGCCGCGGGCGCCGGAGCGAGGAGCCGGAGATCAACCTCATCCCGCTCATCGACGTGGTGCTGGTGATCATCATCTTCCTGATGCTGACGACCACCTTCTCCAAAGTCTCCGGGCTCGAGGTGAACCTGCCGACCGCCGATGCCGAGAGCGGTGAGGCGGTGGCAAACGAGATCGACGTCGCCGTCACCGCGAGTGGCGAGGTGCTGGTCAATCGCCAGCCGGTGGCCGAGCGCAGCGTCGAGGCGATCGCTGCGGCGCTGGGCAAGGCGACGCCTGCGGAGGCGAAGGCGCCGGTGATCGTGATCAGCGCCGATGCGAAGGCTGCGCACCAGCGCGTGGTCGATGTGATGCAGGCGGCGCAGCGCGCCGGCCTGCCCAACATCACCTTCGCCACGCAGGCGTCGTCGAAGTGACGCGCTGAGCCACGTGGCCGAGGCGCCCTCCTTCTGGCAGCGACGCGGGCCGCTCGCCCGCGCCCTGCTTCCCCTTTCCTGCCTCTTTCGCCTGCTCGCACGCCGTCGTCGCCGGCGTCTGCGCCCGCAGCGCATGCCGGTGCCGGTGATCGTGGTCGGCAACATCGCGGTGGGCGGCAGCGGCAAGACGCCGGTGGTCGACTGGCTTGCGGCCGAACTGCTCGCTGCCGGCTTCAGCCCCGGCATCGTCAGTCGCGGCCACGGCGGCCGCATCGAGGGCGTGGCCGAAGTGCCGGCCGACGGTGAGGCCGCCGTCTTCGGCGACGAACCGGTGCTGCTTGCCCGCCTCACCGGCCGGCCGCTGGTGGTCGGGCGCGACCGCCCGGCCGCGGTGCGCGAACTGCTGCGCCGCCACCCGGGCTGCGACGTCGTCATCGCCGATGACGGCATGCAGCATTACCGTCTCGGCCGCGACCTCGAGATCGCGGTCGTCGACGAGGCCACGCTCGGCAACGGGTTCGTGCTGCCGGCCGGTCCGCTGCGCGAGCCGCTCGGGCGCCTTGCCGAAGTCGACCTGATCATCGCGCATGGGCCGCTGTCGGCCGCGCTGAGGGCGCAGCTGGCCGGCGTACCGGTATTCGCGATGCGCCTGCAGGGCGGGATGCTGCGCGCGCTGCGCGACCCGGCGCGCGAGCGCCCGGCGGCCGACTTCCGCGGCCGTCGCGTGCATGCCGTCGCCGGCATCGGCCGGCCGCAGCGCTTCTTCGACCAGCTCGCCGCGCTCGGCATGACGGTGGTGCCGCACCCCTTTCCCGATCATCATCGCTTCCGGCCTGCCGACCTCGCCTTCGGCGATGACGCGCCGATCCTGATGACGGCCAAGGATGCGGTAAAATGCGCGCCTTTCGCGCCCGAGGACTGCTGGGAATTCCCGGTGCGGGCGCAGATCGGTTCGGGTGCCGCCGAACGCATCCTGGAGAAACTGAAGAATGGACGCGCGACTGCTTGAAATCCTTGTCTGCCCGCTGTGCAAGGGCCCGCTGGACTACCTGAAGGACAAGCAGGAACTGGTGTGCAAGGCGGACCGGCTCGCCTTCCCGATCCGCGACGGCATCCCGGTGATGCTCGACGAGGAGGCACGCACGATGAGCGCCGAAGAAGTCGACGCCCTGCGCAAGTGAAGGCGATGGCGAGCGCAGCGTTTCGCATCGTCATCCCGGCCCGCTACGCCTCGACCCGCCTGCCGGCCAAGCCGCTCGCCGACATCGCCGGCAGGCCGATGATCGTGCGCGTGCTCGAACGCGTGCGCAGCGCCGGCGCCGCCGAGGTGCTGGTGGCGACCGACCATGCGGGCGTGCGCGACGCGGTGGCCGAAGCCGGCGGCAGTGTCGTCATGACCCGCGCCGACCATCCGAGCGGCACCGACCGCCTGGCCGAAGTGGCGGCGCTGCGCAGCTGGGCGGACGAGGACATCGTCGTCAACGTGCAGGGCGACGAGCCGCTGATCGACCCGGCCATCGTCGCCGCGGTGGCACAGGCGCTGGCCGCCGACGCCGAGTCCGCGATCGCCACCGCGGCGCACGCGCTGGCCGATGCGGCCGAGGCCTTCAACCCCAACGTGGTGAAGGTCGTGTGCGACGCCGCGGGCCGCGCGCTGTACTTTTCCCGCGCCCCGATCCCGTGGGCGCGCGACGCCTGGGCGGCGGCGCGCGACACTCTGCCGGCCGGGCTGCCGATGCTGCGCCACGTCGGCCTCTATGCCTATCGCGTCGGCTTCCTGCGCCGCTATGCGAGCCTGGCGCCGTCGCCGCTGGAGCACTGGGAGGCGCTCGAGCAACTGCGCGCGCTGTGGCATGGCTACCGCATCCGCGTGCTCGAGCTCGCCGCGGCGCCGGCGGCCGGCGTCGACACCGTGGAAGATCTCGCGCGCGTGCGCGCGCACTTCGCCGCCGGCGGGGTTTGACCGGCCGCCGCGCGTCGGTTAAGTTGCGGCATATTTTTCATAAGGAAACGGCCGTGCATGACGGCCGACTCACTACCGGGAGGGTGTATGCGACTGATTCTGTTGGGACCGCCGGGCGCCGGCAAGGGAACGCAAGCCAACTTCATCAAGGAGAAGTTCGGCATTCCGCAGATCTCCACTGGCGACATGCTGCGCGCCGCGGTCAAGGCCGGCACCCCGCTCGGCCTCGAGGCGAAGAAGGTGATGGACGCGGGCGGCCTCGTCTCCGACGACATCATCATCGGCCTGGTGAAGGACCGTCTGCAGCAGGACGACTGCAAGGCCGGCTACATGTTCGACGGCTTCCCGCGCACGATCCCGCAGGCCGACGCGATGAAGGAGGCCGGCGTGCCGATCGACTTCGTGCTCGAGATCGACGTGCCCGACAGCGACATCGTCGAGCGCATGAGCGGTCGCCGCGCCCACCTGCCCTCGGGCCGCACCTACCACGTCAGGTACAACCCGCCCAAGGTCGAGGGCAAGGACGACGTCACCGGCGAAGATCTGGTGCAGCGTGACGACGACAAGGAAGAGACGGTGAAGAAGCGTCTCGACGTCTACCACGCGCAGACCAAGCCGCTGGTGGAGTATTACAGCACCTGGGCGGCCTCTGGCGACGCCAAGGCGCCGAAGGTGCGCAAGATTTCCGGCCTCGGTGCGGTGGACGAGATCACCGCGCGTGCGTTCGACGCGCTGAAGTAAGCGCCGCGCAGGCGACGAGCGCGGTCGGCACCGAGGTCGGGTGCCGGCCGCGTTTTCTTTTTCTTCCCCGCCTTAGCCTTCGCTCTCGCCGAGGCCGATCGGTCCTTCCCCAGACTGCTGCGGATTCGCCGCCCATGACTCCCCGCCCATGACGCCCATCAACCTGCTGTATGCCCACTCCGGCGGCGTGACGGCCGTCATCAACGCCACCGCGGCCGCCGTGATCGAGGCCGCACGGGCGCAGCCCGGCCGGATCGGCAAGGTGTTCGCCGCCCGTCGCGGCATTCTCGGGGTGCTCGCCGAAGACCTGATCGACACCGGTGCGCTCGATGCCGGGGCGCTGGCGCGGCTCGCGCGCACCCCGGGTGGCGCCTTCGGCTCGTGCCGCTTCGATCTGCCCGCCGACGAGGGCGAGGCCGTGACCGACCGCCTGTTCGAAGTCTTCGCCGCGCATCGCATCGGCGCGCTGCTGTACAACGGCGGCAACGGCTCGATGGACGCGGTCGCCCGCCTGTCGGCGGCGGCGCAGGCACGCGGCTATCCGCTCGTGTGCGTCGGCGTGCCGAAGACGGTGGACAACGACATCGTCGGCACCGACTGCTGCCCGGGTTTCGGTTCGGCAGCGAAGTACCTGGCCACGTCGATGCGCGAGGCGGGGCTCGACATCGCCTCGATGGCCGGGCGCAAGGGCAGCGTCTTCGTCATGGAGGTGATGGGGCGCAACACCGGCTGGCTGGCGGCGGCAACCGCCCTGGCGGCGGGCGGTGAAGCGGACGCGCCGCCGCACATCGTCCTCGTGCCCGAGGTGGTGTTCGACGAGGATGCCTTTCTCGCGCGCGTGCGCGAAGTGACCGAGCGCCTCGGCTACTGCGCGGTGACGGTCGCCGAAGGGATCCGCAAGGCGGACGGCAGCCTGATCATGGCGAAGTCGCGCGACGAGCGCGGCTACGTGCAACTGGGCGGTGCCGGCTCGGCGGTGGCGCGGTTGATTCACGAGCGCTTCGGCTACAAGCACCACTGGGCCATCCCCGACTACCTGCAGCGCGCCGCCGGCCACTGGCTGTCGGCCACCGATCGCGCGCAGGCGATGGCGGTGGGGCGGGCAGCGGTGGAGTACGCGCTCGCCGGGCAGGACGGCATGATGCCGGCGATCCGGCGCCTGGCCACGACCCCCTACCAGTGGGATGTCGTGCCGGTGGCGAGTGGCGGCATCGCCAATCTGGAGCGCGCACTGCCAGCCGATTTCGTCGCCGTCGACGGTCTGCACGTCACTGCGGCCGCGTGCGACTACATCCGCCCGCTGATCGAGGGCGAGGTGGTGCAGCCGACGGTGGGTGGCCTGCCGGACTACCGCCCCTTCGCCCTGCCGGGTGTGCCGCGGCAGCTTCGGCCCTGGCAGGGGTGAGCGTGCACGCTTCGTGCTCACCGCACCGAGTGCGGGGGCATCGCCGCCTGCGCGCACGCCGGCGCTGCAACCGTCACGCGCGGGAGTGAGCCTTGCTGCGCCATCTCAAGCTTGTCGTCGCGCTGGTCCTGTTCGCTGGGCTGAACGTGCTGCTGGGGCCGGAACTCGGCCGCACCGGCGCCGGCCTCGCGCTGCTCGCCACGATTGCCTGGCTGTGGGTGAGCGAGGCGCTCCATGTCAGCGTGACTGCGCTGCTGGTGCCCTTGCTGGCGGCCGTCAGCGGGGTGCTGGCGTTCGACGCGGCGCTGCTGCAGTTTGCCGACCCGGTGATCTTCCTCTTCCTCGGCGGCTTTGCGCTCGCCGCCGGCCTACGCCGCCAGGGCCTGGACCGCTGGATGGCGGCCGAGGTCATGCGCCGCGCCGGCAGCGACTTCGGGCGCGCGGCGCGCTGGCTGTTCTGGCTCACCGCCTTGCTGTCGATGTGGATCAGCAACACCGCCACCGCGGCGATGATGCTGCCGCTGGCGCTTGGCCTGCTGTCGTCGCTGCCGCCCGAGCAGCATCGCGCGACCTACCGCTACGTGCTGCTCGGGGTGGCGTTTTCCGCCAACATCGGTGGCATCGGCACCCTCGTCGGCAGCCCGCCGAACGCGATCGCCGCCGCCAGTGTCGGGCTCAGCTTCGCGGGCTGGCTGCTGTGGGGCGTGCCGCTCGTGCTGCTGCTGATGCCGCTGATGGAGTTCGCCTTGCGCCGCACGCTGAAGCCGCGGCTGGCGGTTGCGGTCGCGCCGCCGCCGCCCCTGCCGGGATGGAGCGGCGCGCAGCGGCGAATGATGGGCGTGTTCGCGCTGACGGTGCTGCTGTGGGTGTTCGGTGCGCCGCTCGGGGGCGCGCTCGGGCTGACGCGCGGCTACGATGCTGCGGTGGCGCTGCTGGCGCTGGTGCTGCTGCACGGCATGCGCCTGACGGCATGGCAGGACGTGGAGCGCGGCACCGAATGGGGCGTCCTGCTGCTGTTCGGTGGCGGCTTGACGCTGAGTCGCGCGCTGTCCGACAGCGGCGCCGCCGCCTGGCTGGCGCAGCAGCTCGGCGGACCGCTGGCGGCCATGCCGGCGCTGCTGTGCCTGGCGCTGATGATCCTGTTCGCGCTGCTGCTGACCGAGGTGACGAGCAACACCGCCAGCGCCGCGCTGCTGATTCCGCTCTTCCTCGGCCTGGCGCCGCAGATCGACAGCACCGCGCTGGCGGTGCTGGTGGCGGTCGGGACCTCGTGCGCCTTCATGCTGCCGGTGGCGACGCCGCCCAACGCGATCGTGTTCGGCAGCGGCCACGTGCCGCAACGGGCGATGATCGTTGGCGGGCTGTGGGTGACGGCCCTGGTGTATCCGGCCCTGCTGCTCGCGGCCATGGTCGTGCTGGCGTTCCGCTGAGGCGGCGGCCCGTCCGGCCGCTGGCTTGGGGCCCGGCCGGCGGATCGCTCTCGACGGCCGAGCCGCGCTCGCGCAGCCGGGGCGTGCCTCAGCCCTGCGGCTGGAGCGTACCGCCTGAAGACCCGCCGGCCTGCCGCTCCGGCAGGTAGGCGGCCACCTGGCACAGGATGGCGGCGACGTAGGGAATGCACTGCAGGCACAGGATGCCCACCCAGAGCTGAGTCTCGATGCTGTCGGCACCGCGCTGTGCGACCAGCGTGATGGCGCCGAGCAGCAGGGCGACGAGCATGCCGATTTCCTCGCGGATCGGGTTGAAGAAGGCGAGCGCGCCGCCGCCGCGCCATCCCTTCGGCGTGACGACGAAGACGCCCTTCTTCTTCACCAGGCCGGCGAAGACGCCGCGTGCGATCGCGTGCGCCAGGCCCACGGACAGGATCGAGGCGCCGAGGATGTCCTTCCACGGACAGTCCATCGTGCGCCGGTACAGGATCGGGCCGAGCGCGGCCTTGAAGGCCATGAAGCCGAGGATCGGCAGCGCGAGCGCGGTCACCGGCAGGCCGAAGGCCTTCGGGAACAGCAGGATGCCGAGCGTCCACAGCAGGCTGCCGAAGGCGAACACCAGCTGCAGCGCGTCGCCCAGCCAGGCGAACCAGCCGGTGAGGAAGTGGTAGCGCTGCGCCAGATTGAGGTTGCTGCGGCCGATCATCTGCGGCACGTGCGCCTTCAGGATCTGCATCGCGCCGAAGGCCCAGCGGAAGCGCTGGCTCTTGATCGCGGCGAAGTCCGAGGGCGTCAGGCCGCGGCCGAGGATGTGGTCCACGTAGCGGGTGTCGTAGCCCTTTTCGATCAGGCGCAGGCCGAGTTCGGTGTCCTCGCAGATGCACCATTCGGACCAGCCGCCGACTTCCTCCAGCGCGAGGCGGCGCACCAGCGTCATCGTGCCGTGCTGGATCAGCGCGTTGCGCTCGTTGCGGTGGTGCATGCCGATGCGGAAGAAGCCGTCGAACTCCCAGTTGCACATGCGCTTGAAGGGCTGGCCTTCCCAGTCGCGGTGCGCCTGCGGTGCCTGCACCACGGCGACGTCGGGCTTGTCGAAGTGCGGGATCAGGCTGGAGAGCCAGTCCGGATCGACGACGTAATCGGCATCGACCACGCCGACCACCTCGGCGCGCGGGTCGGTGACCTTGAGGCCGTAGTTCAGCGCTCCGGCCTTGAAACCGGGCCAGTTGGCGAGGTGGAAGAAGCGGAAGCGCGGGCCGAGCTCGGCGCAGCGTTTTTCCAGCGGCTTCCACAGCGCCTCGTCGCGGGTGTTGTTGTCGAGCACGAGCACTTCGAAGTTCGCGTAGTTCATCTGCGCGAGGCTGTCGATGGTGGCAATGACCATCTCGGGCGGCTCGTTGTAACAGGCAAGGTGGATCGAGACGAAGGGCTGCTGCTCGGGCGTGTGCGGCGGCAGCGGCATGAAGCGGCGCTGCCACTTCTTCTTGAACAGCATCTCGCCGAATTCGAAGCCGTGCGACAGCAGCACCGCCGCGGTGAGGCCGGTGGCGCCGATGAGCAGGATGAGGCCGACGAGATCGCGCTGCGTCAGGTAGTACTCGACCGGGACGTTGATGCCGATGATCAGCGTGGACACACAGGCCTGGATCAGGCCGGCGAGGAACACACGGCCGAAGATGTTCCAGTCGGAGAGGAAGAAGGCCACCAGCAGCATCGGCAGGAAGGCCAGCGCGGCGGCGTTGCTCGCCTTCTTCGACCAGTGCGGGTCGCGCTCGATGATGCCCTCGAGGGCGAACTTCTGCTCGCGGTCGGCGTTGTACATGCCCCAGTAGGCGCCGGCCCAGCCCTCGACGTCGACCTTCCACGGCTGGTCGATCGCTTCCATCAGGAAGTAGTCGATGCGCGGCGTGCGCGGATGGGACAGGAACTCGCGGATGAAGCGGGCTTCGTTGTCGAGCGAGGGCACGGCCGCGCCGATGACCGGCCCCTTGCTCGGCCAGCCGATCTCGCCGACGACGATCTTCTTCTTCGGGAAGGCCTTGGCGACTTCATCGTAGCGCTGGAAGGCGTACTCGACCGCAGCTTCCACCGGCAGGCCCTCGTGGTAGGGCAGCAGGTGCACGGTGATGTAGTCGACGTGCTTGGCGAGCTCCGGGTTCTTCAGCCACACGTGCCAGGGCTCGGCGGTGGACACCGGCTTGCGCAGCGCACGGCGGACGCGGTCGAGGTAGCCGATGAGCTCCTCGACCTTGAGGTCGCCGCGCAGGATCGCCTCGTTGCCGACCATGACGCGTTCGATGTGGCGCATCTTGCGTGCCGCCTCGATGACGGCGGCGATCTCGCGTTCGTTGCGCTCCTTGTCCGTGTCGAGCCAGGCGCCGGCGGTCACCAGCATGTCGCGCTCGCCGGCCAACTCGAGGAGGGCAGGCATGTCGTTGACACCGTAGGTGCGCAGACCGTCGGAGCTGCGGCCGAGCAGGTCGAGGTCGGCGGCCAGTTCCTCGCGACTCGGATAGGTGCCCTTGAGCGGGCTCTGGTCGCGCTGGAAGCCGTTGTAGGCGAAGCCCTTGATGCTCTGGTTGGCGCCGGCGAATTCGGCCCCGCGATTGAACTGCTCCCAGATCCAGTGCTGGGCGAAGGCAACCACCATGGCGATGGCGATCGCGATCGAGAGGCGGTAAATGAACGACGCGGCGTTTTTCATCGTGGTTCCTGCTTGGCCGCCATGTGGGCGGCCGCGAAACGAGAAAGATCGGACACTTTCTGGAGGCGGGGGGGAATGAAGCTGGAGCTGAGGCGGATTGGTGCGCTGCGCAAACGTTGTCGTGCCTTTGCTTGTGCCACAATGCCGCCCGTTCGCGGGCTGTTAACAATAGACATTTTATGCACGGTTTCAGCCCCTTACGAGCAGCACGCAGTGCCAATTTGCAACAGTGCTTGATCGGTCTGGCGGGGCGCTGATTTACAAGGGAAAGCCCGGGGAATGAGAAATAATTTGAGGGAATGTGGTCCCGCAGCAATCACGCTGCTGGCGTTGGTGGTGGCCGGAACGGCGCTCGGAATACGTTATGGGCTGCTCGAGAACGGCGTCCTGCCGCGCGACTGCGGCGTGCAGGATGCGCCTGCCGCGCTGTGTGCGTTCAAGACCGCGCTGGTGCAGGGCTTTCTGCATCAGCGCGTGGGTTGGGTGAGCCTTGCCTGCGGCGTGCTCGCGTTTGCGCTGGCAAGCCGGCGCTTCGCCTGGGCGGGCTGGGCGACCGGCCTCGCCGGCCTGGTGCTGTACAGCTACGACCCTGCCGCGGTCGGAGCGCTGCTATCGCTGCTCGTCCTGGTGCGCCCGCACGCCGAGCGCGGGCAGGGCGAGGGTGAGCCCGGTCAGCAGCCAGCCGATGGCCTGGGGGTTGGCAGGCTCGGGTAGCCAGCGGCCGACCACGCCAATCAGGATCGCCGCGGCGCACAGGCGCTCGGCCCGCGCCGCCGGATTGCGCCCCCAGCCGAGAACGCCGAACACCGCCGCCGGCATGAGGTAGAGCAGGGTCGGGAAGTCGCGGTAGCGCGCGTCGACGAACAGCAGCAGGGCGGCAATGGCGGCGGCGAACAGCAGCACGCCGCGCATCAGGCCAAGCAGCCGGGCGGCGGGAATGGCGCCGGGCGTGCGCCACAGGCTGGGCCAGGCGACCGCCGCGGGCGGAATCGGGTCGCCGTTCCAGCGCGCCATCACCAGCGGCAGCGCGGCGGCGAGCACGGCGACACCGCCGAGTACCGTCCATTCGAGCAGGTCGCGGTAGGCGATGGAGGCGTGCTCCCAGTGCAGCACCGCGATGAGGCCGCCCAGGGCACCGCTGACGGCGAGGGCGCCGATGCGCAGCCAGCGTACGGGCTGGCCGGCCACTGCGAGCACGATGGCGAGGAGGGCGCCGATGGCGGCGCCGCCGAGCGGCGCCGCGAGGCCTGCGCGTTCGGACACCGGGCCCGCGAGCGGGAACTTCGGCGTCAGGCTGTGGGCGTCGAGCATGCCCCAATAGCCACCGACCGTGCCTTCCAGACGGCGCTTCCAGGGCTGATCGATGGCCTCGATCAGGTTGTAGTCCCAGCCGCGGTCGTGGGCCTGGTGCACGAACTCGCGGATGTAGCGCGCCTGGTTGACCCGCGAGGGACGCGATTCCTCGCGCTGGCGCCCCTGGCTGGGCCAGCCGGTCTCGCCGATGAGGACGTCCTTGCCGGTGAAGTGTGCGCCGACGCGGGTGCGGATGTCGGCGACGTGGGCGAGCGCGTGTTCGATGTCGACCGGCTCGTCTTCCCAGAACGGCAGGATGTGGACGGTGACGAAGTCGACCTCCTGCGCGAGGCTGTCGTGCCGGGTCCAGAATTCCCACACATCGGCGTAGGTGACCGGGACCTGCACCTGCGCCTTGGCGCTGCGGATCAGCGCCCGCATTTCGTCCTCGGTGCGTTCGCGTCGCAGCAACACCTCGTTGCCGACGATCAGGGCGCGGACGACGTCGGTGTTGGCGTTGGCGGTCGCGATGGCGCGCGCAAGCTCGGCGGCGTTCTTCTTCCGGTCGTAGCCGATCCAGGCGCCGAGCAGCACCTTCAGGCCCACGTCGCGGGCGATGCCGGGCACTTGGTCCAGGCCCTGGTCAACCGAATAGAGGCGGACGCAGTTGGTGACCCTCGACAGCGCTGCCAGGTCGGCCGCGATCTGTTCGGGCGGGATGCGCAGGTCTTCGTCGAACGGGGTCTGCCCCGGCCGGTGGTAGGGCGCATAGGACACGCAGCGCAGCTTCTCGCCTTGCGCAAGGTGGAGGTCGTGCATCGCCACCGGCCGCGTCTGCCATGCCAGCCAGGCGAACAGGCCGCCGAGCAGGGCCAGGTGGGTGAGCAGCAGACTGAGCCAGAGGGGCTTGCGGTCGGGGCGGGAGACGAGCATAGGAAAGCTTGCAAGGACGGGGGGCGATGTGGTCGGTCCGGAGGCGGCCGAAAAAAAGCCACGCCCTGAGGCGTGGCTTCTGCAGAAGCGGGCAGATTCTACCCGGACTCAGGCGGCGTAGTCGTCCATCGGCACGCAGGCACAGAACAGGTTGCGATCACCATAGACGTCGTCGATGCGGTTGACGCTCGGCCAGAACTTGTTCTCCGCCACCCAGGGCAACGGATAGGCGGCTTGTTCGCGCGAGTACGGGCGCGTCCATTCGCCGGAGATATCGGCCTGGGTGTGCGGCGCGTGCTTGAGCGGGTTGTCCTCGGCGCTCCAGGTGCCGGCCTCGATCTGGCGGATCTCGTCGCGGACGGCGATCATCGCGGCGATGAAGCGCTCGAGTTCGCCCAGATCCTCGGATTCGGTCGGCTCGACCATGATCGTGCCCGGCACCGGGAAGGACATCGTCGGCGCGTGAAAGCCGTAGTCCATCAGGCGCTTGGCGATGTCGACCTCGGAGACGCCGGTGGCGGCCTTGATCGGGCGGATGTCGAGGATGCACTCGTGTGCGACGCGCCCGCGGCTGCCGGTGTACAGCACCGGGTAGTGCGCCTGCAGGCGCCGGGCGAGGTAGTTGGCGTTGAGGATCGCCACCTCGGTGGCGCGCTTGAGGCCCTCGCCGCCCATCATCGCGATGTACATCCACGAGATCGGCAGGATGCTGGCCGAGCCGAAGGGGGCGGCCGACACCGCGCCCTGGCCCTTGTTCGGGCGCAACTCGTCGCCGGTCGCCTGGACGACGTGGTCGGCCATGAAGGGCGCCAGATGCGCCGCGAGGCCGATCGGCCCCATGCCCGGCCCGCCGCCGCCGTGCGGGATGCAGAAGGTCTTGTGCAGGTTCATGTGCGAGACGTCGGCGCCGATCGTCGCCGGCGAGGTCAGGCCGACCTGGGCGTTGAGGTTGGCGCCGTCCATGTACACCTGGCCGCCGTGCTCGTGCACGATGCGGCAGATCTCGCGGATCGACTCTTCGAATACGCCGTGGGTCGACGGGTAGGTGATCATCAGCGCGGCGAGCTGGGCAGCGTGCTTTTCCGCCTTTGCGCGCAGGTCGGCGACATCGACGTTGCCGTTGTCGTCGCAGTCGACCACCACCACCTGCATGCCGCACATCTGCGCGGTGGCGGGGTTGGTGCCGTGGGCGGACTTCGGGATCAGGCAGACCTTGCGCTGCGCCTCGCCGCGGCTGGCGTGGTAGCGCGCGATCGCGACCAGACCGGCGTATTCGCCCTGGGCGCCGGAGTTGGGCTGCATGCAGATCGCCGGGAAGCCGGTGACCGCGCGCAGGTAGTCGGCGAGCCCCTCGATCATCTCGAGATAGCCGGCGGCCTGTTCGCGTGGCGCGAACGGATGCAGGTTGGCGAACTCGGGCCAGGTGACCGGGATCATCTCGCTCGTGGCGTTGAGCTTCATCGTGCACGAGCCGAGCGAGATCATCGAATGGTCGAGCGCGAGGTCGCGGTTCTGCAGCTTCTTCAGGTAGCGCAGCATCTCGTGCTCGGTGTGGTGCGTGTTGAACACCGGGTGGGCGAGGATGGCGTCGGTGCGCAGCAGGTTCGCGGGCAGGCCGCCACCGGTGGCGGCGACGCGGGCGTCGAGCGCGGCGAGGTCTGCCTCCGCGCCGAAGCAGGCGAGCACGGCGCCGACGTCGGCGGCCGAGGTGGTCTCGTCGACGGCCAGGCCGAGCGTCGTCGCCGACACGGCGCGCAGGTTGTAGCCGGCGCTGGCGGCGGCGGCGAGGATCGCGCTGGCGCGTTCGCCGGCGTCGACGTGGACGGTGTCGAAGAAGGCGCCGTCACGGACGCCGAAGCCGGCCTCGCGCAGGCCCGCGGCGAGGAGCGCGGCGAGGCGGTGGATGCGCGCGGCGATCGTGCGCAGGCCCTGCGGGCCGTGATAGACGGCATAGAAGCCGGCCATGTTGGCGAGCAGCACCTGCGAGGTGCAGATGTTGGAGTTGGCCTTCTCGCGCCGGATGTGCTGTTCGCGCGTCTGCAGCGTCATGCGCAGCGCGGTCTTGCCGCGCGCGTCCTTGGAGACGCCGATGATGCGGCCCGGCATCGAGCGCACGTAGCCTTCGCGGGTGGCGAAGAAGGCAGCGTGCGGGCCGCCGAAGCCCATCGGCACGCCGAAGCGCTGCGCCGAACCGAGGGCGATGTCCGCGCCCATGGCGCCGGGGCTCTTGAGCAGCACCAGGGCCATGAGGTCGCTGGCGACCGCGACCACGGCGCCCATGGCCTTGAGCTCGGCGATCGGCGCGCTGAGGTCGACAACCTCGCCGCGCGCATTCGGGTACTGCAGCAGCGCGCCGAAGCAGTCGTGGCTGCCGGCCTCGGTGGCCTTGCCGTAGACGAGCTCGTAGCCGAAGTAGTGGGCGCGGGTGCGCACCACGTCGATGGTCTGCGCGAAGCAGGCCTCGTCGATGAAG
>JANJTU010000052.1 GCA_024710965.1 Thauera sp. | reverse complement strand
ACGTTCACGCCCTTGCGGTCGGACAGCGTCCCGCCCACGAGCACGGTGGTGTCGGCGAAGTCGGCGCCGCAGGCGTCCACCCGCAGGCGCAGCTTGCCGTCGTCGAGCAGCAGCGCGGTGCCGGCCTCGAGCGCGGCGAAGATCTCGCGGTGGGGCAGGTTGGCGCGGCGGGCGTCGCCGGGCGTGGGGTCGAGGTCGAGGCGGAACGGCGCGCCGGGCACGAGGGCGACCTTGCCCGCGGCGAAGCGGCCGACGCGCAGCTTGGGCCCCTGTAGGTCCATCAGTACGCCGATCGGGCGCCCGAGCTCGGCCTCGACCGCGCGGATGAGGCGGTAGCGTTCGGCGTGGTCCTCGTGGCTGCCGTGGCTGAAGTTGAGCCGGAACACGTCCGCGCCGGCCTCGGCCAGGGCGCGGATGCGTTCGTGGGTGGAGCTCGCCGGCCCGAGGGTGGCGAGGATGCGGGCGCTGCGTTCGCGTTTCATGTCGAATCCTCGGCGGTTCAGGCGGGGGCGTGCGCGTGGGCGAGCAGGGCGTCGACCCCGGCGCGGGCGACGCGGGCGTCCTCACCGGCCTTCACGCCGGAGACTCCCACCGCGCCGATCACCCGGCCATCGAACACCACCGGCTCGCCGCCTTCGAGCGGCACCACCGGCATCGCCAGCGCGGCGAAGCGGCCGTTGTTGACCATGTCCTCGAAGGCCTTGCTCGGCTTGCCGCTGAGCACGCAGGTGCGCGCCTTCTCGGGGGCGACGGCGGCGCTCATCAGGGGGGCGCCGTCCATGCGCTGCAGCCACAGGGCGTGGCCGCCCGCATCGCAGATCGCGATGCTGACCGCCCAGCCGTTGGCGCGCGCCTCGGCCTCGGCGGCCGTGGCGGCGACGCGGGCGTCGGCCAGGGTGAGTGCGTGGGTGGGGATCATCTGCAGTCTCCGTCTCTCTGTCGTTCTCGTGGGGGGGGGTGAGGGCGCGCTCAGCGCTCGCCGATGTCCGTGAAGCGGATCCACTGCGCGCCCTTCCACAGCACCGTGCGGCCCATCTCGTGGAGCTGCTCGGCCCCCTCGACCACGGTGAGGAAGTGGTTGCCGGCGAGCTGGCCCATCTTGCTCGCGAAGCAGCTGCTGCCGTAGGCGAACAGGATCTCGGTCTCGGAGAAGCCGCCCGGGTAGAGCAGGAGGTCGCCGCGCGAGGGGTGGCTGGTGTGGTTCTCGAAGGCCAGCCCGGTGTCGAATTCGCCCAGCGGCACCCACACCGCCTCGCCGCTCCAGCGCGAGTGGATGACCTGGTTGGAAAAGGGCAGCAGCTTGAGGAAGGCCGCGCAGGTGCGCGGTGCGGCCTCTTCCTCGAGGCGGGCGACGAAGCGGTGGGAACCGACGTCGATGGCGAGATGACGCATGGGATGCTCCTGTGGTCCCGGGCGGCGGGCATCGTGGCCCGCCGCCGGCGTGGGGGCCGGTCATGGCCGGCCCGTCCTTGTTGTCGCGGGGGTGTTGTCGCAGGGGGCGAAGGCCGGCTTACTGGCCGATCTCGAAGTTCGCCATCTTCTCCAGCGCGCGCACCATCGCCGAGTGGTCCCAGCCGGCGCCGCCGTGCGCGGCGCAGGCGTTGAACAGCTCCTGCGCGGTGGCGGTGTTGGGCAGCGAGACGCCGAGCTGGCGGCCGGTGGTCAGTGCCAGGTTGAGGTCCTTCTGGTGCAGCTCGATGCGGAAGCCCGGATCGAAGCTGCGCTTGACCATGCGCTCGCCGTGCACCTCGAGGATGCGCGAGTTGGCGAAGCCGCCCATCAGCGCCTGGCGCACCTTGGCCGGATCGGCGCCGGCCTTGGCGGCGAGCAGCAAGGCCTCGCCGACGGCCTCGATCGTCAGCGCGACGATGATCTGGTTCGCCACCTTGGTGATCTGGCCGTCGCCGTTGCCGCCGACCAGGGTGATGTTCTTGCCCATCAGCTCGAACAGCGGCTTGACGCGGTCGAAGGCCGCGGCGCTGCCGCCGACCATGATCGTCAGCGTCGCCGCCTTGGCGCCGACTTCGCCGCCCGACACCGGGGCGTCGAGGTATTCGCAGCCCAGGGCGTTGATGCGGCGGGCGAAGTCCTTGGTCGCGACCGGCGAGATCGAGCTCATGTCGACGACGATCTTGCCCTTCGACAGGCCGGCGGCGACGCCTTCGGGGTTGAACAGGGCGTCCTCGACGTGCGGCGTGTCGGGCACCATGGTGATGACGATGTCGGCGCTGCGGGCGACGTCGGCGCCGCTCGCGCACACCTTGGCGCCGGCTTCGATCAGCGCGCGCGGGGTGTCGCCGTGGGTGAAGGTGAAGACCGTGTGGCCGCCGTTGATCAGGTGGCCCGCCATGGGGGCGCCCATGATGCCGAGGCCGATGAAACCGATGTTTGCCATTTTTTCGTCTCCTGGAGTTCGGGTTGGGAGTGTTCTGCAGCGTTCTCTGTCGGGGCGGGGGCGGCGGTCAGCCCGCCAGCGCCTGGATCCAGCCCAGGCCTTCGCGGGTGCCGGCGGCGGGCTTGTACTCGCAGCCGATCCAGCCCGCGTAGCCGAGGCGGTCGATGTGGCGGAACAGCCAGGCGTAGTTGATCTCGCCGCTGCCCGGCTCGTTGCGCCCCGGGTTGTCGGCGAGCTGGATGTGGGCGATGCGCGGCAGGTATTTCGCGATCGTGTTGCCGAGTTCGCCTTCCATGCGCTGGGCATGGTAGATGTCGTACTGGATGAAGAGGTTGTCGGCGCCGACCTCGTCCAGCAGCGCGGCGGCCTGCGCCGTGCGGTTGAGGTAGAAACCGGGGATGTCGTAGGTGTTGATCGGCTCGACGAGCAGACGCAGGCCGGCGCCCTTGAGCTTGTCGGCGGCAAAGCGCAGGTTGGCGACGAAGGTCGCGTGCACCTTGTCGGTGTCCACGCCGGCCGGGGCGATGCCGGCGAGGCAGTTCACCTGCTGGCAGCCGAGCGCGGTGGCGTACTCGATGGCGCGGCCGACGCCGTCCTGGAACTCGCCGACGCGATCCGGGTGGCAGGCAATGCCGCGCTCGCCGCCTTCCCAGTTGCCCGCCGGCAGGTTGTGCAGCACCTGGGTGAGGCCGTGCTGCTGCAGCCGCTCGGCGAGCGCGCCCTTGTCGAAGGCGTAGGGGAAGAGGTACTCGACACCCTTGAAGCCGGCCTCGGCGGCCGCCGCGAAGCGGTCGAGGAAGGGCAGTTCGTTGAACAGCATCGTCAGGTTGGCGGCGACTTTCGGCATTGTGGCGTTCTCCTTGTGGCGATCGTTATGGGGCAGTGGCTGCAGTTCGGGTCCGGCGCGCCGGACGGCGGCGCAAGGCCTCAGAGGTTGTGAAGAAATCGTAGCGAGCGGCCCGAGTTCGGCGCGAGAAGCGCAGCCGTACAAGGGTACGGCGAGCATCGCAGTGGCGAAATCGGGCTGCGCAGTAGATTTATTCACAAGCTCTCAGTCGAGCAGCGAGATCGCGGTCGGGGCGTCGGCGCCGCTGGCGGCGAGCTCCTCGAACTCGTTGATGGCGTTGATCTCGGTGCCCATCGAAATGTTGGTGACACGTTCCAGGATGATCTCGACCACCACCGGCACGCGGAACTCCTCCATCCACTGCCGCGCCTGGGCGAAGGCGGGCTGGATCTCGTCCGGCGTGCGCACGCGGATCGCCTTGCAGCCCAGGCCCTCGACCACCTTGATGTGATCCACGCCGTAGCCTTCGGTCTCGGGCGCGTTGATGTTCTCGAACGCGAGCTGCACGCAGTAATCCATGTCGAAGCCGCGCTGCGACTGGCGGATCAGGCCGAGGTAGGCATTGTTGACCACGACGTGCAGGTAGGGGAGCTTGAACTGCGCGCCCACCGCCAGCTCCTCGATCATGAACTGGAAGTCGTAGTCGCCCGAGATCGCCACCACCTTGCGCTGCGGGTCGGCGGCGCAGACGCCGAGCGCGGCCGGGATCGTCCACCCGAGCGGGCCGGCCTGGCCGCAGTTGATCCAGTGGCGCGGCTTGTACACGTGCAGGAACTGCGCGGCGGCAATCTGCGACAGGCCGATCGTGCTGACGTAGCAGGTGTCCTCGCCGAAGGCGCGGTTCATCTCCTCGTACACGCGCTGCGGCTTCATCGGCGTGTTGTCGAAGTGGGTCTTGCGCTGCATCGTGCGCTTGCGCTGCTGGCACTCGGCCACCCAGGCGCTGCGCTCGCGCAGCGTGCCGGCGGCCTTCATCTCGCGCGCCACCTCGAGCAGGCGATCGAGCGCCGCGCCGGCATCCGACACGATGCCGAGGTCGGGGCCGAAGACGCGGCCGATCTGCGTCGGCTCGATGTCGATGTGCACGAACTTGCGCCCTTCGGTGTACACCTCGACCGAGCCGGTGTGGCGGTTGGCCCAGCGGTTGCCGATGCCGATCACGAAGTCGGCGGCGAGCATGGTCGCGTTGCCGTAGCGGTGCGAGGTCTGCAGGCCGACCATGCCTGCCATCAGCGGGTGGTCGTCGGGGATCGTGCCCCAGCCCATCAGGGTCGGGATCACCGGCACGCCGATGAGCTCGGCGAACTCCTGCAGGCGGGCGGCGGCGTCGGCGTTGATCACGCCGCCGCCGGAGACGATCAGCGGGCGCTCGGCGGCGTTCAGCATCGCCATCGCCTTCTCGGCCTGGGCGCGGGTGGCGGCGGGCTTGTACACCGGCAGCGACTCGTAGGTCTCGGGATCGAACTCGATCTCGGCCATCTGCACGTCGAAGGGCAGGTCGATCAGCACCGGGCCGGGGCGGCCCGAGCGCATCAGGTGGAAGGCCTGCTGGAACACTTGCGGCACCAGCGCCGGCTCGCGCACGGTCACCGCCCACTTCGTCACCGGCTTGGCGATCGACTCGATGTCGACGGCCTGGAAGTCTTCCTTGTACAGGCGGGCGCGCGGCGCCTGGCCGGTGATGCACAGGATCGGGATCGAGTCGGCGGAGGCCGAGTACAGGCCGGTGATCATGTCGGTGCCGGCCGGGCCCGAGGTGCCGATGCAGACGCCGATGTTGCCCGGGTTGGCGCGGGTGAAGCCTTCGGCCATGTGCGAGGCGCCCTCGACGTGGCGGGCGAGGTGGTGGCGGAAGCCGCCGTCCTTCTTCAGTGCCGAGTACAGCGGGTTGATCGCTGCGCCGGGGACGCCGAACACGGTGCTCACGCCTTCCTTGCGCATCACTGCCGCGGCGGCATCGACTGCTCTCATGCGGGCCATGGTCTTCTCCTTTGGGGTATGGGGATGAAACTGATGGCTGGAGCATAGATGCTGGGGGCGGGGTTTTGAATGAGCCGATAGATCGGTTCTGTCGATACTTCTTGTATCTAATGGCGCGCAAGCCCTGGCTCGCAAAGCCAGTTGTCGCGCCGCTTATACGCCCCATAAGGCGTCAGAATATTCCTCCCGGTACGTACACGTACAATCACAATCGTCGCGCCGCCATCCGTCCCTGCCCCGGGGACGGCGCCGGCCCATTCGGGAGGAAAAGTACGCATGAGCACACTCGATGAAACCGACTTCGCCCACCTGCGCGCGACGATCGAACTGTCGCGGCGGGCGAAGGCCAAGGGCAACGGCCCCTACGGCGCGCTGTTGGTCGGCGCCGATGGCCGCGTGCTCGCCGAGGCCGAAAACGACCAAGTCACGAGCGGCGACTGCACCGGCCATGCCGAGGTGAACCTCGTTCGCCGCGTCGCCGCCAGGCTCGACTCCGCGACGCTCGCCGGTGCAACGCTGTACGCCAGCGCCGAGCCCTGCGCGATGTGCGCCGGCGCCATCTTCTGGAGCGGGGTGAAGCGGGTCGTCTATGCCCTGAGCAGCGCGCGCAACTACGCGCTGTGTCCGCCCTCGGACAGCGAGCTGCACCTCGGCTGCCGCGAAGTGCTCGCCCACGGCAAGCGCAAGGTCGAGGTCGCAGGGCCGGCGCTGGAGGACGAGGCGGCGCAGGTGTTCACGGGATAGTTGCGGCGCCTTGGCGCGGGCCTGCTGAGGCCCGCGCACGCCGGGCCTCAGCGGCCGTCGTTCAGCACCTGCCTGCCCACTTCCGTCAGCAGGCCGCGCAGCCAGCGATGGCTGTCGTTGAGGTGGGTGCGCTCGTGCCAGAGCTGGTAGAAGCGCATGCGCGGGAATTCGAACGGCGGCGGCAGGATCGCCAGCGGCAGGAAGCGGGCGAAGTGGCGGGCGAAGTGGCGGCTGGTGGTGAACACGAGGTCGGTGCCCGGCAGCAGATGGAGCGCCATGCTGAAGTAGGGCAGCACGACGGCGGCATTGCGCGACAGGTTCAGGCTGGCGAGGTGGGTCTCGACGAGGCCGCGATGGACCACCGAATAGGCCATCGGCACGATGTGCGCGGCGCGCAGGTATTGCTCGGCGCTGATGCCCTTGCGCGCCAGGGGGTGGTTCTGCCCCACGACGCAGACGACCTCATCCTCGATCAGCGTCGTCATGTGCAGGTTGTCCGGCGGCGTCGGCCAGTTGCCGATGACGACGTCGAGTTCGCCCTCGGCCAGCGCGCGCTGGTAATCGAAGCCCGGCCCGAGCGGATGGACGACGAGGTGCGCGAGCGGCGCCTCCCGGCGCATGCGCTCGACCACGCCGGAGAGGAAGACCACCGAGAGGAAATCCGGCGAGCCGATGCGGAAGACCTGTTCGCTCCTTGCCGGCTCGAAATGCCTGGGTTCCGCGAGCAGGCGGTCGATGTCACCCAGGATGCTGCGCGCCATGCGGTGCAGTTCGAGCGCGCGCTCGGTCGGTATCAGCCGTCCCTTCTCGAGGGCGAACAGCGGATCCCTGAACAACTCGCGCAGGCGCTTCAGCGCGTTGCTGATCGACGGCTGCGACTGGTTGAGCCTGATCGCGGTGCGCGACACGCTGCGTTCGGCGACCAGGGTGCACAGCACGCGCAGGAGATGGGTGTCGAGCGAATCCGGCGCTTTCGGCATGGGCGGTCCATTCATCGAACGGGTAGCCCTATCAGGGCAGCTTATTTCCAGTATAGCGGCGGCGCCGATCGCGCCCGTTCGCGAAAAATATACTGCGCATCACGCAAGGAAATGTCCTGCGGACTCAAGCGCAACGCCGGCGGCGCGCCGGCAGGGAGGCAATCTTCATGCAACTGTCAATCGACCGCGTCAACGCCATGGACCAGGAGTCGTTCGTGAGGCTGTTCGGCGGCATCTTCGAGCATTCGCCCTGGGTTGCCGAACGGGCGTGGGAAACGCGCCCCTTCGGCGATTTCGGCGCGCTCCACGCGGCGATGGTGCGGGTGGTGAGCGCGGTGCCGCCGACACAGCAGGTGGCGCTGCTGCGCGTGCACCCGGACCTCGCCGGCAAGGAGGCGGAGGAGGGCTCGATGACCCAGCACTCGGTGGCCGAGCAGGCCAGCGCCGGGCTGGACGCCCTGAGCAGGGCGGAGATCGCGCGCATCCGCGAGCTCAACTTGCGCTACCGGGCGCGCCATGGCTTCCCCTTCATCATCGCGGTGCGCCGCTACACCAAGGACGGCATCTTCCGCGAGTTCGAACGCCGCCTCGGCAACGACAGCGCGGCCGAGCTCGACGAATGCCTGGCGCAGATCTTCGCCATCACCCGCCTGCGCGTGCAGGCGATTGTTGGCGAATGAGCTGGCCAATGAGCCGGCCAATGAGCCAACGAACAAGCCCGGCAAATGAGCCGGCGTAGGGGCGGACTCGCCCCGATACCACAACCTGAGGAGACAGACATGGACAAGCACGATCGGACGCGGCGCAAGTTCGTCGCCGGCGGCCTCGCGTTCGGCACTGCCGCGCTGCTGCCGGCAAGTGCCGGCGCTGCCGATGCGCCGCAGCCCGCGCAGGCGGCCAACCCCGCTGCCGCGCCCGCCGCGACGCCCGCCCCTGGCGGCGGCCGGCTCACCTTCCACGCCATCGACACCCACCACGGTTCCACCATCGGCACCCTGCGCGTGGAGCTGCGCCGGCTCGAGGGCGGGCGCTACGAAGCGGTGCGGAGCTTCGACACGGTCAAGAACGGCCGCTCCGACGGCGCGGTGATCGAGGGCGAGGCCCTGAAGCCGGGCCTGTACGAGGCGCTGCTGCACGTCGACGACTACTTCGCTGCGCTCGGTACGCCGCTGCCCTCGCCCGGCTTCCTCTCGAAGGTGCCGCTGCGCTTCGGCGTCCACGACGCTTCGCAGCGCTACCACCTCGCCGTGCTGTTCAGCCCCTGGAGCTATTCCTACTACCGCGGCAGCTGAGCGCGCCGCCCAGGGCCCTGCGCCCATCTTCCTTCGCCATTCCCCGCCGCCAAATTCATCCCAGGAGACTCGCCATGGCAGGCATCACCACCCATGTGCTCGACACCACCAGCGGCCGGCCGGGCGCCGGCATGCGGATCGACTTCTCGGTGCTGGTCGACGGCAGCTACCGGCTGCTGAAGACCGTCGTCACCAACGCCGACGGCCGCACCGACCAGATGCTGCTCAAGCCCGAAGACACCGTCGTCGGCCACTACGAACTCGTCTTTCACGTGGACGACTACTACCGCCGGCTCGGCATGGCGCTGCCGCAGCCGTCCTTCATCGGCGAGGTGCCGGTGCGCTTCGCGGTGTTCGACCCGCAGCAGCACTACCACGTGCCCATGCTCGCCACGCCGTGGAGCTGCGCGACCTACCGCGGCAGCTGAACCCGGCCGCTGCCGCCCCGGCCTGGCGGCAAAACGACCCGCCACGCATCACAAAACAACTCCAGGAGACCGAGATGACCCGCTTCCACCTGCCCGCCGCCGGCCGGAGGGCGCCGCAATGAACCACGCCGCCACCCTGCCGCTGCCCGCCACCGCGGCGGAAACCTCCATCCTCGAGGGCGCTTATTCGAGGATCACCTGGCGCCTGATCCCCTTCCTCGCCGTGCTCTGGATCCTGGCCTGGATCGACCGCGTCAACATCGGCTACGCCAAGCTGCAGATGCTCGACGACCTCGCCTTCAGCGAGGCGATCTACGGCCTCGGCGCGGGCATCTTCTTCCTCGGCTACTTCTTCTTCGAGGTGCCGAGCAACCTGCTGCTGGAGAAGATCGGCGCGAAGAAGACGATCATGCGCATCACCATCGGCTGGGGCCTGGTGTGCATCGCGCAGATGTTCGTCACCACGCCGGAGATGTTCTACTTCCTGCGCTTCCTGCTGGGCGTGTTCGAGGCCGGCTTCTACCCCGGCATCATCCTCTACCTGACCTACTGGTATCCGACGGTGCGGCGCGCGCGCGCCTTCGGCCTGTTCATGTCCGCTTCCGCCCTCGCCGGCGTCATCGGCGGACCGCTCGCGGGCTGGATCATGACCGCCATGCACGAGGTCAACGGCTGGTCCGGCTGGCAGTGGCTGTTCCTGCTCGAGGGCATCCCCTCGGTGCTGGCGGGCGTGGTGACGATGTTCTACCTGACGAACAAGCCGCAGGAAGCGAAGTGGCTGAGCGATGAGGAGAAGCGCCTGGTGCTGGCCGACCTCGAGCGCGACCACGGCAGCCTGGGCGAGCGCGAGCACAGCTTCCTCGGCGCCCTGCGCAACCCGAAGATCTGGCTGATGGTGGTGATCTTCTTCTGCGTCATCGCGGCGAACTCCTCGCTGACCTTCTTCGCGCCGACGCTGGTGAAGGGCCTGGGCTACACGAGCACGATGCAGATCGGCTGGATCATGTCGGCGATCTACCTCCTCGGCGCCGCCGGCATGATCCTCAACGGCCGCCATTCCGACCGGACCAAGGAAGCGCGCCTGCATTGCGGCGGCTCGGCCCTGCTCGGGGCGGCCGGGCTGGCGCTGGTGGCGGTGTTCAACGACAACCCGATGGTGGCGCTGCCGGCGCTGGCGGTGGCGGTGGTCGGCACGATGAGCGCGATCCCGGTGTTCTGGCAGCTGCCGAACTACTTCCTCTCCGGTACGGCGGCGGCGGCGGGCATCGCGCTGATCAACTCGATCGCCAACCTCGCCGGCTTCGGCGCGCCGTGGATGCTCGGCGCGGTGAAGACGAGCACCGGCTCCTTCACCAGCGGCCTGCTCGCGGTGGCGGTGATCGAGGCGCTGACGCTCTTGATCATCCTCGCCTTCGTCCCGCGCCGCCGGCCGGCCTGAGCGGCGGACCGAAGCGGTAGCCCGGCCAGGCCGGGCGCGGCAAGACGAAACCCCTGCACCGGGCGAGGCAGCCCGATGCAGGGGTTCTTGTTTGGTGCGCCGGCACGGATGGGATGGCGCTGAACCGCGCCGGCGCGCCGGGCTAGAGGCGGACGCGCGCCGCGCCGATACCCTCGAACGCCACTTCGACTTCGTCGCCCGCCTCGGCGAGCGGAATGCCGCACCAGGTGCCGGTGGTGACCACGGTGCCGGCGGCCAGGGTGGCGCCGTCGCGCGTGGCGTGGCGCAGCCAGGCCGGCAGCACGAAGGCGGGGTCGCGCAGCGGATGGCTGCCGCGGAACGCGCGCAGCGGCTGGGCGCCGATGCGCACCGTGCAGCGCTGCGCGTCCCAGTCGCGGGCCTGGAAGGGCACCCAGTCCCCGAGCACGAGCGCGCCGTGCGACAGCAGGTCGGCGAGGCGGGCGAAGGCGGGCGCCTCGAGCGCCTCGCTCCAGCGCGAATCGACGAGCTCGATCGACACGGACATCGCGTCGATCAGCGCACGTGCGCTGTCGTGGTCCAGGGTGGCGGCGCGCGCCGCATCGACCGGCGCGGCCAGGCGCAGCGCGATCTCGGCCTCGATGCCGCGCAGGCGGAAGGGATGGGCGCGGGCATCGGCCGGGCTGGTCCACACGCCGGCGGGCGGCAGCGCGGCGTGCATCAGCGCGCGGTCGCGCGCGGGACCGCCGGATTTCCAGTATTGCGGCGTGCCGTCGGCAAACCAGCCGAGTGCGGCGGCAACGCCGTCGTGCACGGCGTAGGCGGTGGCGGCGTCGGGCAGGGTCGGCGCCGGGCTCGGGGTGGCGAGGCGGCGGGCAGTCAGCAACTGCGCCACGGTGTCGTCGATCAGGGTCATTCTCGGAACCTCTCGGGTGGGGGGTGAAAGTAGGGTGGAGGAAGGCCGGCATCGGAGCGCGTCGTCGCCGGCCGGCACAAGCCTGCGCGAAGGCGGGCGGGGCCCTTGCGGACGGCTGCGGCGGATGGCCAAGAGCGGCGGCCAGGAGCAGCGGCCGAAAGCGGTGACCGGGATCGCCCCGGCCGCCGCTCGCCGCCACCGGCGCGGGCATGCACCCGCGCCGGCGCGTTTCTCTTACTTACAGCGGCGGCCAGCGCCAGCCCTGCCCGCCGCTGGCCTCGATCGCGGCGGCGAGCTCGAGCAGGCCGTCGTCGCTGCCGTAGGGGCCGATCAGTTGCACGCCGATCGGCAGGCCTTCGGCCGACGGCGCGCAGGGCACGGCGATCGCCGGCAGGCCGGCGGCGTTGACCCAGGCGGTGAAGATGGCATGGCCGCGCGGGCCGACCGGCTGGCCGGCGATCTCCGGCGGATAGGCTTCCGCCGCCGGCCAGGGCAGGGCCGCCGCGGCCGGGGTGACGATGAGGTCGACGCGGCTGAAGAGCTGCGCCACCTCGCGGCGCAGGCGCTCGACCGTCTCCAGGACCTGCCACAGCTCGGCGGCGGCGACGCGGCGGCCGGCCTCGGCCATGTCGAGGTACTTCGCCGAGGCGCCATTGCGCCACGGGGGATGGTGCGCGAACAGCCAGGCCAGGCCGACCTGGCCGATCAGCGGCCAGCCGCCGGTCATGAAGCCGAGATCGAGCGGCAGCTCGCCGACGTCGACCGTGTGGCCGCGCGCGCCCAGGCCGTCCGCGAACGCGCGGCAGGAAGCGGCGATCTGCGCATCGACCGGCGCGCCTTCCAGCGTCGGCACGTAGAGCACACGCAGGCGCGGCGGCAGCGGCGTGCGCGCGGCCTGCGCGGCGAGCGAGCGGCGGTCGGCCGGGTGGGGGCCGCGCAGGGCCTCGAACAGCAGGCGGACGTCGGCGGCGTGGCGCGCGATCGGACCGATGACCTCGAAGTCGAGCAGCAGCGGCGGCAGCGCGTGCGTGCGCGCGATCGCGCCGATCGACGGCTTCAGCCCGACCAGGCCGGTGTGCGAGGCCGGCCGCCGCGTCGAGCCGCCGCCGTCGGTGCCGAGCGCGAGCGGCACCATGCCGGCGGCCACCGCCGCCACCGCGCCGCCGCTTGAGCCGCCCGGGGTCAGCTCCGGGGCCCAGGGGTTGCGGGTGACGCCGAAGAGCGGGTTGGCGGTGTAGCCCTCGAGGGTGAACTCGGGCACGTTGGTCTTGCCGACGACGATCGCGCCGGCGGCGCGGGCGCGCGCCAGGACGAGCTCGTCCTGCGCCGGGCGGTGCTCGCGGCCGGCCGGGCTGCCCCAGGTGGTGGGCAGGTCGGCGCTGGGGATGTTGTCCTTGACCGCGAGCGGGATGCCGTCCAGCGCCGACAGCGGTGCGCCGGCGGCGAAGCGCGTGGTGCTGCGCTCGGCCTCGGCGAGCGCGGCCTCGCGGCGCAGGGCGACGAAAGCGTTGAGGCGCGGGTTCACCGCGTCGATGCGGGCGAGGCAGTCGGCGAGCACCTGCAGCGGGCTCACCTCGCCGCGCCGGTAGGCGCGGCCGAGCTCGACCGCCGAGCGCTGCCACCACGAAGTCGGGCGCGCCGTCATCACATCAGCCCCGGCAGCCAGGTGGCCAGGCCCGGCCACAGCATCAGCATCGCGGTGAACAGCAGCATGATCACGACGTAGGGCGCGGCGCCGACGAAGGCGTCGCGCACGCCGCCGCGGTCGGGGCGGATGCCGTGGACGACGAACAGGTTCATGCCCACCGGCGGCGTGATCAGCCCCATCTCGCACATCAGCACGATGAAGATGCCGAACCACACGCCATCGACGCCGAGCGCGGTGACGATCGGGAAGGTGATCGGGATCGTCGCCACCATCATCGACAGCACGTCCATGAACATGCCGAGGACGAAGTAGAACAGCACCAGCGCGAGCAACATCTGCGTCGCCGACAGGCCGTAGGAGGTGACCCATTCGGTCATCGCCTCGGCGACGCCGGTCAGGCCGATCGCCAGGTTGAGGATGAAGGCGGCGGTGATGATCAGCAGGATCATGCCGCTGGTCTTGGCGGTCTGGACGAAGCAGTGCTGCAGCAGCGTCCAGCTGAGCTTGCCCCCGTGCCAGGCGAAGAACAGCGAGGTGACGACGCCGAGCGCGGCCGATTCGGTGGTCGTGGCCAGCCCGCTGTAGAGGCTGCCCATGACGACGAGGAAGACCACGCCCGGCGGCACGAGGTCCTTCAGCAGGCGCAGCCGGAGCGCCAGCGGCACCTTCTCCTCGCGCAGCGTCGTGCCGCTCAGCAGCGCATGGAGCAGGATGAAGCCCATGAACATCGCCGACAGCAGCAGGCCGGGGATGATGCCGGCCATGAACAGCTTGCTGATCGAGGTGTCGGTGAGCGAGCCGTAGACGATCATGTTCACCGAAGGCGGGATCAGGATGCCGAGCGTGCCGCCGGCCGCGATCGAGCCCAGCGACATGGTCATCGGGTAGCCGCGGCGGTGCAGCGAGGGCAGCGCCACGGTGCCGATCGTCGCCGCGGTCGCCACCGAGGAGCCGGAGGTGGCGGCGAACAGCGCGCTGCAGCCGACGTTGGTGTGCAGCAGCCCGCCCGGCAGCCGCCCGAGCCAGGCCGCGAGCGCGCCGAACATGCGGTCGGCGATGCCCGAGCGCAGCAGCAGCTCGCCCATCAGCACGAACATCGGGATCGCGGTGAGCAGGTTGTCGTTGTGCACGCCCCACAGCACCGGCGCGATCGAGTCGACGAAGGGCATGCCGTAGGCAAGGAGGCCGCCGAGGATGCCGACCGCGGCCATCGCCACGGCGATCGGCAGGCCCAGCACCATCATGCCGAGCATGCCGCCGAAGGCGAGGAGGATGTAGGAGACGTTCATGCGCGGGCTCCGAAGGCGTTGGCAATGTCGGTGCTGGGCGGGGTTGCGCCCGAGCGCTGCTTGAGGTCCTCGAGCTCGTCGGCCACCTCCTCCTTGGTCGAGCGCGGGCCGAATTCGTGCGCGAGCGCCGCGCTGCGTCCGCGCAACAGCAGCACGGTGGCGCGCAGCGCGTAGCCGACCGCGACCGCGGCGAACACTGCCAGGCCGAACAGCCAGGCGCTCTGCGGGATCTCCAGCGGCGTCGCCCACGGCGTCTGCGACACGGCGTGGTACTCGCGCGAGTCGGCGATGACGTAGGTGGCGAGCCAGGCGAGCAGCACCGCGAAGGCCGCCAGCGCGACCGCCGAAGCCCAGTTCAGCGTGGTCTGCAGCCAGGCCGGCAGGCGGTCGTGGAAGACGTCGACGCGGATGTGCGAGCGGCCCATCAGCGCCAGGCTGAAGGCGATCGTGGCGCCGAAGGCGAGGGTGTAGCCGCCCAGCTCGTCGGCGCCCTGCAGCGAGAAGTTGAACAGCTTGCGGACAACGGTCTCGACCGTCACGACCAGTGACAGGACAAGAAAGATCAGGCCGAACAGGGTGCCCAGCCAGCGTTCCACGGTGTCTTTCATGTGGGGTTCCTTCGGAAGGGGAAGGGGGAGGGGAAGGGGGAGGGCGAGGGCGGCTCGCCGCGGCGGCCGCCCGTCCGGGAGGGCTTATTCGATGCCCAGCGCCTTGCCGGCGGTCTTCTTCCACGCCTCGGAGCAGCCGGGGTTGGAGCGGTCGCAGATCTCGGCCCAGGTCGGCACCGAGATCTTCGCCGTCGCGTTGCGCACGGTGGCGACGTCCTCGGGCTGGACCGGCACATTGACGAGCTTGAACTTCTTGCCCGTGGTGCAGGGGTCGAGGCCGGCGTTGCAGTTCAGCGCGTCCTGGGTCAGCTCCTCCGAGTAGGCCCAGATGTCGTCGGTCAGGGTCTTGAACGCGGCCTGCAGCTTCTCCTTCTGCTCCGCGCCGAGGGCGTTCCACGCCTTCAGGCTCATGGCGTAGCCGTTGACCGCCATCTGGAAGCCGAGCGCGTACTGGTGCGTGGTGACCTCCGGCCAGTTCGAGGAGTTGGCCGAGCTCGGGCCGGTGATCGCACAGTCGACCACGCCCAGCGACAGCGACTGGTGCGTCTCGGTGAAGGCCACCGGTACCGGCGTGCCGCCGACCGACTCGACGAACTTCGCCAGGTTCTGGTCATAGACGCGCACCTTCATGCCGGCGAGGTCGCCGAGCTTGGCGATCGGCTTGTTGCAGAACAGGATCTGCGGACCGAACGGCCAGGCACCGAGCAGCTTGACCCTGAACTGCTTCTGCAGGCGCTGGTCGAGGGTGTCGAAGTAGGCCTCGTACACCTTGCGTGCGGCCACGTAATCGGGTGCGGCGCCGACCAGGTCCAGCCCCAGCAAGGTCGGCTCGTCGCGCGAGTTCTGCGACACGCGCAGCGACACGAGATCGAACAGGCCCGCCTTCATGACCCGCAGCTGCTCCGTGTCCTTGATGCCGAGCTGGTCGATGGTCTTGTAATCGGCGTCGATCGGCAGGCCGGTGCGTTCGGCAAAGTTGTCGAAGAAGGGCTTTTCCTTGTTGAGCTGGATCTTGCCGGTGGCGGCGGGCTGGCCGACGACCTTGTACGTGAGGCGATCGGCTGCCGCCTGGGCGCCGACCGCCGTAGTCAGCATCGCGGCCGCGGCGAGGGACAGCAGGGAACGAGTGAAGCGTCTTGCGTGGGTCATCGAAGTCTCCTGAAGGGGAGGGGTGAGGAAGGGGGCGTCCTTGTCAGGGGTGTTGTCGGCAGGTATGTCCGCAATGGTGCGTACAAACTGCGTCAAGGCTTCTCTTTGGTGCATCGTTGTCCGTTCCGGTCGCTGTGGTGAGGCGTTGGCGGGGTCTGAGCAGGTTCTGGGTCAGTTCGGCGTCAACTCAGGCTACAAGAATGTCTACGCAGATGTCGACACATTTTATCCAGTTATAAATAGAATGTTTGTGCAGGCCGGCCTGCGCGGCTCAGTCGCGGTGGCTCGAGCTCGCAGAGGACTGTGCCGACACGCGGTATCGAGGTGTCGTGGCAGCGTCTTCCGGCCTGGCGTGTTGACGATGGCGTCAACAGAAGTCATAAAATTTTTCAACAAGGCCTGTTTGCGCCGCAGCCGTGCGCCTTGCCGCCCCTGAAAGGAGAACGTGCATGACCCATCCCGCCCACCCCGCCAGCCCCGTGCGCCGCATTCGCCTCGGCGTGCTGACGCCGTCTTCCAACACCGCGCTGGAGCCGCTGACGAGCGCGCTCGCCGCCGCGGTGCCCAACTGCAGCGCGCACTTCTCGCGCTTCACGGTGACCGAGATCGCGCTCTCGCAGCAGGCGCTCGGCCAGTTCGACGACAGCAAGATCCTCGCCGCCGCCGAACTGCTGGCCGACGCCAGGGTGGATGTCATCGCCTGGAGCGGCACCTCGTCGGGCTGGCTCGGCTTCGACGCCGACCGCCGCCTGGTCGAGCGCATCCGCGCGCGCACCGGCATTCCGGCCACGACCGCGGTGCTGGCGCTGAACGAACTGCTGGCGCTGCGCGGCATCCGCCGCCTCGGCCTGGTGTCGCCCTACACGGCCGACGTGCAGCAGCGCATCGTCGACAACTACGCCACGCTCGGCGTCGAGGTCGTCGCCGAGCGCCACCTCGACATCCGCGTGAACCACGACTTCGCCCTTGTCGAGCCGGCGCGCCTGCGCGCGCTGATGGGCGAGGTGGCCGGCGCGCAGCCGCAGGCGATCACCACTTTCTGCACCAACCTGCATGCGGCGCCGCTTGCCGAGGCAGTGGAGCAGGAGCTCGGCATCCCGCTGCTCGACACCGTCAGCACGACGGTGTGGGGGGCGCTGCGCGCCGCGGATGCGGACCCGTCCGCGGTGCGGGGCTGGGGGGCGCTGTTTGGCTGGCGCTGAGCGAGCGTCGCCGGGCCGCCGCGAGATGTCCGCGCCGCCGCGTGGCGCCACCGCGGCGCGGGCGACAGGCCATGCGAGCAGGGACGGCGCGGGCGGAGCCGCGGCGGCGGAGGTCGCGTTGCGGGCGCCGGCAGCGCTGTCTACAATCGGCCGCTGTCATGATCTGCCGGGCTGCTGCGGCACGGGCCGGACCGGCCCGCCCGCGGATGCCCGCCCCAACCCTTCCGGCCCTCCCGTCATGCTCAATCCGCGTCCGCGCAAGTCCCCGGTTTCATCCCGCCTGGAGCGTGAAAACGTGCAGGACGAGATCTACGAGAAGATCTTCGTCGCCATCCTCGAGCACCGCCTGCCGCCGGGTACCAAGCTCGCCGAGGAGCGTCTGGCGGAGATCTTCGGCGTCAGCCGCGCCCGCATCCGCGAGGTGCTGGCGCGCCTGGCGCACGAGCAGACGGTGGAGCTCGTCCCGCAGCGTGGCGCCTTCGTCGCCAAGCCGACGATCCAGCAGGCGATGGACGTGTTCGAGGCGCGCCGCCTGATCGAGCCGGCGGTGGTGCGCCGCCTGGTCGAGAACCTGAGCCCCGAGCGCGTGGCGCGCCTGCGCCAGCACCAGGCGCTCGAGCAGGATGCGCGCCGGCGTGGCGACAAGCGCTCGATCGTGCGCCTGTCGGGCGAGTTCCACGCGCTGATCGCCGAGCTCGCGGGCAATTCGGCGCTCGCGCGGCAGATGCGCGAGCTGACCACGCTGACCTGCCTGATCATCTTCCTCTACGACGCCCCGACTGCCTCCACCTGCCTCGCCGACGAGCACTCCGAGATGGTCGAGGCGATCGCGCACCGCGACGTCGCGCGTGCCGAAGCGCTGATGCTCGAACACCTGGACCACATCGAAAGCAGCCTGCGGCTCGAGCCCGGCACCGAGGAAGTCGACCTCGAATCGATCTTCAAGGCCTGAATCGCCACAAGCCGAAGCCAGCGCCGCAAGCGGCGAGGCGGTGGCGGCCAGCCGCGGCCGGGTGGCGACACGCACACGTCGTGAGGCGGCTGCACCCGCCGGCCTGCGGGGTGCGTGCCGCCCGCTGCCGGCTCAGGGTTGAGGCGCCGGGTCAGTTCAGGTTGAAGCGCCGGCCCGGCTCAGGTTGAAGCGCCGGCCCGGCTCAGGGCCGAGGCGCCGGCCCGGCTTCCGCCGCCGTGTCCGCGTCGTGCGCCGCCAGCCGGCGCAGCACGACGTCGCGCTTGCTGTGCAGGTGCGCCACCATCAGCGCGCGCATCGCGGCCGCATCCCGTGCCTGCAGCGCCTCCACCATCGCCGCGTGCTCGCGCAGCGCGCGCGCCCATTTGTCCTCGTCCTGGTTGGAACGAAAGCGCAACGCGTGCAGGCGCGCGTTGAGCTGGCGCCAGGTGCCGGTCAGCACCGGGTTGCGCGCGGCGGCGTTGATCAGCTCATGGATGCGGGCGTTGAGGCGGTAGTAGGCGGCGAGGTCGCGGCGCTCGAAGGAGGCCTGCATCTCCAGCTGCAGCGCGCGCAACTCCGCCAGTTCGGGGTCGGTGATGCGCGTGGCGGCCTGCTCACCGGCGAGGCCTTCGAGTGCGGCGATGACGTCGAAGGCGCCGGCGACTTCGTCCGCCGACAGCGAGGCGGCGAAGGCGCCGCGGTTCGGGTCGAGCGTCACCAGGCCTTCGGCCGCGAGCAGGCGGATCGCCTCGCGCAGCGGCGTGCGCGACACGCTCAGGCGCTCGCACAGCACACGTTCGTTGAGCTTGGCGCCGGGCTCGAGCGTACCCTCGATCAGCATCTGGCGCAGTTTGGCGGCGACGCGCTGCTGCAGCGTGTCGCGGGCGACTTCGGTGGGGGTGTCGGCGGCAAGGTTCATGGCTGGATTATGTATGCAAAAAAGCCGGCCGGCGCAGGAAAGGCTCTTGACCGGCCAGGGCAGGGGGGGTAATGTCCGTTTTGTATTTTGTATACAAACTTTAGATCGAGCCAAGCGGCCATACCGCAGCCCCCGCGTCCGCCCCCAGCTTCACCCTGACCTGCCACCCTCACCCCCCGCCCCACGCCACCAAGGAGACACCATGCCGAACCTGAACTTCCACCCCGCAGGCCGCCATTTCCTCCAGATCCCCGGCCCGAGCCCGGTGCCGGACCGCATCCTGCGCGCGATGAGCTACCCGACCATCGACCACCGCGGGCCGGAATTCGCCGCGCTCGGCCTGCAGGTGCTCGCCGGCCTGCAGCGCATCTTCCAGACCCGGCAGCCGGTGGTCGTCTACCCGGCGTCGGGCACCGGCGCGTGGGAGGCGGCGCTGGTGAACACGCTCAGCCCCGGCGATCAGGTGTTGATGTACGAGACCGGGCACTTCGCCTCGCTGTGGAAGCGGCTCGCCGAGCGCCTCGGCCTCAAGCCCGAGTTCGTCGCCCTGCCGGGCACCGACGACGACACCGGCCTGCCGGTGAGCTGGCGCAACGGCGTGCAGGCCGAGCTGATCGGCCGCCGCCTGCGCGAGGACCGCGCGCACGCGATCAAGGCCGTGTGCGTGGTGCACAACGAGACCTCGACCGGCGTGACCTCGGACATCGCCGCGGTGCGCCGCGCGATCGATGCCGCCGGCCATCCGGCGCTGCTGCTGGTGGACACCATCTCCGGCCTCGCCTCGGCCGACTACCGCCACGACGAGTGGGGCGTGGACGTCACCGTCAGCGGCTCGCAGAAGGGCCTGATGCTGCCGCCGGGCATCAGCTTCAACGCCGTCTCGCCGAAGGCGCTCGAGGCCAGCCGCAGCGCGACGCTGCCGAAGGCCTTCTGGGCCTGGGACGAGATCATCGACATGAACAAGACCGGCTACTGGCCCTACACGCCGAACACCAACCTGCTGTATGGCCTGGCCGAGGCGATCGACATGATCCTGGACGAGGGCCTGGCGAACGTCTTCGCGCGCCACCAGCGCCTGGCCGCGGCCTGCCGCGCCGCGGTCGAGGCCTGGGGCCTGCCGGTGCAGTGCGCCGATGCGGCCGTGCATTCGCCGGTGCTGACCGGCGTCGTGACGCCGGCCGGTGTCGATGCCGACAAGCTGCGCAAGCTGATCTACGAGCACTTCAACCTGTCGCTCGGCACCGGCCTGGGCAAGCTCAAGGGGCGCATGTTCCGCATTGGCCACCTTGGCGAATGCAACGACCTCACCCTCACCGCGACGCTGAGCGGCGTCGAGATGGGCCTCAAGCTCGCCGGCGTACCGCTGCGCGCCAGCGGCGTGCTCGCGGCGATGGCGCAGCTACAGGCGACGGCGCTGCCCGCCGCCCGCTATCCGGGCTGACACACCGGCCAGGGCGGGCCCCGCCCGCCTTGGTGCTAGCATCGCGTCCATCGATGGCCGGAGGGTCGAATGGACCGCTACACCGAAATCCGCAGCTTCACCCTCGTCGCCGAGAAGGGCAGCTTCGCCGCCGCCGCGCTGGTCGAGGGGGTCACGCCGGTGGTCATGGGCCGGCGCCTGGACGCGCTCGAGCGGCGCCTGGGCGTGAAGCTGATGCACCGCTCCACGCGCGGGCTGACGCTGACCGACCTCGGCGAGCAGTTCCTCGACCAGTGCCGGCAACTGCTGCGCGAGTTCGACGCCATCGAGAGCGGCATCAGCGCCGGGCGCAACGTCGTCCGCGGCCACCTCGTCGTCTCCGCCCCGGCGGCCTTCGGCCGGCGCCACATCGCGCCGCACGCGCCCGCCTTTCGCGCGCGCCACCCCGAGCTGAAGATGTCGTTCAACTTCACCGACAGCGTCGTCGATCTCGTCCGCGAGGGCTACGACATGGCGATCCGCATCGGCGAGGTGAGCGACCCGAACTACGTCGCGGTGCGTCTGTTCCCCAACCGCCGCGTCGTCTGCGGCACCCCGGAGTATTTCGAGCGCCACGGTGTGCCGCGCGTGCCGGAGGACCTGGCGCGCTACAACTGCCTCGCCTTCAACCTGCAGGGCGGGCAGCAGCGCGGCTGGAGCTTCGTGCGCGACGGCAAGCTCTTCGCCGTGCGCGTCGACGGCGACCTCGACTGCAACGACGGCGAACTGCTGTACGGCTGGGTCAAGCAGGGCCTGGGCATCGGCTGGCGCTCGACCTGGGAGATCCAGGCCGAACTCAAGCGCGGCGAGCTGGTGACCGTGCTCGACGAGTTCGCCGTGCCGAGCTACGACATCCAGGCGGTGTATCCCCAGCAGCGCTACCTGCCGGCCAAGGTGCGCCACTTCATCGATTACCTGAAGACGATCTACAACCGCCCCGGCTACTGGGAAGGCGAGGCGGGCACGGGCGCTTGAGGCCGCGCCGCGCCCGCCTCAGTGCGGCAGCGCGAGGCCGAAGTCGTCGCGCAAAACGGTCTCGTAGTCGCCGCGTGCAACCGAGCGCGTCTCGACCCGGCCGTCCGCCACGGTCTTCAACTGATCGCCGAACAGGATCTTCCGGCCCGCGTGGTTGTGCAGCACGATCAGCGGCTTCTGCACGAACACCGCGTCGGGATGCGTGGAGTTGAGGTAGTTCGCCGGCATGAAATCGATCCACTCCTGTGGCCACTCGTCGAAGGAATACTGTTTCGCCCAGTGACCGTCGACCCACGCCTCCAGGAGGTGCTCGCGCTCGTTCAGGCGCGTGAGCCGGAACGTGTCGCCGCCCTGCGGAATTTCCGTATCGAGCCGCGCGAGCGGCAGCGGCGCGCGGATGCCGTAGCTGCCGAAGCCGAGATCGAACAGCCACTTCTCGCCGCCGAACGTCGCGAGGATCGCCATGTGGGTGCGCGGACGCTTCATCGGGTAGAACATCGGCCGCGCGAGGACGAAGTCATAGCGCACGCCGAGCGCTCCGAGTGCCATCGCGAAGAGGCCGTTCACCTCGTAGCAGTAGCCGCCGCGCCCCCGTCCGACAATCTTGTCGACGATCTCCTCGGGAACGAGCGAGACAAGTTTGCCGGCCTGCACGTCGAGGTTCTCGAACGGCACAGTGAAGAGCTGGCAGGCCATCATCCGCGCAACGGATTCGAGATCGGCGCCGGGCTTGTCGGCGAACCCGATGCGGTCGAGATAGTCCTGCAATACGAAATTCCCGGCTTTCACATTCACCTCACGACATGGTTGGGGCCGCGCAGCGGCGCGGCGGAAGTTTTTTCGATCGCGGCGGGGAGCGCGTTCACGCTTTCCAGAACGGTTTGTCCGCTTCATGCACGGCCATGCCGCGGCTCGCGCCGATGTCGCGCAGTTCGCGCTCGTCCATTGCGATCAGCTCGCGCCGGCTGCGCTCGCGGCGCCGCACTCTCTTCAATTCGGCATACAGGCGGCGTAAGACACCGATCTTCAACATGATCATTCCCCGTGACTTCGGGAAATCAGGATAGACTCGCGGCAAATTGCATTACAGATTCAATCGGATTGAATTTTTGCGGTACACATTGAGAATCATGCAATCTGTTCCGGTCTTTTTCGCCGAATCTGTGCTGGATGGATCGACAATACGCGGACGCTGTAATGAAACTGTATGAACGCCTGGCTGCCGAGCTGCAGCAGCGCATCGAGGGCGGCCTCTATCGCGGCGGCGACAGGCTGCCGTCGATCCGCGTGCTGAGCCAGGAGCACAAGGTCAGCATCGCGACCGTGCAGGAAGCTTACCGCCGCCTCGAAGAGCAGGGCCTTGCCGAGCCGCGGCCGAAGTCCGGCTACTACGTGCGCCAGCAACGGCACGTGCCGACGCTGCCCGCGGTGAGCCGACCGGCGCAACGGCCGCTCGAAGTCTCGCAGTGGGAGCAGGTGCTGGAACTCGTGTGCGGGCCCCACGACGACAAGGTGGTGACGCTCGCGCACGGGATGCCGGACTTCGGCGCCCCGACGCTGAAGCCGCTGCTGCGGCAACTCGCGGCCCTGGCCCGCGGCACGCCGATGCGCGGACTCGAGTACGACAACCTGCACGGCTGCCGCGAGCTGCGTGAGCAGATCGTGCGTCTCGCGGTCGATTCCAGCACGCCGCTCCATCCCGACGACGTCGTCATCACGGCCGGTTGCCAGGAAGCGCTCTCCGCCAGCATGCGCGCCGTCACCCGCCCGGGCGAGGTCGTCGCGGTCGATTCGCCGAGCTACTACGGCGCGATGCAGGTGATCCGCGCGAACGGCCTGCGCGCGATGGAGATCCCGACCCACCCGGAGACCGGCATCAGCCTCGAAGCGCTCGAGCTCGCGCTCGAGCAATGGCCGATCCGCGCGGTCCAGGTCACGCCGACCTGCAACAACCCGCTCGGCTACACGATGCCGGACGAGCACAAGCGCCGGCTGGTGGCGCTGGCGCAGCGTTTCGACGCCGCGATCATCGAGGACGACATCTACGGCGATCTGTCGTTTCGCTACCCGCGCCCGCGCACGGTGAAGTCCTTCGACGCCGACGGGCGCGTGCTGCTGTGCAGCTCGTTCTCGAAGACCCTCGCGCCCGGGCTGCGCGTGGGCTGGGTGGCGCCGGGACGCTATCGCGACGCGGTGCTGCACATGAAGTACGTCGGCACCGGCAGCTCGGCGACGCTGCCGCAGCTCGCGGTCGCGCACTTCGTCGCCGACGGCGGCTACGAACGCCATGTGCGCCGCATGCGGCTGCAGTACCAGCGTGGACGCGACATCATGCTCGGATGGCTGGAGCGCCATTTTCCGGCCGCCACGCGGATCAGCTACCCGCAGGGCGGCTACCTGATCTGGGTCGAGCTCGCCGACGACATCGACACCGTCGAGCTCAACCGCCGCCTGCTCGCGCTCGGCGTACGCATCGCACCCGGCGTGCTGTTCTCGGCGTCCGGCAAGTACCGCAACTGCATGCGCCTCAACTACGGCGGTGAGCCGACGCCGCGGGTCGAGGACGGCTTGCGCACGATCGGCGCCGAGCTTGCGCGCATGCGGCACGGCGCGTAGTGCAGTGCCGCTGTCTGTTTGGGACTCAAGCGGCTGTTGCCAAGAATGACCTTCGGCAGGACGTCGCGAGCGCTCTTGGATTAGATGACAGGCTCGGGGGCGGCATGGTCGTAAGCGATGCATTCGTCAATGGCAGCGACGAGTTCGGGGACGCTGATGAAGACCCCGCGGCGCAGTCGCTCGGTGGTGATGTCGCGGAGATAAGCGCTCGACCACGTTCAGCCAGGAGGCCGAGCTGGGCCCTCCTTCAGTGCGCCACCGCCCGGCCCAGGCCTTCGGGCTGGCGCCAGGCGGCGAACTCCTCGACCGGCAGCGGCCGGCTGATGTAGAAGCCTTGGGCGACATCGCAGTGGAGCGCGGCAAGCCGCTGCCAGGTGGCGAGATCCTCGACGCCTTCGGCGACCACGTTCAGGCCGAGGTCGTGGCCGAGGTCGATCGTGGACCGGACGATCGCATCCGAGCCTTCATGCTCGAGCATGCGGCCGACGAAGGACTGGTCGATCTTGATCGAGTCGGCCGGCAGGCGCTGCAGGTAGCTGAGGCCGGAGAACCCGGTGCCGAAATCGTCCACCGCGAGCTGCACGCCCAGATCCTTCAGCCGGCTCAGGGTTTCGAGCGAGCGCGAGGGATCTTCCAACAAGGCGCTTTCGGTCAGCTCGAACTGCACGTGGGCCGGGTCGATGCCCCAGGTGACGAAGAGCCCGCGGATGCGATCGACCAGGCGGCCGTCGAGCAGGTCCCGCGCCGACAGGTTTATCGCCAGCGGCAGGATGAGGCCGTCGGACTGCCAGGCGTAGAGCTGGCGGAACGCCGCGCCCAGCACCCAGCTGGTCAGCGGCGCGATGAGGCCGGCCCGCTCTGCGAGCGTGATGAAGCGGTCCGGCCCGATCAGGCCGTACTCCGGATGCACCCATCGCACCAGCGCCTCGGCGCCGCACGGCACGCCCGAGGCGATGTCGATCTTGGGCTGGCAGTACAGGCGAAGCTGCTCGCCCGCAATCGCCCGATGCAGGTCGCCGACCAGCGCCAGGTTGCGCGCGCACTCGTCGTCGAGATTGCCGGTGAAGATTGCGCAGTGGGTGGTCGTGCGCCGCGCTTCGCGCGCGGCGACGGCGGCGCGTCGCATCAGCACTTCGGCATCGGTGCCGTGACCGGGGAAGAGCGCGATGCCGATCCGCGGGCGGGCATCCACGGCGAGCTCGGCGAGCGGGAGCGGCTCGTTGAAGGCCGCCAGCAGACGGGCCGCGCGCTGGCTCGCGTGCTCTGCATCGGTATCGAGCCAGAGCAGGGCGAACTCGTCGTCGCTCACGCGCGCCAGCAGATCCTCGCCGTCGATGAAGGTTCGCAGCTGGTCGGCCGCGCGCAGCAGCAAGTCGTTGCCGTGGCGCGAGCCGAGCATCTCGTTGACCTCGCGGAACTGGTCGATGGCGACGATGCCGACGGCAAAGGGGCGGATGAGGCGGGGTATCTGGCAGGCCAGCTCCTCCAGCCGCGTGCGGAACAGGGCGCGGTTGGGCAGGCCGGTGAGGCCGTCGTACAAGGCCAGCTGGCGCAGCGCCACTTCCGCCTCCTGCTGACGCTTGCGGGCGCGTAGCGCGGCGATGCCGAAGGACACGTCCTCGGCCAGTTCGCTCAGCACGTTGACCTCGTCCTCGCCGAACGCGTCAGTTTCGCCGGCGATGATGCTGAGGTTGCCGCCGATCTCGCCGTCGATGACGAGCGGGAATGCGCTCACCGACACGTAGCCGCGCCGGCGTTGCTCCTCGTGCAGGTGCGCGAGCGCCGGATCTTCCAGCACCAGGTGGCCGACGCGCGGCACGCCGCTCTGCAGGGCGAGGGCCGTCGGGTGCTTGATGTCGTCGGCCCAGGACAGCTCGAAGACCTCGAAGATCCCTTCCTCCACGCCCGCGTAAGCCATCGGTCGGATCGTCCTCGCCTCGTCGTGCTCGGCGTAGCCGATCCAGGCCATGCGGTAGCCGCCCTGCTCGACGATCGCATGGCACATGTCGTGCAGCAGGGTTGCCTCGTCGCTCGCCCGGGCGAGGGTGCGGTTGCCGGCGCTCAGGGTTCGCAGGGCGCGGTAGAGGCGCGTGTAATCGTCGAGGGAGACGCCGACGCATCCGTCCGACTGCTGGCCTGCCGGCTTGCCCTTGTCCATGTTCCACTCCTTCGGCGAGGGAACGCAGGATGGCCGCCGATCGACTGTCCGCCCGCGTCTGGGCCATCTTCGCATGCATCCGCCACGGCTGCCAGAAGTTCGCCCGGCGGCGATGGGAAAGCGCGGCAAGGGCCAGAATGGGGTGCTCGGAAGGGGGCGCTTGGTCCCTGATGTACAAGGAAATTCTAGCCCTTGTTGGCGGCCTGGCGCGCCACGTTCATGGCGTTGCCGGCCTGGTTGACCTTGCCCGGGAGCACCACGGTCACGGGGCGCGGCGGTTGCGCCCGCCGGCTGCAACGGGAGGCATCGGCCGGCACGGCCGCGGCCCGGCGCGCGCGCCGGCGCTGGCGTCTTCCCGCGGACCGCTCGCGCTCAGACGCTCCGGCCGCCGATCCCGTACCGCCGCATGCGCACCGCGATCGCGGAGTGGGAAACGCCGAGGCGCCTGGCGAGCTGGCGGGTGGAGGGGAAGTCGCGGTACAGGCGCTCGAGCAGGCGCTTCTCGAAATCGGCGACCGCCTCGTCGAGCGTCGCCGCCTCGGCCGCGGGCTCGCCTGCGGTCGTGCGTGCCGCTTGCGGGAGCTCGAGCTCGTCGGCGCTGATGATCGTGCGCTCGGCCATGGTCACGGCGCGGAAGATCACGTTCTGCAGCTGGCGCACGTTGCCGACCCAGGGGTTGGCGAGCAGGGCGGCGCAGGCGGTCTGCGACAGGCGCATCGCCGGGCGGCCGGCCTGGGCACCGGCGCGGGCGAGGAAGCGCTGCGCGAGCGGCAGGATGTCGCCCGGACGCTCGCGCAGCGAGGGCATGTGCAGGTTGAGGACGTTGAGGCGGAAGAGGAGGTCCTGGCGGAACTGTCCGGCAGCGACCATCTGTTCCAGCGGCCGGTGGGTGGCGCTGATGACGCGGACATCGACCTTGATCTCGCGGTCGCCGCCGACGCGGCGGAAGCTGCCGTCGTTGAGAAAGCGCAGCAGCTTCGCCTGCAGGTAGGGCGACATCTCGCCGATCTCGTCGAGAAACACGGTGCCGCCGTCGGCGAGCTCGAGCAGGCCGGGCTTGCCGCCGCGCAGCGCGCCGGTGAAGGCGCCCGGCGCATAGCCGAAGAGCTCGCTCTCGGCCAGGCTCTCGGGCAGGGCGGCGCAGTTGAGGGCGAAGAAGGGTTGCGCGCTGCGGCTGCTGCCGGCGTGGCAGGCGTGGGCGAGGAGCTCCTTGCCGGTGCCGGTCTCGCCGGTGATCAGGAGCGGCGCCTCGACCAGCGCCATGCGCGCGGCGCGCTGCTTGAGCTGCTCGATCTCCGGCGAGCTGCCGACGATGGCCTCGAACCCGCCGGCGTCGTAGTTCTGCAGCGCGCTCAGGCGCTCGCCCATGCGGCTCGGGGCGTGCAGGGTCAGCACCGCGCCCGCGGTGAGGCCGCCGGGCTCGTGCAGCGGCATCGTCTCCATCATGTAGGGTTCGCCGTCGAGCTCGATCTCGCGCACCGGCAGGTGGTAGCCGCCATCGACCATGGCCTCGAAGAGCGCCGGATCGCCGATCAGCTCCTGCATCGTCGAGCCGAGCAGGACGGCTTCGGCCATGCCGCTGGCGCTGATCGCGGCGCTGTTGGCGAGCACGACGACGCCGCCCGCGTCGAGGGCGAACACCGGGTCCGCTTGCGAAGCGAGCAGGGCGTCGAGGTAGAGCCGGCGCTGCGCGCCCGGCAGCATCCCGACCTGGGCGACGACGCGCACGCCGGCGACCTGCCGCAGCGCGTCCCGCATCTCGTCGAAGCCGGACGCATCGAGGGCGGGCATCTCGACGTAGATGTGTGGCGGTTCGACCTCCACCGCCGTCACGTTGAGCTTGCGCGCGGCGATGGCGGCGAGCACTTCGTGCGCAATCCCGACCCGGTCCTCGAAGCTGACGTCGATCCGCATTCCGCTCCTCCGTACGAATTTCGATACGCTGTATCTTGATCGATACAGACGCTCCAGGCAAATGATCCGCAAAGGCTTTTCCGCCCGAACGGGTGTCCTGCCGAGGTCGGTGTATCGATTTCGACACGGTGTGCCGGGCTTGTGCCCTCCGTCTCAAGCTAAGTGACTGTTTCTTTGGTGTTGTTGTCTCTGGCGCAGGATTTGCTATGGCTTTGCCGGCGATCGGCTGCGCCTGAGTCACAGCGCGATCCCGCCACTACCAAACAACAGGAGGAAGACCGATGCAGCTGATTTCAACGCCCGACGCGCCGAAGGCGATCGGGCCTTACATGCAGGCGATCGCCAGCGACGACCGGCGCTTCGCCCCGGGGCGGCTTCCGCCCGCCGCCACCGGCGCCCGCGTCGGGAACGAAGCGGTCGCGCCTCGCCTGCGCTGATCGGCACCCTTTTCCAGGAGACTCCGCATGGAAGCACTCACGCAGTTCATCTCGGCCATCAACGACGTCGTCTGGGGGCCGCCGATGCTGGTCCTGATTCTCGGCACCGGCCTCTTCCTGCAGCTGCGCCTGAAGCTGATGCCGATCTTCCGCATCGGCACCGGCTTTGCGATGGTCTGGCGCGGGCGCCGGCCCGACGCCGGCGCCGCCGGCGAGATCAGCCCCTACGCCGCGCTGATGACGGCGCTGGCGGCCACGGTCGGCACCGGCAACATCGCCGGCGTGGCGACCGCGATCGCGCTGGGCGGGCCGGGCGCGCTGTTCTGGATGTGGATGACCGCGCTCGTCGGCATGGCGACGAAGTACGCGGAAGTCCTGCTCGCGGTGCACTACCGCGAGACCGACGCCCGCGGCGAACAGGTCGGCGGCCCGATGTACGCGATCAAGAATGGCCTCGGCCGGCGCTGGCGCTGGCTCGGCGCGGCCTTCGCGCTGTTCGGTGGCCTCGCCGGCTTCGGCATCGGCAACATGGTCCAGTCGAACAGCATCGCCGAGGTGCTGCAGGCGAGCTTCGGCGTGGCCCCCTGGGTGTCGGGCGTGGTCATGACGGTGCTGACCGGTTTCGTGCTGCTGGGCGGCATCAAGCGCATCGGCGCCGTCGCCGAGAAGCTGGTGCCGCTGATGTGCGTCGCTTACATCGCGGCCTCGCTGCTCGTGCTCGTGCTCTTCGCCGACCGCATCCCGGATGCCTTCGCGCTGATCTTCGAGTACGCCTTCAGCCCGGTCGCGGCCACCGGCGGCTTCGCCGGCGCCGCGGTGATGATGGCGATGCGCTACGGCGTGGCGCGCGGCATCTTCTCCAACGAGGCCGGGCTGGGTACGGCCGGGATCGCGCAGGCCGCCGGCCAGAGCCGCAGCGCGGTCGAGTCCGGCCTGGTGGGCATGATGGGCACCTTCATCGACACCATCGTCGTGTGCACGATGACCGGCCTGGTGCTGATCGTGACCGGCGCCTGGAGCAGCGGCCTGAAGGGCGCCGCGCTCAGTTCGAGCGCCTTCGCCACCGCGCTGCCCGGCTTCGGCCAGTACTTCCTCGCCGCCTCGCTCGCCGTGTTCGCCTTCACCACCATCCTGGGCTGGGCCTACTACGGGGAGAAGTGCTGGGAGTATCTGGTCGGCAGCTCGGTGGAGAGGCCTTATCGCGTGCTGTGGACGCTCTTCGTGCTGGTCGGCGCGGTGACGCACCTGGACTTCGTCTGGCTCGTCGCCGACACGCTCAACGCCTTCATGGCGATCCCCAACCTGGTCGCGCTGGTCCTGCTCGCGCCGGTGGTCAGCCGCCTGACGCAGGACTACTTCGCCCGCCAGCGCGCGCCGATCGGCGCCGCCGCCTTGGAGAAGCCTGCACGCTGACGGCGCGCCCGGCCGGGACGCCCCCGGCCGCATCGGGTGCGAGCACCGGTTCGCGCCCGATGCGGGCCGCCGCTTGACCGGCCCCCGGCGTCCCCGGCTATAATCCGCCCCCTCTCGCATCCGCGGTCGTTCGGTCGGGCCCGCGGCCCGACGCAGCACTGCTCGCCCGGAATGCAGATGCCTTGGTGGTGAAATTGGTAGACACGCTATCTTGAGGGGGTAGTGGCGAAAGCCGTGCGAGTTCGAGTCTCGCCCAAGGCACCAGAGAGCAGCACCGCGGCCGCCGCCGCATTCAGTGAACCCGCCCGAGTGCGGGTTTTTTGTTGTCTCCGCGCGTAACGACGCGCGCCTCAGGCCGGCAGCGCAAACTCCGGGCCGTCGTAGGTCTCGGGCACCACGATGCGCCCGCTGCGGATGCCGTTTGCGTAGTCCTCGAGCTTCGCCGCCACCGCCGCCGGCACCGCCGGATGCAGCGCGAGACGCACCGCCTGTGGATCCTCGAGGCCGATCTTGCGGATCTCGCCCGCCTTGAAGCTGCCGCCCTGCAGATCGCGCACGGCGTTGAACACGCCGATGCTGACGTCGGCGATCGCCGAGCCGACGAAGACCTCCGGATCGACCTTTACCCAGTCGATGACGTTGCCGATCTGCCGTGCGCCGGAGGCGCGGCAGGCTTCGGAGACGCCGTCGCGGCCGGCGTTGAGCATGGTGAAGATGACATCGGCGCCGGCGGCGATCTGGGCTTCGGCGATGCGCCTGGACAACGCGTTGTCGTCCTGGTTGCCGGAGAAGTTGGTCAGCACCTTCGCCTCCGGATTGGCCGCCAGCACGCCGGCGACGTAGCCGGCGCGCCCCTTCAGGCCCGGCTTGACGCGGATGCCGGACATGTGGCCGACGACGCCGCTGCGGGTGGTGAGGCCGGCGAGCACGCCGCCGAGATAGGCCGACTGCTCCTGCAACACGTCGTAGCTGGAAAGGTTGGCACCGCTCACCGCGCCCTGGGTGACGACGAAGCGAACCTTGGGGAACTCGGC
>JANJTU010000026.1 GCA_024710965.1 Thauera sp. | reverse complement strand
CCAGCACATCAACAAGACCGACTCCGCGGTGCGCATCACCCACGAGCCGACCGGCATCGTCGTGCAGTGCCAGAACGACCGCTCGCAGCACAAGAACAAGGCCGAGGCGATGTCGATGCTGAAGGCGCGCCTGTACGAGCTCGAGCTGCGCAAGCGCCAGGCCGAGCAGCAGAAGCTGGAAGACTCCAAGAGCGACATCGGCTGGGGCCACCAGATTCGCAGCTACGTGCTGGATCAGTCGCGCATCAAGGACCTGCGCACCAACTACGAAGTGGGCAACACCCAGGCGGTGCTCGACGGCGACCTCGACGACTTCATCGCAGCGAGCCTGAAGCAGGGCGTATGAATCACCGGGGGCAGGCATCCCCCGGTCCGGGGACGGATCGGCCTGCGGGCTGAACCCGTCGCAAGGCTCGGCCGGGGTGCTCGTGGAGAAGGCGAGGACTGTCTGAGGTCGAAGGGCGAGTTCCGCAGCCTTCGGAACGAGCACCCCGGCCGAGCCGCTTGACTGCGCCAGCAGTCCGGTGGCGGCAGTTTTTCATGCACCGCGGAACCCAGCTCGCCCTGCCGGCCGCGCGGAGTATTCGCTCCGCCCGTCCTCCGGCCCGATCTGTCCGATGGCAGCTTCAAACCCTCCCATCGACGGCATCCGGTGCAGTTCCGGCTGAACTCGAGATCGCCCATTCCTGATGACTGATCCGTTTCTATCCGATTTCCTCGCCCCCGGCGTCGACGCCGACGAAATCCCCGAACTGGCTGGACTGAGCGCCGCGCGGCCGCTGCTCGACGCCTTCATCACGCTGTTCCGCGGTTCCGAGGCCGAGGTGCTGATGCGCCTGCTGGTGCTGCGCGAGATCGGCCGCGAGTCCGACGCCCCGCGCTGGTCGCCCGAGGCGCTGCGCGCGCGCTTCACCTACCTCGACCCGGTGAAGCTGGAGACGGTGCTGAAGCGCCTGCGCGACAACGCGCTCCTCGCCTTCGCCGACGACGGCCTCTACCACCTCTCCGACATCGGCCGCAACGCGGTCGCGGCGCTCGCCATGCTGCTGCGCTTCACCGAGGAAGAGGACGCCGAACTGGGCTTCCTCACCGCGCAACTGGCCGGCCTGCAGGCGGTCGGCAGCCTCAACCCGGAAGCGCTCGGCCACCTGCTCTCCAAGCTCAACGACCTCACCTGGCATTTCGAGGAGGCCATTGCCTCCGGCTCGGAATTCAACATCGTCGCCGCCCGCCGGCGGCTGTCGGCCAACGAGAAGTGGCTGGCGCGCGGCACCGAGATCCTCACCGCCCTGCTCGCCGACCCGGAAGTCCCCTTCGACGTCGCCCGCGTCGCCCAGCGCATCGGCCTCGCGCAGTCACGCCTGGCGCGCGCGGACGCGAGCTTCCAGCGCGCGCTGAACAAGATCGAGGCGCAGCGCGTCACCCTCGGCGCCTCGGGCATTTCCTCGTCGGACGTCTCGGCTTGGCTGCGCACCTTGAACGCCAACCGCCTCGCCGCCTTTGCCGACGACGCACTCGCACCGGTGCCGGAAATCCCGCTGCTGGCCGGCGGGCACGAACTGCTCGACCGCGCCGAAGGCGTGCTGTGCGACGAAGTGCGCGCGCAGGAAGTCGACGCCGCCCTGCCCCCGCCGGACGCCGCCGAGGTGAACGCCGCGCCGGAAACCGAAGACCTCGCCCTGCTGCAACACTTCGCCCGCCGCCTCGGCGCCGTGTCGCAGCCCGCGCGCCTGGCCGACGTGGTGGCCGGCGGCGGCTTCGCCCCGGCCTCCTACCGCCTGTCGCTGCTCGCGCTGCTCGCCGACGGTGAATCGGCCGGCCCGGCCGACGGCCCGGTGGGCGAGTTCATGCGCCTGCCGCTCGACGTGCTGTTCGGCGACACCCTGGAGCCGGTCGACGAGGACGAGATCGCGCTGATCTCCGCCGGCCGCGTCACCCCGCGCGGCGCGGCGCCCGCCACCGACACCCCATCCGCTGCCACGCTGGAAGACATCCGCTGATGGAACAGGACATCAAGACCCTCACCGCCCGCCTGCTCGCCAACCGCTGGCTGCCTCGCAACGACCGCCTGGTGCGCCGCGCGCTGGTGGATGAAACCTTCCGCGTCGAACTCGACCACCGCCTGGCCGCCGTGGGCCTGCAGCTGCAGGACAACCCCTACGCCGGCCATGTCGCCGCCGCGCTCGCCCCGGAGATGCTCGAACCGGTGTTCGGTGCCAGGCGCGAATACGCCGCCAGCAACGTCGGCCTGACCCGCGACGAGATCGCCCTGCTGGTGGTGATCTGGTCGCGGATCGTGCTGCCCAAGCGCGAACGCCAGGTCACCCGGCGCGAAGTCGCCGACGACGGCCAGGGCGACATGTTCGGCGCCGAAAAGCCGATGGCACACGGCGAGGCCGTCTCGGCCGGCATCTCGGAAGCTTCGCTGATCGCCGACTTCGGCCCCCTGCTGGGCGGGCGCAACCGGGTCAGGAACTTCATGCTCGGCAAGCTCGCCCGCCTGGGCTTCATCGAGCGCAGGAACGGCACCCTGCTTGAGGGCCCGCTGCTCGACGTCGCGCTCGACTACCGCGTGCTCGCCGACCGCATCATCCACGGCACGCTGGCCGAGGTGATCGCCCGCGCCGGCCACCCGCTGCCGGAGACCAACGCCTTCGAAGTGGCGGACGTGCTGCCGGACGAAGACGAAGAAGAACCGGACGCCTGAAATGACACAACCCCCACGCTCACTGCGTTCGCTGCCCCCCAGGGGGGCGTCAGTACGCTTGAGGCGGCTCGGCGCATACTGACATGTTCCACATCAAGCAACTCGAACTCGTCCACTGGGACTACTGGCGCCGCTTCAGTCTGCCGCTGGACGCGCAGATCATCACCATCGTCGGCCCCAACGGCTCGGGCAAGACCACCCTGCTCGACGCGCTGCGCACCCTGTTCGCGCTGCGCTGCTCGGGCAAGCGCGACTTCCGCCGCTACGTGCGCCGCGCCGACCGCAGCTTTGCGTGGATCCGCGCGCTGGTCGCCAACCAGCCCGGCAGCACCGGGCGCCGCCCCTTCTTCCCC
>JANJTU010000331.1 GCA_024710965.1 Thauera sp. | reverse complement strand
TACCACGGACGTGACCGGTTCGATCTCCCTGCCCGAAGGCACCGAGATGGTCATGCCGGGCGACAACGTGTCGATCACCGTCAAGCTGATCGCCCCGATCGCGATGGAAGAAGGTCTGCGTTTCGCGATCCGCGAAGGTGGTCGCACCGTCGGCGCCGGCGTCGTCGCCAAGATCGTCGAGTAATTTGCTCGACTGATCGATGAACAAGCGCATCCTGGCGGATGCGCTTCGTAGTCTCTGCTGCAGGGGTATAGCTCAACTGGCAGAGCGTCGGTCTCCAAAACCGAAGGTTGGGGGTTCGATTCCCTCTGCCCCTGCCATAATTTTTCCGGGTGTGTTTCCGCAATGGCCGATAAGCTGAAGTTCGCGCTGGCTCTGGCACTGCTTGCAGCTGGTGTGGTCGGCTTCTATCTCCTTTCCGGGCAGCCGCTGGTGCTGCGCGTGCTGTCCGTCCTTGCTGGCGTTGCGGCAGGGGTTGCGGTCGCATGGTTTTCGGAGCCTGGCCGTCGCTTCGTGGAGTTTGCCCGCGAAGCGGTCACCGAAACGAAGAAGGTCGTGTGGCCGAGTCGCAAGGAAACGGTTCAGACCACGGGCCTGGTGTTCGCCTTCGTCGTCGTGATGGCGATTTTCCTCTGGCTGACGGACAAGAGCCTGGAGTGGGTTCTGTACGACCTCGTTCTGGGTTGGAAGTGATATGACGAAGCGTTGGTACGTGGTGCATGCCTATTCGGGCTTCGAGAAGTCCGTCCAGCGCGCGCTGGTCGATCGGGTGAACCGTGCTGGCATGCAGGATGCGTTCGGTCAGATCCTCGTCCCGGTCGAGGAGGTGGTCGAGATGCGCGGCGGTCAGAAGAGCATCACCGAGCGCAAGTTCTTCCCGGGTTACGTGCTCGTCGAGATGGAGATGAACGACGAGACCTGGCACCTCGTGAAGTCCACGCCCAAGGTGACCGGCTTTGTCGGCGGCACGGCGAACAAGCCGGCGCCGATCTCCCCGAAGGAAGTCGAGAAGATCCTGCAGCAGATGCAGGAGGGTGTCGACAAGCCGCGTCCGAAGGTGCTGTTCGAGATCGGCGAAGTGGTGCGGGTCAAGGAAGGTCCGTTCACAGACTTCCATGGCACGGTCGAAGACGCCAACTATGAGAAGAACAAGCTGCGCGTGTCCGTGACGATTTTTGGTCGGGCTACGCCAGTGGAACTGGATTTTACTCAGGTCGAAAAGGGCTGAGTTACGCGGCAGGCTGCAAGGCCTGCCGTCGCCCGTTGACGCGGGCATCGCGAGGAGCGCCGGTTTTTCCGGTGCGCTAGCACTCAATACAGGAGCAAGCCGCAATGGCAAAGAAAATCACAGGTTACGTCAAGCTGCAGGTGCCGGCCGGCAAGGCCAACCCCAGCCCCCCGATCGGTCCGGCGCTCGGTCAGCGCGGTCTGAACATCATGGAGTTCTGCAAGGCCTTCAATGCCAAGACCCAGGGCATGGAGCCGGGCCTGCCGATTCCGGTGGTGATCACCGCCTACGCGGACAAGAGCTTCACGTTCATCATGAAGACGCCGCCGGCCACGATCCTGATCAAGAAGGCCGCCGGGATCCAGAAGGGTTCGCCGAAGCCGCATACCGACAAGGTCGGTTCGATCAGCCGTGCCCAGGTCGAGGAAATCGCCAAGACCAAGATGCCTGACCTGACTGCCGCCGACATGGAAGCCGCCGTGCGCACGATCGCCGGTTCCGCGCGCAGCATGGGTATTACCGTGGAGGGCCTGTAATCATGGCGAAACTTTCGAAGCGAGTTCAGGCGCTGCGCGCCAAGGTTGACCGCAATCAGGCCTACCCGGTCGCCGAAGCGCTGGCGCTGGTCAAGGAGTGCGCGACCGCCAAGTTCGACGAATCCATCGACATCGCGGTGAACCTCGGCGTCGATGCGCGTAAGTCCGACCAGGTCGTGCGTGGCTCGGTGGTGCTGCCCGCCGGTACCGGCAAGAGCGTTCGCGTCGCCGTGTTCGCCCAGGGCGACAAGGCTGAGGCCGCGCGTGCGGCGGGCGCCGAAGTCGTCGGTTTCGACGACCTGGCCGAACAGGTCAAGGCCGGCAACCTCAATTTCGATGTCTGCATCGCCACGCCGGACGCCATGCGCGTCGTCGGTCAACTCGGCCAGATCCTCGGCCCGCGCGGCCTGATGCCGAACCCGAAGGTCGGCACCGTGACGATGGACGTCGCCACCGCGGTGAAGAACGCCAAGGCGGGTCAGGTTCAGTACCGTACCGACAAGGGTGGTCTGATCCATGCGACGATCGGCCGTGCCTCGTTCGGCGTCGATGCGCTGCAGCAGAACCTGTCGGCCTTCGTCGACGCCCTGGTGAAGGCCAAGCCGGCCGCCGCCAAGGGTGTGTATCTGCGCCGCATCGCCGTGTCGAGCACCATGGGGGCCGGCGTGCGCGTCGAGCCGAGCAGCGTCAACGCGGCGTGATCGCCGCGCTGCCCGCCGCCGCGGGCAGCATGAAGAAACTTTGGGCCGCGCCGGCGCGCAAACGCCGGCTGCGGATCGTCAAAGACCGCAGGTGCGGAAGCTTCGGCAACCGTTTAATCGTTTCGCGACGGCCTGCGCAGACGGTGAGCCCAGAACAGGATTCCAGCGGTTGTCTCAACCGCACTCCTGATCCAGGTCGCCGTGGGTGCGAATCGCGTCTTGCGGTTCGCGTGTGGACTTGAAAGGAGGAAAGGCCCGTGGGGCTCAATCTCGATGACAAGAAAGCCGTAGTGGCTGAGGTGTCGGCACAGGTGGCCAACGCCCAGACGATCGCGGTGGCCGAGTATCGCGGCATTGCGGTGGGCGATCTCACCGCGCTGCGTGCCAAGGCCCGCGACGCTGGCGTCTACCTGCGTGTGCTGAAGAACACCCTGGTGCGACGCGCGATCGCCGACACCCCGTTTGCCGGGCTGTCGGACCAGCTGACCGGCCCGCTGATCTATGGCATCTCGGAAGATCCGGTCGCTGCCGCCAAGGTGCTGAACGACTTCGCCAAGGGCAACGACAAGCTGGTGCTGAAGGCCGGTTCCTATGCGGGCGAAACGCTCGACAAGGCCGGCGTGCAGGCGCTCGCCTCGATCCCGAGCCGCGAGGAGCTGCTCGCCAGGCTGCTGGGCGTCATGCAGGCGCCGGTGTCCGGCTTCGCATGCGCGATGGCCGCCCTCGCCAAGAAGCGCGAGGAAGAGGTCGCTGCCTGAGTGCAGCCCGCTACCGTTTTCTGACAAGTTTCGATTCTGGAGTTATTTGAAATGGCAATCAGCAAAGAAGACATCCTCGACGCCGTTGGCGCGATGACCGTGATGGAACTGAACGACCTGGTGAAGGCGTTCGAAGAGAAGTTCGGCGTGTCCGCCGCCGCGATGGCCGTGGCTGCCCCGGGCGCCGCCGCCGCTGCCGTGGTGGAAGAGAAGACCGAGTTCGACGTCGTCCTGATGGCCGCTGGCGAGAAGAAGGTTGAGGTCATCAAGGTCGTCCGTGCTGCCACCGGCCTGGGCCTGAAGGAAGCCAAGGATCTGGTCGACGGCGCACCGAAGGCGGTCAAGGAAGGCATCGCCAAGGCCGACGCCGACGCGCTGAAGAAGCAGCTGGAAGACGCTGGCGCCAAGGTCGAGATCAAGTAATCTCCGACTTTCCAGCGGGGCTGGCACTCCTCGGAGTGCCGGCCCTTTCGTGCTTTGTGTTCAGGATCCTGCGCGGATCCACGATGACAGAAGCCAGAGCAGAGCGTTTGCGGACCGTAGCACGGTTGCAGCCGAAGCGGACGCTGTGTTCTGTCTTTCCGATGTTAGCCCTCTAGCCGGAGCATCCATGGCGTATTCCTACACTGAGAAGAAACGTATCCGCAAGAGCTTCGCCAAGCGCGCGGCCGTGCTCGATGCGCCCTTCCTCCTCGCCACCCAGATCGAGTCGTTCGCCGAGTTCCTGCAGGCCGAAACCCTGCCGGAAGCGCGGCGCAACCAGGGCCTGCAGGCGGCCTTCACGTCGATCTTCCCGATCTCGAGCCACAGCGGCAACGCGCGCCTCGAGTTCGTCCAGTACATGCTGGGCGAGCCTGCCTTCGACGTGAAGGAGTGCCAGCAGCGCGGCCTGACCTTCGCCTCGCCCTTGCGTGCCCGCGTGCGCCTCGTGATCATGGACCGTGAAGCGCCGAAGGAAACGATCAAGGAAGTGAAGGAGCAGGAGGTGTACATGGGCGAGATTCCGCTCATGACGACCACCGGCTCCTTCGTCATCAACGGCACCGAGCGCGTGATCGTGTCGCAGCTGCACCGTTCGCCGGGGGTGTTCTTCGAGCACGACCGCGGCAAGACGCACTCGTCCGGCAAGCTGCTGTTCTCGGCGCGGATCATCCCTTACCGCGGTTCCTGGCTGGACTTCGAGTTCGATCCGAAGGACTACCTCTACTTCCGCGTCGACCGCCGCCGCAAGATGCCGGTGACGATCCTCCTCCGTGCCATCGGCATGACGCCGGAAGAGATCCTCGACACCTTCCACGACTTCGACAACTTCCACCTGCAGGCCGACGGCGCCCAGTTCGAACTCGTCGCCGACCGCCTGCGCGGTGAGGTCGCCCGCTTCGACATCACCACCGCCGAAGGCAAGGTCATCGTCGCGCGCGACAAGCGCATCACCTCGAAGCACATCCGCGAGATCGACCAGGCCGGCGTGAAGACGATCGGCGTGCCGGACGACTTCCTGCTCGGCCGTGTCATCGCGAACAATGTCGCCGACCCGGAAACCGGCGAGGTGCTCGCGCGCGCCAACGACGAGATCAGCGAGGACCTGCTCGACAAGCTGCGTCTTGCCGGCGTGACGGAGTTGCGCACGCTGTACATCAACGATCTCGACCGCGGCGGGTATATCTCGCAGACCCTGCGCATCGACGAAACCGCCGATCAGTGGGCGGCGAAGGTCGCGATCTATCGCATGATGCGTCCGGGCGAGCCGCCCACCGAGGACGCCGTGGAAGGCCTGTTCCAGGGCCTGTTCTACGCCGAGGAGCGCTACGACCTGTCCTCCGTCGGCCGCATGAAGTTCAACCGTCGCGCCTATCCGGAGAAGATCGACGACAAGTCGCCGGGCTGGCTCAAGCGCTTCTACGAGCGCGTCGGCGCGCAGGGCGAAGACGGCCCGGGCGTGCTCGTGAACGACGACATCCTCGCCGTGATCGGCGTGCTGGTCGAGCTGCGCAATGGCCGCGGCGAGATCGACGACATCGACCACCTCGGCAACCGCCGCGTGCGTTCGGTGGGTGAACTGGCCGAGAACCAGTTCCGCGCCGGCCTCGTGCGCGTCGAGCGTGCGGTGAAGGAGCGCCTGTCGCAGGCCGAGTCCGACAACCTGATGCCGCACGACCTGATCAACGCCAAGCCGATCTCGGCCGCGATCAAGGAGTTCTTCGGCTCGAGCCAGCTGTCGCAGTTCATGGACCAGACCAACCCGCTGTCCGAGATCACGCACAAACGGCGCGTCTCGGCCCTCGGCCCGGGCGGTCTGACGCGCGAGCGCGCCGGCTTCGAGGTGCGCGACGTGCACCCGACCCACTATGGCCGCGTCTGCCCGATCGAGACGCCGGAAGGCCCGAACATCGGCCTCATCAACTCGCTCGCGGTGTATGCGCGCACCAACCGCCACGGCTTCCTCGAGACGCCGTACCGCAAGGTCAACGACGGCAAGGTGACCGACCAGATCGACTTCCTCTCCGCGATCGAGGAAGGCCAGTACGTGATCGCGCAGGCGAACGCCGAGATCGACGCCGCCGGCATGCTGGCGGGTGACCTCGTGTCCTGCCGCCACAAGGGCGAGTTCCTGCTGGCGACCTCGGACATGGTCCAGTACATGGACGTGGCGCCGGGCCAGATCGTGTCGGTCGCGGCCTCGCTGATTCCGTTCCTGGAGCACGACGACGCGAACCGCGCGCTGATGGGCGCCAACATGCAGCGTCAGGCCGTGCCCTGCCTGCGTCCGGAGAAGCCGCTCGTCGGCACCGGCATCGAGCGCCGCGTGGCGGTCGACTCGGGCACCGCGGTG
>JANJTU010000297.1 GCA_024710965.1 Thauera sp. | reverse complement strand
CTCGTAGATGCCCTCCATCGACAGGTGGCGGTCGGGGTAGCTGGCGGCGTTGAAGAGCTCGGAGAGGAACTGCTCGCTGCCGGCATCGCCGTGCAGAACGCAGTTCTCGCCGCCTTCCTCGTAGTTGAGCACGAACTGCACGGCGACGCGGGCGCGGCCCGGCCAGTTGGCGTAGGGCGGGTTCCTGCCGTAGCCAACGAGGTCGCGCGGGTAGGAGGCGGAAGCGGTCATGGTGTCACTCCTGGCAGATTTCAGGCGAACAGCGCATCGAGACGGAAGCGCGCGATCTTGGCGATCTCGCGCAGGCAGGTGCGGAACTCGGTGGCGCGGTCGTTGCCGAGGCGGGCTTCGACCGTGTCCATGATCTGGTAGCGGGTCAGCCCCTTCACCGCGACGACGAAGGGAAAGCCGAAGCGCGCGCGGTAGTCGCGGTTGAGCTGGCGCAGGCGCAGCAGTTCTTCCCTGCTGCACTGGTCCAGCCCGGCGCCGCGCTGCTCGCCGGTGGAGGCGGTGGTCAGCGTGCCGGCTTCGGCTTCCTTGCCGGCCAGTTCCGGGTGGGCGCAGATCAGGCCGAGCTGCTCGGCCTCGCTGGCGGCGTCGAGCACGCCGAGCATCGCGCCGTGCAGCGCGTCGACGCTGTCGAAGGGGCGCTGCGCCCAGGCGCGCTCGGCGATCCACGGCGAGTGCTCGAAGATGCCGTCGAGGCGGGCGACGAACTCGGCCTGGGGCAGGCGGGAAAGGGCCGCGAGGGCGGTCTCGGTCTGGTCGGCTGTGGCGGTCTGTGTCATGGCGGTCTCTTCCGGCCCGGCAGGGCCGGGCGTGCGCGTTATTGGTTGGGCTTGGGGCAGTCGTTGGGGGTGAGCGGCGGCGGAACTCAGTCGGCCAGGCGGGCGCCCTGGGCGAACCAGATGGCGATCGATTCGCGCTCGGCAGCGGTGATCTGCGTCAGGTTGCCGAGCGGCATGTAGCCGCTGGCCACGGTCTCGGCGATCTTGGCCGCGTGCTGGCCGATCTGCTCGGGTGTCTCCAGCATCACGCCCTTGGGCGCCTGGGCGAAGCCGTCGAAGCTGGGCTTGGCGGCGTGGCAGCTGACGCAGCGCTGGTCCATCACCTGCTTGACCTTGGCGAAGGCGATCTGCTCGCCGCCGGCATCGACCATCTTCGGCGCCATCGGCACGATCAGCGCGGCGATCAGGGCCACGCCGGCGGCCGGCAGCCAGACCTTGACCTGGCCGCGGTGGCGCAGCACGAAGAACTGGCGGATCAGCACGCCGGCCAGCATCATCACCGCCAGCACCAGCCAGCCGTGCTTGCTTGCATAGGTCATCGGGTAGTGGTTGCTGATCATGATGAACAGCACCGGCAGCGTGAAGTAGGTGTTGTGCACCGAGCGCTGCTTGCCGATGATGCCGGGCATGGTGTCGACTTCCTGGCCGGCGCGGATCTGCTCGACCATCTTCTTCTGGCCGGGGATGATGTGGAAGAACACGTTCGCCGCCATCATCGTGCCGAGCATCGCGCCGACGTGGATGTAGGCGCCGCGGGCGGAGAAGACCTGGTGCAGGGCGTAGTTGGCGACCATCACGAAGACGAACACGATTGCGGCGAGCAGCCCGTCCTTGCCCACCATGTTGCGGCACAGCAGGTCGTAGAACACCCAGCCGGCGACGAGGAAGGCGATCGAGATGCCCACCGCTGCGGCCGGCGTGAGCGCCATCACGTTGCTGTCGATCAGGTAGCTCGAGGCGCCGATCCAGTAGATCAGCGCCAGCAGGCCCATGCCCGACAGCCAGGTGGTGTAGGCCTCCCACTTCGACCAGTGCAGGTCGTGCGTGAGCGGCTCGCCTTTCGGCCCGGTGAGGTATTTCTGGCTGTGGTAGAAGCCGCCGCCGTGCACCGCCCACAACTCGCCGAACACGCCGCGCTTGCCGTCCTCGGCCTTCTTCGGCGGCTTGAGCGAGTTGTCGAGCATGACGAAGTAGAAGGACGCGCCGATCCAGGCGATGCCTGCGATCAGGTGGAGCCAGCGCACGAGCAGATTGGCCCAGTCGAGGAGATAGGTTTCCATGGTGTTTTCGCTCTCGAAGTGCGGAAGGGAGGGCGATCAGCTGCCGCGGTAGGTGGAGTAGCTCCACGGCGACACCAGTAGCGGCACGTGGTAGTGCTGCTCGGGGCGGGCGATGCCGAAGCGCAGCGCGACTTCGTCGACGAAGGGCGGCTCGGGCAGGTCCAGGCCCTGGGTGCGGAAGTAGTCGCCCGCGGCGAAGACGATCTCGTACTTGCCGGCTTCGAGCGCGGCGCCTTCGAGCAGGGGCTGGTCGCAGCGGCCGTCGCTGTTGGTGACGGCGCGCGCGACGATGCGGCGCTCACCGTCGAGGCGATAGACGGTGACGGCGATGCCGGCACCGGGCCGGCCGGCCGCGGTGTCGAGTACGTGAGTGGTGAGGCGTCCCATGAGGCTGTCTCCTGGTTCTGGGGGATCGTGTGAGGCGCAGTGTAAGACCTCTCCTGCTTAAGAAAACGCATATGTTTTTATAAGTGATATATGCTTTCGCTTATCAAGGCCGCGCGCCCGACGCGGCCGGCAACAAGGACAGGAAGGAGACCTCCCGATGACGATCCGGCGCAGTGACGACCCGCTCGACACCTATCTGCTCAGGGTGTTCGTGCTGCTGGTCAGCGAGCGCAGCGTGTCGCGCACCGCGCTGCGCATGAACCAGTCGCAGCCGGCGGTGAGCGCCGCGCTCAAGCGCCTGCGCGACATCCTCGGCGACCCGCTGCTGGTGCGCGAGAAGGGCGGCATGGTGCCGACCGAGCGCGCGCTCGCGCTGCTGTCGCACGCCAAGGGCGCGCTCGCCGAGATCGACCGCATGGTCGATGCGCCCGAATCCTTCGAGCCGTCGTCGACGCGGCAGGAGTTCCGCATCGGCTCGCCCGACTATCTCGCCCCGGTGTTCGTCGCCGGCGTGGCCGAGCGCTTCCGCCGCGAGGCGCCGCAGGCACGCCTCGCCCTGCATTCGCTGGGACCGAACTTCGACTTCGAGCGTTCGCTCGCCGAAGGGGATCTGGACGTGGTCATCGGCAACTGGCCCGAGCCCCCGCACCGCATGCACCTGTCGATGCTGCTCGAGGACGAGATCGTCTGCCTGGTGGCAGCGAGTCATCCGCTCGCGCGCAAGGGCATGAGTGCCGAGGACTACGCACGGGCCGCGCACGTGGTGCCGATGCCGTACTCCATCAGCCAGCGCGGCGTCATCGACAGCGTGCTGGCGTCGATGCGGGTGAGCCGCGACGAGCACGTCATCGTGCAGTCCTTCACCGCCGCGCCCTACCTGCTGCAGAACACCGACCTCGTG
>JANJTU010000223.1 GCA_024710965.1 Thauera sp. | reverse complement strand
ATGTGGATCGGGGCGCCGGCCGAGATGAAGATGTCCGAAGCGAGCTTTTCCGCCATCAGTTGGAACAGCTTGTCGAAAATCATGCGGAGATTCTCCTGAGCGTGGTTGGGCGGACTTCGGTGTCGGGGCGGCCGCGCACGGACGCCCGCGAAAGGGCGATCAGGCGCCGCGCAGCAGTTCGTTGATGGCGGTCTTGGCGCGGGTCTGCGCGTCGACGCGCTTGACGATAACGGCGCAGTACAGGCTGTACTTGCCGTCGGCCGAGGGCAGGCTGCCGGGCACGACGACGGCGCCGGACGGCACGCGGCCATAGAAGACTTCACCGGTCTCGCGGTCGTAGATCTTGGTACTCTGGCCGATGTACACCCCCATCGACAGCACGGCGTTCTCCTCGATGATCACGCCTTCGACCACTTCCGAGCGTGCACCGACGAAAACGTTGTCCTCGATGATGACGGGGCCGGCCTGCACGGGCTCGAGCACGCCGCCGATGCCGACGCCGCCCGACAGGTGCACGTTCTTGCCGATCTGGGCGCAGGAGCCGACGGTGGCCCAGGTGTCGACCATCGTGCCTTCATCGACGTAGGCGCCGATGTTGACGTAGGACGGCATCAGCACGACGTTGCGGCCGATGAAGCTGCCCTTGCGCGCGACCGCCGGCGGCACGACGCGGAAACCGCCATCGCGGAACTGCTCGGGCGTGTAGTCGCCGAACTTGGTCGCCACCTTGTCGTAGAAGTTGAGGCCGCCCGCCTGCACGAGCTCGTTATCGCGCAGGCGGAAGGAGATCAGCACCGCCTTCTTGATCCACTGGTTCACGACCCACTGGCCGTCCTTCTTCTCGGCCACGCGCAGCGTGCCCGCATCCAGCCCGGCGATGACCTGTTCCACCGCGTCGCGCACTTCGGCCGGGGCGGCCGTGGGCGACAGGCTGGCGCGGTTGTCGAAGGCGTCGTCGATGATCTTTTGCAGTGCGTGCATGGGGGAGTCTCTCTCAGAGGTTTTTACAGAAATCGATGATGCGCCCGGCGGCCTCGAGACACTCGTGGGTGTCGGCCACCAGGGCGATGCGGACGAAGCCGGCGCCAGGGTTGATGCCGCCCGATTCGCGGGCGAGGTAGCTGCCGGGGAGGACGGTCACATTATATTCAGCCTGCAGGCGACGGGCGAACTCGGTGTCCGGCAGCGGCGTGCGCACCCAGTAGTAGAAGCCGGCTTCGGGCACTTCCACCGGCAGTTGTGCAGCGAGCAGCGGCGTGATGCGGGCGAATTTGTCGCGGTAGAGGCGGCGGTTCTCCTCGACATGCGCCTCGTCGTTCCAGGCCACGACGGAGGCCGCCTGCACCGACGGGCTCATGACGCAGCCGTGGTAGGTGCGGTAGCGCAGGAACTCGCGCAGGATGTCCGCGTCGCCGGCGACGAAGCCCGAGCGCATGCCCGGCACGTTGGAGCGTTTGGACAGGCTGGAGAACATGACGACGTTGCGGAAATCGGTGCGGCCCAGGCGCCAGGCGGCTTCCAGCGCACCGATCGGCTTCGCCGTGTCGTCGAAGTAGATCTCGGAATAGCACTCGTCGGCGGCGATGACGAAACCGTGGCGATCGGAGAGCTCGAACAGCCGCTTCCATTCGGCCAGCGTCAGCAGGCGGCCGGTGGGGTTGCCGGGCGAGCACACGTAGACGAGCTGGATGTCGCGCCAGGTGGCGGCGTCGATCGCGTCGAAGTCCGAACCGAAGCCGTTCTCGGGCAGGTTGTTGAGGAACACCGGCTCGGCGCCGGCGAGCAGGGTCGCGCCTTCGTAGATCTGGTAGAAGGGGTTCGGGCACAGCACCTTCGCCCCCGGGCGGCTGGCATCGATGACGCACTGAGCGAAGGCGAACAGCGCTTCGCGCGTGCCGTTGACCGGGATCACCTGGGTCGCCGGGTCCACCTGCGGCAGGCCGTAGCGGCGCTCCAGCCAGTGCGCGATGGCGCCGCGCAGGGCGTCGCTGCCCGCCGTCGTCGGATAGGACGACAGACCGCCGAGATTGTCCGCCAGCGTCTGGCGGATGAATCCGGGCGTCGGGTGCTGCGGCTCGCCGATCGACAGCCGGATCGGCTTCAGTTCGGCCGGCGGCGTGACGCCCGTGAACAGTGCGCGCAGCTTCTCGAAGGGATAGGTCTGGAGGCGGGCGAGGTTCGGATTCACTTTGGCACAAATTGCGCGCGGCAAGGCGCCGCAGCAGCAGAGTCGGGAAGGGCGAAGATGGTATCATGGCGCGCCTTGCCGGCGTCCCCTGCAGCCTTGCAGCTTGCCGCGGCCGCCGTTCCATGCCGGGTCCGTCCGCATCCCCGAAAGCCTCCTTCCCGACGTGCGTCTCTCCAAGCTAAAACTTGCCGGTTTCAAGACCTTCGTCGACCCGACGACCGTGCTGACGCCGGGCAACCTCGTCGGCGTGGTCGGGCCGAACGGCTGCGGCAAGTCGAACATCATCGACGCCGTGCGCTGGGTGCTGGGCGAGACGCGCGCCTCGGCGCTGCGCGGCGAATCGATGCAGGACGTGATCTTCAACGGCTCGACGACGCGCAAGCCGGTGTCGCGCGCCAGCGTCGAGCTCGTCTTCGACAACAACGAGGGCAGGGCGTCGGGCCAGTGGTCGCGCTACGCGGAGATCTCGGTCAAGCGCGTGCTCGACCGTTCGGGCGAATCCACCTACTACATCAACAACGTCCATGTCCGGCGCAAGGACGTCATCGACCTCTTCCTCGGTACCGGGCTCGGGCCGCGTGCCTACGCGATCATCGAGCAGGGCATGATCTCGCGCATCATCGAGGCCCGCCCGGAGGACATCCGCGGCTTCCTCGAGGAGGCCGCCGGCGTCACCAAATACCGCGAGCGGCGCAAGGAAACCGAAGGCCGGCTGCGCGACGCGCGCGACAACCTCGCCCGCCTCGACGACATCCGCATGGAGCTCGGCGAGCGCATCGGCCACCTCGAGGCCCAGGCCGAAGTCGCCGCGCGCTACAACGCGCTCAACGCGGCGCACGTGCAGAAGCAGCAGCTGCTGTGGCTGCTCAAGCGCAACGAGGCGCAGGCCGAACACCGGCGCCTGGCGGCCGAGCTCAACCTCGCCAGCGCCCGCATCGAAGCCGACAATGCCCGGCTGCAGGCGCTGGAAGGCGAGGCCGAAGCCGCGCGTGACGCCCACTTCGAGGCTTCCGAGGCGGTGCACGTGGCGCAGAGCGAGCTTTTCGCCGTCAGCGCCGAAGTCACCCGCCTCGAGACCGAGCTGCAGCACCTGGCCGAGGCGCGCAAGCGCCTCGAAGCGCGCCTCGCCCAGCTCGAAACCGATCACGGCCACTGGGGCGCCCGGCAGCAGACGCTGGCGGGCGACCACGAGCGCTGGCAGGCGCTCGCCGAGAATGCCGCGCTGCGGGCCGAGCAGGCCGGGGCGCGGCACGCCGAGATCGCCGACCGCCTGCCCGAGCTCGACGCTGCGCGCCAGGCGGCCGACACCACGGTGGCTACGGCGCGGCGCGAGCTGGCGCAGACGGAGCAGCAGCTGCGCGTCGAGGAGGCAAATCGCGCCAGCGCCACGCGTGCGCTAGACGCGCTGCAGCAGCGCCGCGGCCGGCTGGAAGCAGAACAAGGCACGATCGTCGGCCCCGACGAGCTGCAGGTCGCCGAGCGTGAGGCGCGCCTCGAGGCGCTGCAGGACAGCGTCGAAGAACAGCAGCAGGCGCTCGCCGCCGTCCAGGCCCGCCAGCCCGAGGCCCAGGCCGCGCTCAAGGCGGCGCTCGAACACGAGCGTGCCATGCAGCGCCGCCTCACCGAGCTGCGCGCGCGGCGCGATGCCCTCGTCCAGCTGCAGGCCCGGGTGCAATCGCAGGGCAAGCTCGGCGACTGGCTCAAGCGCCACGGCTTCGACACGCTGCCGCCGCTGTGGCGCAGCCTGCGCGTCGCCGAAGGCTGGGACGCGGCCGTGCAGGCGGTGCTGCGCGAGCGCCTCGCCGCGCTGGTCGCGCCCGATGCCGCGGGCGCCGAGGCTGCCGCGCGCGGCGTGCTCGACGAGGCGCCGCCGGAGTCGCTCGCGATCGCGCTGCCGGGCGCCGCGGCGGAAGCCACCAGTCCTGCCGGTACCGAAGCGGTGGACGGCGCGCGCCCCTTGCTCGACTGCGTCACCGTCGCCGAGCCTGCGCTGCAGGCGCTGGTCGCCGACTTCCTGCGCGGCGTCCACGCCGTCGACCACCTCGAGGACTGGCTGGCGCGCCGCCACGAGCTGCCCGCGGGGGTGACGCTGGTCGGCCCGCGCGGCCAGCTTCTCGGCCGCCGCCTGCTGAGCCATTTCGCTCCCGACAGCCGCACGCACGGCGTCATCGAGCGCCAGCGCGAGATCGAGGCCCTGGCCGCCGAACAGCAGGTGCTCGAGGACGAGGCCCGCGCCGCGCACGACGCGCTGCTGGCGACCGAGGCCGCCGCCGCCGAGCTCAACGATCGTGCCAACGCGCTGCGCCGCGACAGCCAGAGCGAACAGGCCCGTGTCCATGCCGAGCAGGTCGAGTTGCTCAAGCTCACCCAGGCGCGCAGCCGGGCGGAGGAGCGCCGCGCCCAGCTCGCGCGCGATCTCGCCGACCTCGCCCATCTGGAGGGCAGCGAGCATGAGCACCTGGCGCGTGCCGAGCTCGAGCACGCCCGTGCCGACGAGCTCGCCGCGCTGCAGCGCGAACGGCTCGATGCTACGACCGACGTCCTGCGCGAGCGCGAGCAGGCCTTGCGTGAGGCGCGTGCGCTGGAGCAGGCTGCGGCGCGCGAGATGCAGGAAGCGGATTTCTCCGCGCGCGAATGCGCCGGCAAGCTCGACGACATCGCGCGCAACCAGCAGCTCGCCGCCGAGCAGCTCGAGCGCATCCGCGCCGAGACCGAGCTGCGCCGCGGCGAACTGGACGCCACCGACGAAACCCGCAGCGCCGATGCGCTGCAGCTGGCGCTCGGCCTGCGCGCCAGCCGCGAGGCGGCACTGGCCGCGCGCCGCGACGCACTCGAGGGCGCGGCGGCGCGGCTCAAGCAAACCGAGGAGCTGCGCCTGCGCACCGAGCACGAGGCGGCGCCGATCCGCGCCCGCGTCGCCGACCTGCGCCTCGCGGTGCAGGCGGCCGAACTGGCGGTGAGCCAGTTCGCCGAGCGCCTCGCCGAGGCCGGCGCGGACGAGGCCGTCCTGGCGCCGCTGCTGGGCGCGGAGCTGAAGGAGAGCGCGCTGCAGCGCGAGGTTGCGCGCCTCGCCCGCGAGATCGCCGAACTGGGGGCGGTCAACCTCGCCGCCCTCGACGAGCTGCGTACCGCCTCGGAGCGCAAGGGCTATCTCGACGCCCAGACCGAGGACCTGCTGCAGGCAATCGACACGCTCGAGGATGCGATCCGCCGCATCGACCGCGAGACGCGCGAGCAGCTGCAGGAAACCTACAATACCGTCAATCGCCAGTTCGGCACGCTGTTTCCGCAGCTCTTCGGCGGTGGCAGGGCGGAGCTGGTGCTGACCGGCGACGAGATCCTCGACGCCGGCATCCAGATCGTCGCCCAGCCGCCGGGCAAGAAGAACGCCTCGATCCACCTGTTGTCGGGTGGCGAGAAGGCGCTCACCGCGATCGCGCTGGTGTTCTCGATGTTCCAGCTCAATCCGGCACCGTTCTGCATGCTTGACGAGGTGGACGCGCCGCTGGACGATACCAATACCGAGCGCTACGCCAACATGGTGAAGCGCATGTCATCGCAGACGCAGTTCATCTTCATCAGTCACAGCAAGATCACGATGGAATTCGCGCAGCAGCTGGTGGGGGTGACGATGCAGGAGCAGGGCGTCTCGCGCGTCGTGGAAGTCGATATCGAGGAAGCGCTGCGCCTGGCCGAGCCGGCCGCAGCCTGACAGACAGGGAATCATTCGGGAAACCACATGGACAGCGAACTTCAGATCGCACTGATCGGCGCCGGCATCGGCGCGGTGGTGCTGATCGTCGGCTACAACAAGTGGCAGGAGCGCAAGCACCGCCGGGACGCGGAAAAGGCCTTCAAGTCCGAGCACCGCGACGTGCTGCTCGAACCGCGCAGCGGCAGCGGCAGCGGCGGCGACGACGCGGCCGAGCGGCGCGAACCCGCCATCGCCACCGCCGCCGACGGGCCGCGCCCCTACCGCGAGGCGCCAGTCATACGCAGTGCCCCCGAGGCACCCGATGCGCTCGACCCGCGTGCCGACTGCATCGTGCGCCTGGAGGCCATCGAGCCGCTCGACGTGCAGCGCCTGTGGCAGGCGCAGGCCGAGCAGCTCGCCGGGCTGTCCAAGCCCGTGCGCTGGTTCGGCTTCAGCGACGGCGACAACCTCTGGCACCTGCTCGGCCCCAACAGCACCGGCGCCTGCCACTGGTTCTGCGCCGCGCTGCAGCTGGTGGACCGCCGCGGCTCGATCGGCGAGGCCGACTTCATGCGCTTCTCGGGCGGCGTGCAGCGTGTCGCCGACATGGTGATGGCCCTGCCGCCGGGCTTGCCCACGCGTGCCGAGACCCTGGGGCAGGCGACCGAGCTCGACCGCTTCTGCGCCGACATCGACGTCCAGATCGGCATCAACGTGGTCGCGACCACGCGTCAGTTCGAAGGCCGCGACATCGTCGAGCTCGCCGAACGCCACGGCCTGCGCCTGGCCGGCGACGGCTGCTTCCACGCCCTCGACGACGACGGCGCCACGCAGTTCACGGTCGGCAACCTCGAACCCGGCCTGTTTGCCGCCGACGGCATGGCCGGCGTGGCCACCAAGGGGCTCACGCTGGTGATCGATGTTCCCTGCGTGCGTGACGGCCTTGCCGCCTTCGACCGCATGATGCGCACCGCAGCCGACTTTGCCGAGACACTGCAGGGTACGGTCGTCGACGACAACCGCGCCGCGTTCGGTGTCGAGGCCGCCAGCCTGATCCGCGACCAGATCGCGCAGTTCCAGGAACGCATGGCGAGCCACGGTATCCCCGCCGGCAGCCCGCTCGCCCTGCGCCTGTTCTCGGCATGACCGCACAGCACGCGACACCCGACGCGCAGGCGGCGGCCGGGCGCGCGGCGGCGCTGCGCGCTGAGATCGCCCGCCACGACCACGCCTACTACGTGCTCGACGCGCCGACGATCCCCGACGCCGAGTACGACCGCCTGTTCCGCGAGCTGCAGGCGCTGGAGGCGGCCTACCCCGAGCTGCGCACGCCGGATTCGCCCACGCAGCGCGTCGGCGGCAAGCCGCTCGCCCAGTTCCCGCCGGTGCGCCACCGCGTGCCGATGCTCTCGATCCGCACCGAGACCGACACCGGCGCCAGCGGCGCGGAGACCTTCGACGCCCGCGTGCGGCGCGAGCTCGGGCTGAAGGACGGCGACCCGGCGGTCGAGTATTCCGCCGAGCTCAAGTTCGACGGTCTGGCGATCAGCCTGCGCTACGAGCACGGCGTGCTCGTGCAGGCGGCCACGCGCGGCGACGGCGAAACCGGCGAGGACGTCAGCAGCAATGTGCGCACGCTGCGCGCGATCCCGCTGCGGCTGCACGGCCCGGCGCCGGCGGTGCTCGAGATCCGCGGCGAGGTGTACCTGCGACGGGACGACTTCGAGGCCCTGAACCGACGCCAGGCCGAGGCGGGCGAGAAGACCTTCGTCAATCCGCGCAACGCCGCCGCCGGCAGCATCCGCCAGCTCGACCCCGCGATCGCCGCCCGGCGGCCGCTGTCCTTCTTCGCCTACGGCCTCGGCGAAACCGAGGGCTGGGCCGTGCCGGACACGCACGCGGGCGTGCTGGACGCGATCGCTGCATGCGGTCTGCCGGTGTGCGAGCATCGCGCGGTGCTCCAGGGTGCGGCTGAGCTTGCCGCCTTCCACGCCCGCATCGGCGCACTGCGCGACAGCCTGCCGTTCGACATCGATGGCGTGGTCTACAAGGTGAACTCGCTCGCGCTGCAGCAGCGCCTGGGCTTCGTCACGCGCGAGCCGCGCTGGGCGGTGGCGCACAAGTACCCGGCGCAGGAAGCGGTGACGCTGCTGCGCGACATCGAAGTGCAGGTCGGCCGCACCGGCGCGCTGACCCCGGTCGCGCGCCTGGAGCCGGTCTTCGTCGGCGGCGTCACGGTCACCAATGCCACCTTGCACAACCAGGACGAGATCGACCGCAAGGACGTGCGCATCGGTGACTGGGTCATCGTGCGCCGCGCCGGCGACGTCATCCCGGAAGTGGTCGCGCCGGTGCCCGAGCGGCGCACCGGCGAGCTGCCGCGCTTCGACCTGCTCGCGCGCTTTCCGACCTGCCCGGTGTGCGGTTCGCACGTGGTGCGCGGCGAGGACGAGGCGGTGGCGCGCTGCAGCGGCGGCCTGTTCTGTCCGGCGCAGCGCCGCCAGGCCCTGCTGCATTTCGCCGGCCGGCGCGCGATGGACATCGACGGCCTGGGCGACAAGGTCGTCGAGCAGCTCGTGGACAACGCCATCGTCAAGACGCCGGTCGACCTCTACCGGCTGGGCATCCTGGCCCTGGCCGGGCTCGAGCGCATGGGCGAGAAATCGGCGCAGAACCTGCTCGCCGCGATCGACAAGAGCCGCTCGACGACGCTGGCGCGCTTCATCTTCGCGCTCGGCATCCGCAACGTCGGCGAGGCCACGGCGCGCGAGCTGGCGCGCCAGTTCGGCAAGCTCGACGCGCTGATGGCGGCGGACGAGGTGGCGCTGCAGCAGGTGCCCGACGTCGGCCCGATCGTGGCGCGCTCGATCGTCGACTTCTTCGCCGAGCCGCACAACTGCGAGGTCATCGCGCAGTTGCGCGCGGCCGGCGTGCACTGGCTCGAGGGCGAGCCGGCGGTGCCGGCCGCCGGGGCGCTGCAGGGCAGGACCTTCGTCCTGACCGGCACGCTGCCCACCCTGACGCGCGACGAGGCGAAGGCGCTGATCGAGGCCCAGGGCGGCAAGGTCGCAGGCTCGGTGTCGAAGAAGACGAGCTACGTCATCGCCGGCGAGGACGCCGGCTCCAAGCTGGCGAAGGCCGAGGCGCTCGGCGTCGCCATCCTGGACGAGGCCGGGCTGCGCGCCCTGGTGAACGAGAATATTACAAATGCCTGATGCCAGCCGCCATCCGATGGCGCATCATG
>JANJTU010000190.1 GCA_024710965.1 Thauera sp. | reverse complement strand
CCGGACCGCGTGCTGCGCCCGATCCTGGCGACGATGCTGGTGCTGGTTGGCGCGAAGCTGATCGGGCACTGAGCACCTGGCCGCCCGGGCCAGCGCAGACGAACACAAATATTCAGACTCAACGAGAGAAACGCCATGTACCAATACGACGAATACGACCAGCGCATCGTGGATGAGCGCGTCGCCCAGTTCGCCGACCAGACCCGCCGCTACCTCGCGGGCGAGCTCAGCGAGGACGAGTTCCGCCCGCTGCGCCTGCAGAACGGGCTGTACATCCAGCGTCATGCGCCGATGCTGCGCATCACCGTGCCCTACGGCAACCTGCGCGCCGAACAGCTGCGCACGCTCGCCCACATCGCCCGCCGCTATGACCGCGGCTATGCGCACGTCAGCACGCGCCAGAACATCCAGTTCAACTGGCCCAGGCTCGAGGACGTGCCCGAGATCCTCGGTCTGCTCGCGCGCGTGCAGATGCACGCCATCCAGACCTCGGGCAACTGCATCCGCAACGTCACCTCCGACCCCTTCGCCGGCGTCGCCGCCGACGAGCTGATCGACCCGCGGCCGTGGTGCGAGATCCTGCGCCAGTGGAGCACCTTCCACCCCGAGTTCGCCTTCCTGCCGCGCAAGTTCAAGATCGCCGTCAACGGTGCGCGCGACGACCGCGCGGTGATCCAGATGCACGACATCGGCCTCGAGCTCAAGCGCGGCGCGGCGGGCGAGCTCGGCTTCCGCGTGCTCGCCGGCGGCGGCCTCGGGCGCACGCCGATCCTGGGCGAGGAAGTGTCCGCCTTCGTGCCCTGGCAGCACCTGCTCAGCTACTGCACCGCGATCCTGCGCGTGTACAACCTGCACGGCCGGCGCGACAACGCCTACAAGGCGCGGATCAAGATCCTGGTCAAGGCGCTCGGCATCGAGGAGTTCGCACGCCAGGTCGAGGCCGAGTTCGCCCACCTGAAGGACGGCCCGGAGACGCTGACCGCGGCCGAGATCGACCGCGTCGCCGGCCGCTTCAGCGACCCGGTGCTGAGCCCCCTGCCGGAAGACGTCGCCTACGCCGCCCATCTCGCCGCGGACAAGGCCTTCGCCAACTGGGTCAGGCGCAACGTGCGCGCGCACAAGGTCGCGGGCTATGCCAGCGTCACGCTGTCGCTGAAGCCGGCCGGCGTGGCGCCGGGCGACATCACGGCCGAGCAACTCGACGCCGTCGCCGAGCTCGCCGAGCGCTACAGCTTCGGCGAGGTGCGCAGCACCCACGAGCAGAACATCGTCATGGCCAGCGTGCGCCAGGCGGAGCTCTTCGAGCTGTGGCAGAAGCTGCGCGAGATCGGCCTCGCCACGCCCAACATCGGCCTCCTGACCGACATCATCTCCTGCCCGGGGGGCGACTTCTGCGCGCTCGCCAACGCCAAGTCGATCCCCATCGCCAATGCCATCCAGGACCGCTTCGACGACCTCGACTACCTGCACGACATCGGCGAGATCGAGATCAACATCTCCGGCTGCATGAACGCCTGTGGCCACCACCACGTCGGCCACATCGGCATCCTCGGCGTCGATAAGAACGGCGCGGAGTGGTACCAGGTGACGATCGGCGGCGCGCAGGGCAACGACGCTGCGCTCGGCAAGGTCATCGGCCCGTCCTTCGCCGCGGCCGAGATGCCCGCCGTGATCAGCTCGCTGATCGACACCTACATCGACAACCGTCATGAAGACGAGCGCTTCATCGACACCGTGCGCCGCCTCGGCATCGAGCCGTTCAAGACCCGCGTCTATGCCGAGCGCGCCGCCCGCCAGCAAGAGGAACTCGCCCATGTCTGAGATCATCAAGAACGGCCGCATCCACCAGGACGACTGGACCGTGCTGCGCCTGGCCGAGGGCGACGACGCGGCCGGCGTCGACCTGCCTGCCGGCCGCGTCGTCGTGCCGCTGGCGGTGTGGCAGGCGCGCCGCGCCGAGCTGCTGGCGAAGGCCGAGGCCGGCGTGCTCGGCGTCTGGCTCGCCGGCAGCGACGACCCCGCCGCGCTCGCCGACGACCTGCTGCGCCTGCAGCTGATCGCGGTCGACTTCCCCAAGTTCGCCGACGGCCGCGGCTACTCGATCGCCACCCTGCTGCGCACCCGCCACGGCTACACCGGCGAGCTGCGCGCGATCGGCGACGTGCTGCGCGACCAGTTCTTCTTCCTCGTGCGCTGCGGCTTCAGCACGCTGCAGCCGCGCGCGGGCAAGTACACGCCGGCACAGCTGGAAACGGCGCTCGCCAGCCTGAACGACTTCACCAATCCCTACCAGGGCGCGGTGGAGCCGGCCGAGCCGCTGTTCCGCCGCCAGCCCCGCGGCCCGCTGCAGCGGGAGGCGGCATGAACGCCACCGTCTCGCCGCTGCGCCCGCCGGCCACCAACCCCGCCACCCGCCCCGAGCTGAGCGACGCGCTGCGCGCCGCGGTCGGCGCCCGGGCCGCGGCCGCGCTGCAGTTCCTGCGCGAGGCCGCGGCCGAGTTCGGCAGCGGCGGCGAACTCGCCTTCGCCAACAGCTTTGGCGCCGAGGACATGGTGCTCACCGACCTGATCCTCGCCCACGCGCTGCCGATCGAGATCTTCTCGCTCGACACCGGCCGCCTGCCGGCCGAGACTTACGACCTCATCGGCGAAGTCGAGCGGCGCTACGACACGAAGCTGAAGATCTACTTCCCCGACGCCAGCGCGGTGGAAACCTACGTCCGCGCCAACGGCATCAACGCCTTCTACGACTCGGTCGAGCTGCGCAAGGCCTGCTGCCACGTGCGCAAGATCGAACCGCTGCGCCGCGCGCTGGCGGGCAAGAAGGCCTGGATCACCGGCCTGCGCGCCGCCCAGTCGGTGACCCGCGCCGGGCTGCCGCTGCGCGAGTTCGACGAGGGCAACGGCCTGCAGAAGCTCAACCCGCTCTCCGAGTGGACCGAAACCGAGGTCTGGGCCTATATCAGGATCAACGACGTGCCCTACAACGCGCTGCACGACCGCTTCTACCCCAGCATCGGCTGCGCCCCCTGTACCCGCGCCATCGCCCTCGGCGAGGATGTGCGCGCCGGGCGCTGGTGGTGGGAAGACCCGGCCAGCAAGGAATGCGGCCTGCACGTCAAGGACCACTGAGGGAGCGCCGACCATGAACTCGATCCACCCTGCCAACACCGCGCACGGCACCGCCGTCGGCGCCTCGCGCCGCAGCCTGCAGCACCGCCTGGGCGCCTTGCGCGCGGGCCTGCGCGCGGCGCTGCGCGCCTTCCGTATTCATTCTGCAAAGCACCCGAAGCGATAATCCGATCATGTCGACCCTGACCAAACAGACGCTGTCCCACCTCGACTGGCTCGAAGCCGAAGCCATCCACATCCTGCGCGAAGTCGCCGGCCAGTGCGCCAACCCGGTGCTGCTGTTCTCCGGCGGCAAGGACTCGATCTGCCTGCTGCGCCTGGCCGAGAAGGCCTTCCGCCCGGGCCGCTTCCCCTTCCCGCTGATGCACATCGACACCGGCCACAACTAC
>JANJTU010000187.1 GCA_024710965.1 Thauera sp. | reverse complement strand
GGGCGCTCAGACGCCCCAGACCACCGGCACGCCCTCGCGCTGCGCGGTCTCGAGCATGTCGAGCAGCGGCCAGGCGCGCTGGGCGAGGCTGACCGCGGCGGCCATGCCGGTGCGGCCGGCTTCGCGGTCGGCCTCTTCGTCGGCCTCGGTGCGCGCGGCCCGGCGCGCGCGGTCTTCCTCGATCGCCGCCTTCAGGCGCGCGATCGCACCCGGCAACTGCTCGACGGTGACGATCCCCTTCGTGTCCTGCGGATCCTTGCCGAGGATGGCGACGAGTTCCTTCGCCGCGTCACCCAGCATCAGCACGTCGGCGCTCGCTTCGGATTTGAACGTGTACAGCATGGTCTGCCTCCCTATAGTCCCTTCACCGCATAGATGCCTGGCGCGTTGCGCCAGTAGCCCTTGTAGTCCATGCCGCAGCCGAACAGGAAGCGGTCGGCGATGTCCAGCCCGGTGAAGTCGGCGCGCATGCCGGGATAGGCCTTGCGCTCGTGCACCTTGTGCACCAGCACCGCAGACAGCACCTCGCTCGCGCCTTCCGCTTTCAGGTGTTCGATGATGGCGGCAAGCGTGTGGCCTTCGTCGAGGATGTCGTCGAGCACGAGCACGCTGCGTCCGCGCAGATCCTGCGTCGGGCGCACGCGCCAGTCGAGCAGGGTGCCCTTCAGCGCATGGCCGTAGCGCGTCGCGTGCAGGTAGGCGACTTCGAGCGGGAAGGGCAGGCGCGGCAGGATGCGGCCGGCGAGGATCAGCCCGCCGTTCATCACCGCATACACGAGCGGGTTGCTGTCGGCGAGCCGGGCGGTGATGGCGACGGCCATCCGATCGAGCGCGGCTTCAACGCTGGCGTCGTCGGCGAGGCAGTCGGCGTCTTCGCGCGCGCGCTTGATTTCTTCGAGATCGAGTGACATGGGAATGTCCTGAAGGCCGGCGGCCCGTGCTGAACAAGCCGTCATTTTAGCGCCGAACCTCCATGCGCCGGACCATATCCGGAGCGGGTGCTTGTGTGCGGCCCGGCGCCACGGTAAAAGGGAGCGCATCTTCGCTCCCGCCCCCGGATACCACCATGCCCATCCACGAAATCCGCCATCCGCTCGTGCGCCACAAGATCGGCCTGATGCGCGAGGCCGACATCAGCACGAAGAAGTTTCGCGAGCTCACCGCCGAGCTCGCCCGCCTGCTCGCCTACGAGGCCTGCCAGGACTTTCCGCTCGAGACGGTCGAGATCCAGGGCTGGGCGGGGCTGGTGCGCATCGAGCGCATCAAGGGCAAGAAGGTCACCGTGGTGCCGATCCTGCGCGCCGGCCTGGGCATGCTCGACGGCGTGCTCGACATGATGCCGAGCGCCAAGGTCAGCGTGGTCGGCATCGCGCGCGACGAGGAGACGCTGCAGCCGGCGCCATATTTCGAGAAGTTCGTCGGCCAGCTCGACGAGCGCATGGCGCTGATCATCGACCCGATGCTCGCCACCGGCGGCTCGATGGTGGCCACCGTCGACATGCTCAAGCGCAAGGGCTGCACCCATGTGCGCGCGCTGGTGCTGGTGGCCGCGCCCGAGGGCATCGCGCGCATGAACGAGTGCCATCCGGACGTCGACATCTACACCGCCAGCATCGACAGCCATCTCAACGAGCATGGCTACATCATCCCCGGCCTGGGTGACGCCGGTGACAAGATCTTCGGCACCCGCCACAACTGAGCGGCGGCCGCCTCCGCGTTCGAATAACGACAATGCCCGCCCCGGCGCAGGCCGGCGCAGCGGGCGGAGAAGAAGCATGCGCGAAATTCCCATCCAGTCCGCCGAGCCGCTATGGCGGCGGGCGATCTCCGGCGCCCAGATCCTGTTCGTCGCCTTCGGCGCGCTGGTGCTGGTGCCGCTGCTGACCGGGCTCAACCCCAGCCTGGCGCTGCTCGGTGCCGGCGTCGGCACGCTGCTGTTCCAGCTCGTCACCGGCCGCCAGGTGCCGATCTTCCTCGGCTCGAGCTTCGCCTTCATCGCCCCGATCATCTTCAGCATCCAGGCCTGGGGCGTGCCGGCGACGATGGGCGCGCTCGCCTGCGTGTCGCTCGTCTACTTCGCCTTCTCCGGCCTGGTGTGGAAGCACGGCGCCGACATCGTGCATCGCTTCATGCCGCCGGTGGTGGTGGGGCCGATCATCATGATCATCGGCCTGTCGCTCGCCGCGGTGGCGGTGAACATGGCGATGGGGCGCAGCGGGGACGGCAAGCTCGAGCTCGTGCCCTATGGCACCGCGCTGACGGTGGCGGGGATCGCCTTCGGCGTCACCGTGGCGGTGGCGGTGTTCGCGCACGGCTTCCTGCGCCTGGTACCGATCCTCGCCGGCGTCGGCGCTGGTTACCTGGCGGCGATCGGCTTCGGCCTGGTCGATTTCGCCAAGGTGGCGGAGGCGCCCTGGTTCGCGCTGCCAGCCTTCGTCACGCCGAGCTTCGAGTGGGCGGCGGTGCTGTTCATGCTGCCGGTGGCGCTGGCGCCGGCGATCGAGCACGTCGGCGACGTCATCGCCATCGGCGGTGTCACCGGCAAGGACTACACGGAGAAGCCCGGCCTGCATCGCACGCTCGCCGGCGATGGCCTCGGCGTGTTGTTCGCCGGCCTGGTCGGCGGGCCGCCGATCACGACCTATTCGGAGGTGACCGGCGCGCTCACGCTGACGAAGAACTTCAACCCGGCGATCATGACCTGGGCGGCGGGGTTTGCGATCGTGTTCGCCTTCTTCGGCAAGTTCAACGCGCTGCTGGCGTCGATCCCGGTGCCGGTGATGGGCGGCATCATGATGCTGCTGTTCGGTTCGGTGGCGAGCGTGGGTCTGAACACGCTGATCAAGGCGCGGGTCGACCTCGACGAGCCGCGCAACCTGGTGATCGTGTCCGCGGTGCTGGTGTTCGGCATCGGCGGGCTGGCGCTGAACTTTGACGGGCTGGCGCTGCAGGGCGTGAGCCTGTGCGGCCTCGTCGCGGTCGTGCTCAACCTCGTGTTGCCGAGCCGTCGAGTGCGCGCCTGAGCGCCGCGAGCAGGCGCTGCAGCAGCGGCGCGACGAGCGGCAGCAGGCTGGCGGTGGCCTTGCGGCCGCGCAGGCGGTGCAGCACAAGCCAGCCGATCCAGCCCCGTTTGACGAGGCGCAGCGTCAGCCGCGGCCGGGCGACGAGCACCACCAGCGCCGCCACCGACAGCAGCGGCACCTTCTCCCTGGCCCAGGCGAATCCGTCGCGCAGCGTGTCGACGCGGTCGAGCGTCGCCTCGATGCCAGCCAGGCGGCGCGCCATGTCGGCACGCTCGGCCTCGGCGCGGAACTGCAGGCGCTGCTTGCGGAGGGCGAATTCGACCAGGCGCGGGTTCATCGGGCGGTGCCGAGGTGGCAGGCGGTGGCGCGGCGGCGCTTCATTCGCGCCGCTGCACGGCGTCGCGGTCGCGCGCCAGTTCGGC
>JANJTU010000146.1 GCA_024710965.1 Thauera sp. | reverse complement strand
GCGCAGCTGCATCGCCGCCGGCTCGCGCGACAGCATGTGCGCGGCTTCCATCAGCGCCTGCGCGGCCTGCTTCTCGCCCTCGGCGTGGATCACCTTGGCGCGGCGCTCGCGCTCGGCCTCGGCCTGGCGGGCGATGGCGCGCACCATGCTCTCGTTGAGGTCAATGTGCTTGATCTCGACGTTGGTGACCTTGATGCCCCAGGCGTCGGTCTGGGCGTCGAGGATCTGCTGCTCGTCGAGGTTCAGCTTCTCGCGCTCGGCCAGCATCTCGTCGAGCTCGTGCTTGCCCAGCACCGCGCGCAGCGTGGTCTGCGCGAGCTGGCTGGTGGCGACGAGGAAGTTCTCGACCTGGATGATCGCCTTCTGCGGATCGACGACGCGGAAGAAGACGATCGCATTGACCTTGACCGACACGTTGTCGTGCGAGATCACGTCCTGCGAGGGCACGTCCATCGTCACCACGCGCAGGTCCACCTTGACCATCTGCTGGATGCCGGGGATCACGATCACCAGGCCGGGACCCTTCACGCGCCAGAAGCGGCCGAGCAGGAAGATGACGCCGCGCTCGTACTCGCGCAGGATCTTGAGCGAGGCGACGACGAGGAAGATCAGCAACAGGATGAGCGGGCCGAGCCCGAACTGGAGGTCGATCATCACGGTGGGCTCCCGGTGGGGGTGGAGGGGGCGGCTGGGGCGGCCGGCGAGACGTCGAGGACGAGGCCATCGATGTGCTCAACGCGGACGGTGGCGCCGGTTTCGAGCGGCGCGGTGCAGCGCGCGCGCCAGCGTTCGCCGTGCACGCTGATCCACCAGCTGCCGTCGCCGGCCGGCGCGCCGACGGTGCCGAGCGCGCCGACCATTTCCTCGCGTCCGCTCACCACCGGGCGCTTGAAGCTGCGCGCGGCGAAGCTGCCGATCGCGAGCAGCACCGCGGCGCTCGTCAGCGCGAGGCCGACGATGAGCGCCAGCGGCACGCCGAAGCCGGGCGCTTCGGCATCCATCAGGAACAGGCCGCCGACGACGAAGGCGATGATGCCACCGACGCCGAGCACGCCGAAGCTGGGCAGGAAGGCCTCGGCCAGCATCAGCGCGGCGCCGATCGCCAGCAGCAGCACGCCGGCCCAGTTCACCGGCAGCAGCTGGAAGGCGTAGAGCGCGATCAGCAGCGAGATCGCGCCGGCGACGCCGGGCACGCCGAAGCCGGGCGAGGTGAACTCGAAGCACAGGCCGTAGATGCCGATCATCATCAGGATCAGCGCCACCTGCGGGTTGGCGAGCACGGCGAGGATGCGGTTGCGCCAGTCGGGTTCGACGCGCTCGAGCGCCACCCCGCCGGTGGCGAGCGTGCGCCGGCCGTCGAGCACGGTGACCTCGCGGCCGTCGAGCTTCTTCAGCAGCTCGGCGACGTCGACCGCGACGAGCTCGATGACGCCCCGCGCCAGCGCCTCCTCGGCCGACAGGCTGGCGGCCTCGCGCACCGCGCGCTCGGCGAAGTCGATGTCGCGCCCGCGCAGCTGGGCGAGGCTGCGCAGATAGGCGGTGGCGTCCGACATCGATTTCGCGCTCATGGCATCGGCGCCCTGCATCGGCTCGCGCGCCGCCCGGCCTTCACCCTTCGCGTCCGAGCCGGCCGAGTCCGCCTTGCCGGTGCCGTCGGCCTTGCCCGTTTCGTCGCCGCGCTCGTCCTCGCCCAGCGGGCGCGTCTTGCCCGGCTGCGCGCCGCCGATGCCGATCGCCACCGGCGTGGCGGCGCCGAGGTTGGTCGCCGGCGCCATCGCGGCGATGTGGCTGGCGTAGAGGATGTAGGTGCCGGCGCTGGCGGCGCGCGCGCCTTCGGGGAAGACGAAGCTCGCCACCGGCACCGGCGAGGCGAGGATGTCCTTGATGATGGCGCGCATCGAGGTGTCGAGCCCGCCGGGCGTGTCCATCTCGATCACGACCAGCTGCGCGCCGGCATCGGCGGCGCGGCTGATGCCCTTGTGCAGGTAGTCGGCGGTCGCCGGGCCGATGGCGCCGTCGATGCGCAGCACGATGACACCCGCGTCGGCGGCGCGACCCGCCTGCGTCATGACGAACGCGAGCGCGAGCGGCAGCAGCAAGGCGCAGATGATGCGGCAGAGCAGGGCGAACGGGCTGGCAGGCATCGCAAATCTCCGGGCCGTGCGGCGTCCGGCGGGACGCGTCCTCCATGCTGGGAGTGTAGTTGCTGCGTGCAAGTTCTGCGGCCGGCGTGCCCGCGGGTGATGCCGGCGGGGTCGGGCCGGGGCCTCATGCCGCGCCATGCGGGCGCGAGCGGCGCCGCGCGGAGGGGATGTCGGGTACGTCCGCGGCGTGCACGCGGTGTGCGTCGAGGGGGCCGGGCGCGAGAACGGGCGTCGCGCGGCGCGGGCCGTTCAGAAACCGCCGAAGCGCTGGATGCGGCGGCGGTCGCGCTTGGTCGGGCGGCCGTGCAGGTCGGCACCGGGTGCCGCGGCGAGGCGGCGCAGCTCGCTCGCGGCGGCGCGCCGGGCGAGGCTGTCGGCGGTTTCCTCGTACAGCGTCTGGGCCACGCTGGCCGGGCCGCGCTTGTCGGCGAGGGCGCGCACGATCACGCTGCGGCAGTCCGCGCCGATCGTGATCTCGAGGCGGTCGCCCGGCTTGACGTCGCGCGCGGGCTTCACCGCGGCGCCGTTGAGCTTGACCTTGCCGCCCTCGACCGCCTCGGTGGCGGCGCTGCGGTGCTTGAAGAAGCGCGCCGCCCACAGCCACTTGTCGAGGCGGGTGCGGGCGGGGTCGGTGCTGGCTTGCGGGTTCATGGCGGCGGGAGGACGGGGCGATGCAGCAGCATCGGCGCCGTCCGGGCCGCGGCCAGGGCCGGGCCGGGCGGCGCCGCGGCGCTCAGCCGATCATGCCGGCGCCGACGGTGTTGTTGGTGCTCTCGTCGATGATGATGAAGGCGCCGGTGGCGCGGTTGTCGGCGTAGCGGTCGGCGACGATCGGCTGCGCGAGCTTGAGCGTGACGCGGGCGATGTCGTTCATCGCCAGGCCGCTCGCGGGCTCGTGCTCGAGCGTGTTGACGTCGAGGCGGTAGTCGATCTTTGCCAGCTTGGCCTTCACCTCGCGCGTGGTGTGGCGCACGAGGTAGGTGCGCGCCGGCGACAGCGGCGTCTCGGAGAGCCAGCACACGGTGGCGTCGATCTGCTTGACCGCCTCGGGCGCCTCGTCCGACTTGACGATGAGGTCGCCGCGCGAGATGTCGATCTCGTCCTCGAGCAGCAGCGTCACCGACTGCTCGTGGATCGCGCGCGGCAGCTGCTGGGCGCCGAGCTCGATCGCCTTGACGCGGCTGCTGGCGCCCGAAGGCAGCACGGTGACGGCGTCGCCGACGGCGATCTCGCCCGACTCCACCCGGCCCATGAAGCCGCGGTAGTCGTGCAGTTCGGGGTTGGCCGAGTCCTGCGGGCGGCACACGTACTGCACCGGGAAGCGGAAGTCCTCGGCCTGCTCGGTGTGGGCGGCGGGCGCGTTCTCGAGGATGTCGAGCAGGGTGGGGCCGTCGTACCAGGACAGGCGCTCGCCGCGGTCGACGATCATGTCGCCGGCCAGCGCCGAGATCGGGATGAAGCGCACGTCCTTGATGCCGAGCTTGGCGGCGAAGGCGAGGTAGTCGGCCTTGATGCGCTCGAACACG
>JANJTU010000144.1 GCA_024710965.1 Thauera sp. | reverse complement strand
CAGCCGGCGCGAGGGTATGATGGCGCCCGCGCCGCGCCGGCATTGTCCGGCGTTGTCGGCCGAATTCTTTCAGAGGAGTTGTCGTGAGGATTTTTTCCCCGCTCTACGCGCGGGCGATGGCGTGGTCGCGGCACCCGCGCGCGCCGTGGTTCCTCGGCGGCCTGAGCTTTGCCGAGTCGTCGTTCTTCCCGATTCCGCCGGACGTGATGCTGGCGCCGATGAGCCTGGCCAATCCGCGCCGGGCGTGGTGGTTCGCCCTGCTGACGACGCTCGCCTCGGTGGCGGGCGGGTTGTTCGGCTACCTGATCGGCTATTTTGCCTTCGATGCGATCGAGCCCTGGCTGCGCGAGAGCCGTTACTGGGGCGCCTACGCGCAGGCGGTGGCCTGGTTCGAGGCCTGGGGCTTCTGGGCGATCTTCGTCGCCGGCTTCTCGCCGATTCCGTACAAGGTATTCACCATCGCCGCCGGGGTGGCCTCGATGGCGCTGCTGCCGTTCACGCTCGCCTCGCTGATCGGGCGCGGCGCGCGCTTCTTCCTCGTCGCCGGGCTGATGGCCTGGGGCGGGGCGAAGATGGAGGCGGTGCTGCACCGCTACGTCGACCGCCTGGGCTGGGCGACGGTGGCGCTGGTGCTGGTGGGGGTGGCGGTGTATCGGGCCTGAGCGACGCCGCGCGGTCGCCCGCACGAGGCGCAGGTCTGCGCCCGGCGCGGGCGGCGAAGGCGGCCGGAGCGAGGCGGCCGAGCGGCGGCGCTACTGGCCGCGCATGAAGAAACGGTCGAGGTCGCCCATCGTCAGCTGCGTCCACGTCGGCCGGCCGTGGTTGCACTGGTCGGCGCGCTCGGTGGCCTCCATGTCGCGCAGCAGCGCGTTCATCTCCGGCACCGTCAGCTGGCGGTTGGCGCGCACCGCGCCATGGCAGGCCATCGTCGCGAGCAGTTCGTTGCGGCGCGCGGTGACCACTTCCGAGGCCGGATACTCGCGCAGCTCCTCGAGCAGCTTGCGCATCAGCTCCGCCACCGGCGCGGCGGCGAGCAGGGCCGGCACGCTGCGCACGGCGAGCTCCTGCGGGCCGGCGGCGGCGACCTCGAAGCCCATGCCGGCGAGCACCTCGGCGCAGTCCTCGGCCGCCGCCATGTCCTTCGCGCCGACCGAGAACACCGCCGGGATCAGCAGGCGCTGCACGGCGGGGCGGCCATCGAGCACGGTCTTCAGCTTTTCGTAGAGGATGCGTTCGTGCGCGGCGTGCATGTCCACGAGGACGAGGCCGGCGGCGTTCTGCGCCAGGATGTAGACGCCGTGCAGTTGGGCGAGGGCGAAGCCGAGCGGCGGCGCGCCGTCGCCGGCGGGCAGGGGCGGGGCGATCGCGGTCGGTCCGGCGGCCGGTGCGCCCGGGCGGGCGCTGGCGGCGAAGTCGAAATAGGCCCGGCTGGCCGGCTCCATCGCCAGGCGGCCCTGCTGTGGCGCGTTCTGCGGCCAGCTGCGCAGGCCGGCAGGCTCGGCGCGCGGGGCCGAACCGCCGAACATCCCGTGCGGCGCGGACGCATTGGCGGCGACGCCGAAGCCCGCGCCGGGCGCCTCGCTGGCGCGCGCCGGTTCGACGTCGGCGCGGCCGGCGCCGGACTCGGCGAGCACGCGCTTGATCGCGTGATAGACGAACTGGTGCACCGCGCGCGCCTCGCGAAAGCGCACTTCGATCTTGGCCGGATGGACGTTGACGTCCACGCCAGCCGGGTCGAGCTCGAGGAAGAGCACGTAGGCCGGGTGGCGGCTGCCGTGCAGGATGTCGGTGTAGGCCTCGCGCACGGCGTGGGTGAGGAGCTTGTCGCGCACGAAGCGGCCATTGACGAAGAAATACTGCGCGTCGCGGCTGGCGCGCGAATACGCGGGCAGCGAGGCGAAGCCGGTGAGACGCAACAGCCCACCGTCTGCGATGACCTCCCGTGCGTGCTGGAGGAAGTCATCGCCCATCAGCGCGCCGACGCGCGCCGCAGCGCCGCCGGCCGGCAGCCGATGGACGACGCGGCCGTTGTGCGACAGCTGCAGGCCGACGTCGGGCCGCGCCAGCGCGACGCGGCGGAACATGTCGTCGCAGTGGGCGTACTCGGTGGCCTCGGTCTTGAGGAACTTGCGCCGCGCCGGCGTGTTGTAGTAGAGGTCGGCGACATCGACGACGGTGCCCTGGTTCAGCGCCGCCGGCGCCAGGCTGCGGTCGGCGCCGTCGATGCGCCAGGCGTGGGCGGCGCCTTCGGCCCGGCTCGTGATGCTGGTGCGCGCCACCGCGGCGATCGCGGCCAGCGCCTCGCCGCGAAAGCCCATCGTGCCGACGCGCTCGAGGTCGTCCAGGCTGGCGATCTTGCTCGTGGCGTGGCGCTCGAGCGCGAGTGCGAGGTCGTCGCGGTCGATGCCGCAGCCGTCATCGGCGATGCGGATGCGGCGCACGCCGCCCTGTTCGAGCTGGACCTCGATCGCGCGCGCGCCCGCGTCCACCGCGTTCTCCAGCACTTCCTTGAGCACCGAGGCGGGACGCTCGACGACCTCGCCGGCGGCGATCTGGTTGACGAGCAGGTCGGGCAGGCGGTGGATGACGGACATGGGGGGCGCTCGGGACGGCGGCAGGGCGGAGCATTATACGGCGCCCTTCGGTGGCGGACGGGGGGCGCAGGCCTTCCGGTATGATGCGACGCATCGGGCGGCAGGGGGCGGTGATGGGCGAGGGCGGCTGCGGGGGACGAGTGCGATCGTGGCGCCGGGCGGGGTGGCGCCTTGTGGTCGTCGCCCTGTGTGCGCTGGCGGCGGGCTGCTCGTCGCCGGGCACGGCGCCGCCGCTGGGGCGCGGTGCGGGCTTCGACCCGATGCAGCTGATGAAGACCGACCTCAACCGCGTCGCCGAAACCCATCAGCAGCACATCTTCGCCAGCCTGCGCCGGCTCGCCGACAAGCTCTACAAGCGCAACCCGCGCGAATGGCGCAAGTCGGGGGCAGACAGCGCCGAGGCGGCGATCTCGCGCATCTTCGACGAGAAGCACCGCTGGCGCTTCGCCGAACTCGGCTACCGGCGCGACCTCGAGGCGCTGCGCGTCGCCCTGCATCCCGAGTACCGCGGCGACCGCGTGCAGGCGCTGGTCGTCGGCCTGGGCAGCATGGTGCAGTCGGCCTTCGGCGACCGTGAGGATTTCTTTCTGCTGGATGATCTCGAGCCCCAGCACCTCTACAATGCGGCCCGCAACGTCGAGACCGCGGCCTGGAAGCTGTCGGCTTCGCGCGACGCAGGCGGCGAACTGCTGCTGCTGTCGAACGAGCTGGGCGAGATCGCCAATCTCAGCTTCGAACGCGAGTTCGGCCGCATCATCGGGCTGCTCGATGCCCTCTCCGAAGTGGTCGAGGAGGAGACCGAACGCACGGTGACGCGCGTGGTCCAGAGCCTGACGACCGCGGTGTTCCTGCCGGTTTACTGATCATTCCCGCCACCGATTCCGAAGCCACCTCCATGAAGTCCATCGTCATTCTCGTTTCCGGCCGCGGCAGCAACATGCAGGCCATCGTCCGCGCCGGCATCCCGGGCGCGCGCATCGCCGCCGTGGTCAGCAACCGGCCCGACGCCGAAGGCCTGGCCTTTGCCGCCGCGGCGGGCATCGCCACCGCGGTGGTGGACCATACCGCCTTTGCCGATCGCGCCGCGTTCGATGCGGCGCTGGCCGAGTGCCTCGACGCCTACCGGCCCGACCTCGTCGTGCTCGCCGGCTTCATGCGCGTGCTCGGCGCCGACTTCGTGCGCCGCTACTCGGGGCGCCTGCTCAACATCCACCCGTCGCTGCTGCCGGCGTTCACCGGCCTGCACACGCACCGGCGCGCACTCGAAGCCGGCTGCAAGATCGCCGGCGCGACGGTGCACTTCGTCACCGCCGAGCTCGACCACGGGCCGATCGTCGTGCAGGCGGCGG
>JANJTU010000126.1 GCA_024710965.1 Thauera sp. | reverse complement strand
GCTGATCCCGCTCGGCGGCGTCGGCGTCTTCCTCGGCCTGTCGGCGCTGACCGTGACCCTGCTCGCGGCCGAAGGCCTCGTGCTGTCGAACCTGCCCGCCTGGCGCGGCGGCCTGCTCGCGCTCGCCAGCGTCGCCAGCCTCGTCCTGGCCTTCCTGCAGCTGCGCGCCACGGCGGCGTCGGTCACGCGGCGGGGCGCGGCCTTCATCGCCTTCGCCGTGGGCGCGGCCGGCGCGGTGCTGCCCTGGGTGACGATGTTCTACCTGTGGTGAGGGGGGCGGCACGCGCCTGGAAGAGGCGCGTGGGTGGGTCGATGCCTTCGAGCCGGACGAGCAACTGGCCACCGAGGCGCTGTCGCAGGCCGTGCTGCACGAGCACCCGGTCTACGACCTGCTCTACATCGCGCTCGCGATGCGCTACGGGGCAGGCGTGCGGTCGGCCGACGCGAGGCTCTTGAAGCTGGCGGCCCGTATCGATCCGAGCATGGTCTGATCCTGGCCAGGCCTCGCTTCAGCCGGCCCTCGGCCACAGCGCCTCGCCGCCGGCTTCGAGGTGGCACAGGTACACCCGCAGGTCGAACTCGAGCTGATGGTAGGCGGGCTCCATGTGGCAGCACAGCTGGTAGAAGGCCTTGTCGTGCTCGGTCTCCTTCAGGTGGGCGAGTTCGTGCACGACGATCATGCGCAGGAACTCGTCCGGCACGTCGCGGAACACGGTGGCGATGCGGAGTTCGCGCTTCGCCTTGAGCTTGCCGCCCTGCACGCGCGAGACGCGGGTGTGGGTGCCGAGCGCGTTGCGCAGCTCCTGCAGCTTGCCGTCGAAGGCCACCCGGGCGAGCGGTGCGGCCTTGCGCAGGTGCGCGTTCTTCAGCGCCAGCACGTAGTCGTACAGCGCCGCATCGGTGCGTACCGCGTGCGCCCGCGGGTAGCGCTTGCGCAGGATCTCGCCCATGCGCCCGGCGGCGATCAGGGCCTGTACCTGGTCGGTGAGTTCGGCCGGATAGCCGGCGAGGTAGGCGGGGCGGTCGGTCGGCTGCATGGCGGACGGTGGGGCGGGCGATAGCTGGCGGGCAAGGGCCGCCAATACTACCTGCTTCGTGCCGGGAGCCCGGTCAAAAGCCATTGCGCGGCCGGCGGCTGCGCCGCCTCTGCGGCCGCCTCGCCCACACCCGTGCGGGCCGAGCACCGCCCTCAGGCGCGCAGCAGGAAGCCTTCCAGCGCGGCGGCCACCCGCGCCGGCTGGTCGTGCTGCAGGTTGTGATCGGCGTCGCCGATCGTTTCCACCCGCACGTGGGCAAAGCAGGCGAGGCGGCGGCGATACTCGTCCGGGTCGTCGCCAAAGCGCTGGCGCACGTAGCCTTCGGCAGCCTCCAGCATCAGCACCGGCGCGGTGATCCGGCGCCAGGCAGCCATCGCGTCGTCGACCCGGTAGAGGAAGGGCGAGGGCACCTTGTGCCAGGGATCGCAGGCCATCTCCACCTGGCCGTCGTCGCGCACGCGGCCGACGTGGCGGGCGAGGAAGTCGGCGCGTTCGGCGGTGAGGCGCGGGTTGGCGCTGCACAGCCGGCGCGCGAGCGCGGCGTGGTCGGGATAGGCGCGCAGGCGCGGGGTTTCGCGCTGTGCATCCAGCCAGGTGCGCAGGTGTTCGGCCGGGTCTTCGTCGGCCGGCGGCTTGAGGCCGAGGAAGTCGAGCATCGCCAGCCGCGCCACGCGCGCCGGGCGCAGCCCGGCGTAGACGGCGGCGATGCTCGCGCCCATGCTGTGGCCCACCACCTGCGCCGGCGCATCCGGCGAGTAGTGCGCGAGCAGGGCGTCGAGATCGGCGTAGTAGTCGGGGAACCAGTAGGCACGCCCGAGCCAGTCGGTGGCGCCGTAGCCGCGCCAGTCCGGCGCGATCACCTGCCAGTCCTGCGCCAGCGCCTCGACCACGAACTGGAAGGTCGCCGAAGCGTCCATCCAGCCGTGCAGCATGAATACCCGCGGCGCCTGCGCCGGCCCCCAGCGCCGCACGTTGTAGCGCAGGCCGCGGACGGTGAGCTGTTCGGTGGTCGAGTCGGCGGGATGCATGGGCGGAGGGCGGGGCGCGGTTGGGGGAGAGGCATTCTAGCCGCAAGCCCGCTCCTGCAGCTTCAGATCCCGGGCATGGGCACGAAGCCGGGGAGCTCCTTGATCTGGCCGATCCAGCGGCGGATGTGGGGGTAGGCCTGCAGCGCCACGCCGCCCTCGGGCGCCAGCGCCACGTAGGGGAAGACCGCGCAGTCGGCGATGGTGGGCCGCTCCCGCGCCAGCCAGCGGTGGCGCGCGAGGTGGGCGTCGATCAGCGGCAGGATGCGCGCCGCGCGTGCGAGCGTGGTGGCCTTGTCGAGCGCGTAGCCGAACTTGTCCACCAGGCGGGCCGCGCCCGGGCCGTTCTGCACCTCGTTGGCCGAGGTCGACAGCCACTGCGCGACCTCGGCCAGCCCGGCTGCATCGCGCGGCAGCCACGCTTCGCCGCTGTACTTGGCGGCGAGGTACACCAGGATGGCGTGCGAATCGCGCAGCACCGTGCCGCCGTCCTCCAGCACGGGCAGCTCGCCCCAGGGGTTGAGTTCGATCAGCGGCGCGCGCTTGTGCTCGCCGCCGAGGAAATCGACCGCGACGATCTCCAGCGGAATCCCGGCCAGCGCCGCGAACAGGCGGACCTTGTAGCAGTTGCCCGAAAGCTCCAGGTCGTACAGTTTCATGCTTCTCTCCTTATCGCGTGGCTGGGTGAGGCCGGGAGCGCCACTCGCTCTCGGTATAGCGGGGCGTGATGTGCTGCGCGCAGTTCCAGTCGAAGGCCGCGACTTCGATCAGCACCAGGCGCTCGACGGCGAGGCCGGGCTCGGCCGGAGCGACGCGGGCGAGCAGTTCGGCCGGCGCCGCGTCGCGGTCGACCACGCGCGCGCGACCGAGGATCTTGAGCCGGCGGCGGGCCGGGTAGTCCACCAGGATGAGGCTCACGCGCCCGTCGTGCTGCAGGTTGCCGGTGCTGACGTACTGGCGGTTGCCGCCGAAGTCGGCGAAGGCGAGGGTGGTGGGCGCCAGCACGTGCAGGAAGCCGGCCGGACCGCCGCGGTGCTGGACGTAGGGCCAGCCCGTCTCGCCGACGCTGGCCAGGTAGAAGCTGTCGCGTGCGGCGATGAACTCGGCCTCGCGCGCGCCGAGCTCGTTGCGGCGCGCCGGGATGCCGACCGGATGCTCGCGTCCGGCGTAGCGGCGCTGTGCTTCCCGGACGACCGGGGTGAAGGCGATGTCGCCGAAGCTTTGGGCCATCTGAGCGCTCCGTGCTGGTGATGGCGCCATTGTCATTACTCCCCGCACGGCAATAAATAGCTCGATGCGCACAGGGCACTTGCGAAATACGGTTTAATGCCACGCATGGACAAGCTCCGCGCCATGACCGTCTTCGTCCGCATCGTCGAAGCGGGCAGTCTCACCGCCGCCGCCGAGCGTCTCGGCACCTCGCTGACCTCGGTGGTCCGCAGCCTGGCGGCGCTCGAACGCGCGCTGGGGGTGCGCCTGCTCAACCGCAGCACGCGCCGTAGCGCGCTCACCGACGAAGGGCGTGAGTATTTCGAGCGTTGCCGGCATCTGCTCGCCGAGCTGGAGGAGGCCGAGGCGGTCCTGTCGGCCCGCCAGACCGAGCCGGCCGGGCGGCTCGCGATCACCGCGCCGGCGATGTTCGGCCGCCTGCACGTGGGGCCGATCCTCGCCGATTTCCTCGCCGCCCACCCGCGGGTGCGGGCCGAACTGCTGCTGGTGGACCGCATCGTCGATCTGCTCGACGAAGGCATCGATCTCGCCGTGCGCATCGGCCGGCTGCCGGATTCGTCGCTGGTGGCGCTGCCCGTCGGCAGCACCCGCCACGTGGTCTGCGCCAGCCCCGACTACCTCGCCCGCCACGGCACCCCGCGGCGGCCGGCCGAGCTCGCCGACCTCGCCGGCCAGCGCTGCATCCGCTTTACCGGCCTGGGGCAGGGCGGCGAATGGGCGTTCGGCGGGGCGGAGGCGGGGGTGCGCGTCGCCATCGCCGAGGTGCTCGCCACCAATCAGCTCGATGCCGCGGTCGATGCCTGCGTGCGCGGGGTCGGCTGCGGACGCTTCCTCTCCTACCAGGTCGACGCGCTCATCGCCGCCGGCCGCCTGCGCCGCATCCTCGCTGACTTCGAACCCGAGGCCGTGCCGGTGAGCGTTGCCTACCCCCATTCGCGGCTGTTGTCCGCCCGCGTGCGGGCCTTCGTCGATTGGGCCGTGCCGCGGCTGAAGGCGCGCTTGGGAGCGCTCGACCGGCGCGCCGATCCTGGCAGCGCCTGATTCCTCGAAGAGCCACTGGCGGGCTGTGGCCGTCTATGCGACTGCTCCTCCCGGCCATCGGCTCGACTCAAGGGGGAACGCGTCGCCACGGCCTTCCCCCTGTCGCCGCGTGGCGCTACCTGTTCCGCTTGACCTCGGTCTTCAGGACGTCGGCGGTGAAGGGATCGACATCCAGTTCCACCCGCTGGCCCTGCAGATCGGTGGCCTTGACCTCGTACTTGTCGCGCTTGCGTTCGATCTCCGACACGTCGCGGTAGCCGGTGGCTTCGAGCTTCACCTGGACCTGCGGGAGCGTCATCCAGGTTTGCTGCGCCGCGCCCGGCGTGCCGCGCTCCTGCGCGAACGCGGGGACAAGGGTGGTGCCTGCACCGACGATGCCGGCGGCGGCTGCCAGGGTGGCGATGAGAGTAGTGGTGCGCATGATGGACCTCCGTTACCTTGCTTGTGCGGTCGTGCTTCGACCGTGGCGCCATCGTGCGCGGCAGCGCCTGAATCCGCGCTGAATCCGGCGTTCATCCGTCGTTCATCGCGTGCGCCTCGGCCGGGCAGGGCGAGCCCCTTCCAGAACGCGCGGCATGGTCTAGGTTGTCAACGTCATGCGCGTCACCGCAGCGGCGGCGGACGGGAGGCGTCCTGCGGCGGGCGATGCACCGGAAGGTGGAGGTTCGGATGAGGACACTGGACCGGATTCGGCGGGCCGCCGCGTGGGCCTTGCCCTTCGCCGCGCTCGCCGGCTGCGCGGCCGTGCCGGCGCCTGGCGTGGCCGTGCTGATCAACCGGACCTGGGTGGAGCAGGATCCGCGCGGCTTCGTCTGGGACGTGGCGCAGGACGAGCCGGCGGTGGAGGAGCGCTTCGCTGCCTGCCTGCGCGACGCCGCGGCGGCGCAGGCGGTGCCGGTGCGCGTGCTGACCGGCACCGAGTTCCGCGCCCGGGCCTTCCCGGACCTCGACCCGCGGGCTGCCCCGCGCCGGCTGGAAGTGCTGCGCGCGCTGCTGCCCGATCCGAGGTTTCGCGCGCGTATCGAAGCGGCCGGCATTGACTATATTGCAGTCGTTGGCGGCGAGACGCGGACATCCGAGACGCAGGGGGGAATCGTCTGCGTCGGCGGCTACGGCGCGGGGGCCTGCTTCGGCCAGCTGTGGTGGGATCATGAGTCGCGTCTGTCCGCCCTCGTCGTCGATCTGCTGCGCGGCGCGGAAGCGCTCACGCAGGGGATCGAGGCCGCCGGCACGTCGCGCTTCGGCATGCTGGCGATCTTTCCGCTCGGGGCGCCTTCGTTGCATGAGGCGGAAGGGTGCAGGCGCTTTGGCCGCGCAGTGGCGCACACGCTGGGCGAAATGCTTCGTCAGGGGGAGTGACTCATGCAGTGCCGGCAGGGCAGGGTCGCCGGCGTATCCCGCCGGGATGGCTGGTGCGCGCGCCGCGGGCGGGGGGCGGCCTGGCTGGCAGTGGGGGCCGCGCTGGTGCTCGTCGCCTGTGCGGAGGCGCCGCCGCGGCATGCGACGGTGGATGTCTTTCGCGACACCCGGCTGCTGGAGAGCCGCCTGCAGAAGGGCGTGTCGACGATGGACGAGGTCAGGCGGCTGCTGGGCGAGCCGACCGGTTCGGGCGCCGTGTTCCTCCCCGGCCTGCAGCAGAGCCCGCAGGAGATCTGGTTCTACCAGGACATCGAGCTCACCGACATGAAGGCGGTGCAGGGCCAGATCGATCTGCAGATGCGCCAGCAGATCCTGATCGTGTTCGTGCGCGAGAACCGCTTCGATGGATTCATGTGGTTCTCGAATGCCGATGCGGCGATCGGCTGGGTCAAGGACATCCTGCGCGGGAGGGTGGGGCGATGAGGCCGGCGGTTTTCCGCGCCTTCGCCGGTGCCGCGGCGCTGGCGTTCGCCGCCGTGCAGGGATGCGCGATGCGCATGGAGATGGGCGCGCCGCCGCGGCTGGAGCGGCTGGCGCAGCTGACGCCTGCGGTGTCGAGCCGCAACGACGTCCTCCTCGCCCTCGGCGAGCCGCGCGGCTACGGCGCGGCGCGGCTCGAGCCCGCGCTCGGCCGCCAGCAGGTCTGGCTCTACGAGCACAGCGTCAGCGAAGGCGCGGACGTCCGCCTGACGATGCTGCTGGTGTTCTTCGACGGCGACGCCTACGGCGGCTACATGTGGTTCGCCGATGCGGTCAACCTGAAGGAGTATCCGGGAGGCGAGGGCCGATGAGCACGCATCGTTGGCTGCGGGGCGCCGCGCTCGTGCTGACACTGGCCGCGGCGTCGCTGACCGGCTGCGGCGAGATCAAGGTGCGTGCGGGGGCGCCCGTGTCCCCGGCGCTGCTGGAGTCGGGGCTGAGCGTCGGGCAGTCGACCGCCGAGGACGTGCGCAGGGTGCTCGGCGAGCCGCTCGGCGTGGGGCGGGAACTCATGCCGCAGCGCGGCGAGGCGCGCACGGTGTGGTCCTACCATTTCGAGGAAGGGCAGGTTTCGCTGGCCGGCAGCGGGGATACCCGACGCATCTTCGTGTGGGTGTTCCTGGCCGCTTCGCGCTACGACGGCTATCTGTGGGTGTCGAGCTTTCCGGGCGACCGCCCGGCGGACTGAAGCGCCGTCCTGCGTCCTGAGCCTGGGGCGCGGTGAACGCGCGATCGGTGGCGCGCGCCGGTGAGCCCGCGCGGCTCATCCCGAGCCCGGCGCGGACGTCGTCAGCTTGATCCGGACGCGGTCGCGGCCGAGTTCCTTGGCCTCATACAGCGCGTCGTCGGCGCGCTGCAGCACGGGTTCCGGCCCGTCGTCGTCCGGCGAGATCATGGCCGCGCCAATGCTGACGGTCATCGGGATCGCCCGCCCGCCGAGTTGCAGGGGCGCGGCCCGAAGCGTTGCGCACAGCCGCTGGGCGAACCGCTGCGCGTTGTGCGCGCTGGTCTCCGCCAACAGGATCGCGAATTCTTCGCCGCCCAGGCGCCCGACGCAATCCGACTCGCGGACCGCCTCGCGCAGCAGGTCGGCGAAGTGCCGCAGCGCGGCGTCGCCCGCCGCATGGCCATGGCTGTCGTTGATCTTCTTGAAGAAATCGAGGTCGGCCATCAACACCGACGCGCTGTGTTGCGGGTAGCGTCGGACGTGGGAAACCTCCTGCCCCAGCCGCTCCAGGAAACAGCGTCGATTGCGCAGACCGGTGAGCGCATCGGTGGTGGCGAGGCGTTCGAGCTTCTCCTCCAGGCGCTTGCGGACGGAGATGTCGGTGTGGGTGCCGACCACGCGCAGCGGGGCGCCATCGCGGTCGCGTTCCATCACCATGCCGCGGTCGAGGATCCATTTCCAGCTGCCATCCTTGCAGCGCATGCGATGCTCGTTGAAATAGATCGGCGTCCGGCGCTCGAAATGATCCTGCACGTCCTGCAGCGTGCGCGTCAGATCGTCGGGATGGACGCGCTTCTTCCACTCGTCGAGATCGTCGCCGATCTCGTGCGCGGCGTAACCCAGCATCCGCTTCCAGCCCGGGGAGAACATCACCCGGCCGGTCTTCGCGTTCCAGTCCCACACGCCATCGCCGGCGGCCTCCAGGGCCAGGCGCCAGCGCTCCTCGTTGTCGGCCAGCCGCTTCGCCGAGCGCGCCTTCTGCTTCATGAAGCCACGCTTCAGCGAAGCCGCCAGCAGCAGAAGCGCCGACAGGCCGGCGCCGGCGAGCAGGGCGCGGGCGCGATGCTGCCGATAGGCGGCCGTGATCTCGCGCATCGAGCGCCCGACGAAGACGAGGAGCGGGGGATGCTCCAGCCGCCGCCAGGCGTAGAGCCGTTCCACGCCATCCATCTGCGAGATGCGCTGGAAGCTTCCGCTGCCCGACGCATCGAGATCCGCGAACGGCCCGCCGCTCAGGCTTCGGCCGAGGCTCTCCTCCGTTCTCGGATAGCGAGCCAGGATCACGCCGTCCGGGTGGGCGAGGGTGATGACGCTGTCGGTCGGGAGGCGGATCGAGTGGTAGAAGCGGGAGAAGTATTCGGGCGGCACCGAGAGCACCAGGACGCCGGCGAAGCGCTCCTCGGCGTCGTGCAGCGGCCGGGTGAACTGGATCGACCAGCGCTTGGACACCCGGCCGAAGACCGGCTTGCTGATGAAGAGCATGTCGGTGTTACGGCGGCGGTGCACCTGGAAGTGCTCGCGGTCGCTCAGATCCACGGCTTTGGCGGGATGCTCGAGGTTGGAGAAGACCAGCGTCCCCGCCGCATCGATGACGGCGACCTGGAAGGCGAGCTCGTTCTCCAGATACGCCTGCCGACGCCGGACGGTGGCGGCGAAGCGGTCCGGGTCGCCGTCCCAGTGCTCGCGCAGGTCGACCAGGCTCAGATCGATGGTCTTGACCGCGGACTCGATCTCCTTGGAAAAGGCCAGTGCCAGGTTGCTCAGGTCGCTGTCGGTGCGCGACAGGACCTCCCCCTGTGCGCGCCGCAGGTCAATGGCAATGCCGCCCCACATCGCCGCCAGCAGCGCCGCGACGACGAGATAGAGCTGCAGGTACTGCGCGTTCTTCCGGATACTCTCGTGGATAGGTCGCATCGGCGGTGCTCTTGCCGTTGATGGTGGATCAAGCCCTGCCCGACGCCCTGGTCCGGTCTCCGCGCACGGAACCAGCGCCGGGCCAGCGCTGATGCAAGCCTATGCGGCTCGATCGCGGCATGACAATAGGCATATGGTCCTGGCCGCATGCCGACGGCTCGTCCCGCTTCCGCGCCAATGGCGCACAATGGTCCTGCCGCGGGCGCCTGCGCGGCTTGCGCACCCGGGTGCGCCGCAGGTGTGAAGGCACGCATCACCCGCCAGCGCACGGTCGGAAGATCGCCCGACCCGGTGGTGCGCGCATAGCAGCCGGGGTAACGTCCGGCCGCCCGCGGCCCGCTTGCCTCGACGCAGATGAGCGGCGCGCGTCGTTGCCGGGCGCGCTCGACCTCCGGCCAGGGCGTTGAATCATAAGCTCATAGGCTGACCGCATGATGCCGATTGCTTCAATAGCCGCAAGGCTTTGCTAGGCTGACATGGACGGCGTCTGGCGAAGGCCATGCGGCGGGTCGGAGCGGCCGGAGAAGGGGCGCTCGCAACGAGGTTCCCGGGTCGCGCGTGCGATCCGCGATCTTCAGCCAACGAAGCCATGAGAGGAGACGGAGATGGGTGAAAGCGACATGAAGACTGGCGGCAAGTGTCCGGTGATGCATGGCGGCAACACGGCGGCCGGCCGATCGAATATGGACTGGTGGCCGAAGGCGCTGAACCTCGACATCCTCCACCAGCACGACACCAAGACCAATCCGATGGGCAAGGGCTTCAACTATCGGGAGGAGGTCAGAAAGCTCGACGTCGCCGCGCTGAAGAAGGACCTGCAGGCCCTGATGACCGACAGCCAGGACTGGTGGCCGGCGGACTGGGGCCACTACGGCGGGCTGATGATCCGCATGGCCTGGCACGCCGCCGGCTCGTACCGGGTGGCCGACGGGCGGGGCGGGGCCGGCACCGGCAACCAGCGCTTCGCGCCGCTGAACTCCTGGCCGGACAACGCCAACCTCGACAAGGCGCGCCGCCTGCTGTGGCCGATCAAGCGGAAGTACGGCAACAAGCTCAGCTGGGCCGACCTGATCGTGCTCGCCGGCAACGTGGCCTACGAGTCGATGGGGTTGAAGACCTTCGGCTTCGGCTTCGGCCGCGAGGACATCTGGGCGCCGGAAGAGGACACCTACTGGGGTTCCGAAAAGGAATGGCTGGCGCCCACCGACAACCCCGACAGCCGCTACTCCGGCGAGCGCGACCTCGACAACCCGCTCGCCGCGGTGATGATGGGCCTGATCTACGTGAACCCGGAAGGCGTCGACGGCCAGCCCGACCCGCTCAAGACCGCCCGCGACGTGCGCGTGACCTTCGCCCGCATGGCGATGAACGACGAGGAAACCGTCGCCCTCACCGCCGGCGGCCACACCGTGGGCAAGACCCACGGCAATGGCAACGCGGCCAACCTGGGCCCGGCCCCGGAAGCGGCCGGCGTTGAAGACCAGGGCCTGGGCTGGCTCAACAAGACCAGCCGTGGGGTCGGCCGCGACACCGTGACGAGCGGCATCGAAGGCGCCTGGACCACCCATCCGACGCGCTGGGACAACGGCTACTTCGACATGCTGTTCGGCCACGACTGGTGGCTGCAGAAGTCTCCGGCCGGGGCCTGGCAGTGGGAGCCGGTCGACATCGAGGAAGAGGACATGCCGGTCGATGTCGAGGATCCCTCGATCCGGCGCAAGCCGATCATGACCGACGCCGACATGGCGATGCGCCTCGACCCCGCCTACCGCAAGATCGCGCAACGCTTCCACCAGGACCCCGCGGCCTTCACCGAGGCCTTCGCCCGCGCCTGGTTCAAGCTGACCCACCGCGACATGGGGCCCAAGTCGCGCTACATCGGCCCCGAGGTGCCGGCCGAAGACCTGATCTGGCAGGACCCGGTGCCGGCCGGGCGCAGCGACTACGACGTCGCCGCGGTGAAGGCGAAGATCGCCGCCAGCGGCCTGAGCGTCAGCGAGATGGTGACGACCGCCTGGGACAGCGCGCGCACCTTCCGCGGCTCGGACAAGCGCGGCGGCGCCAACGGCGCGCGCATCCGCCTCGCGCCGCAGAAGGACTGGGAAGGCAACGAGCCGGCGCGGCTGGCCAGGGTGCTGAACGTCCTCGAAGGCATCGCCGCCGAGACCGGCGCCAGCGTGGCCGACGTGATCGTGCTCGCCGGCAACCTTGGCATCGAGCAGGCGGCGAAGGCGGCGGGTTTCGACATCGCCGTGCCGTTCGCGCCGGGCCGCGGCGATGCGACCGACGCGATGACCGATGCGGCCTCCTTCGAGGTGCTGGAACCGATCCACGACGGCTACCGCAACTGGCTCAAGCAGGACTATGCCGTCGCTGCCGAGGAGCTGATGCTCGACCGCAGCCAGCTGATGGGGCTGACCGCGCCCGAGATGACGGTGCTGGTCGGCGGCATGCGCGTGCTGGGCACCAACCACGGCGGCACCCGGCACGGCGTGCTCACCGATCGCATCGGTGCGCTGAGCAACGACTTCTTCGTCAACCTGACGGACATGGCCTACAGCTGGGTGCCCACGGGCAACAACCTGTATGAGATCCGTGAGCGCAACAGCGGCGCCGTCAGGTGGACCGCGACCCGGGTGGATCTGGTGTTCGGCTCCAACTCGATCCTGCGCGCCTACGCCGAGGTCTATGCGCAGGACGACAACAAGGAGAAGTTCGTGCAGGACTTCGTTGCGGCCTGGACCAAGGTCATGAACGCCGACCGCTTCGACCTGGCCTGAGCGCCGCCACCCCTGCCCACGCCGTGCGCAAGTGCGGCGCAGGCAGGTTTTCGCTTGCGATGACGGGCTGGCCGGCGCGGCTCACGCGCCGCCGTGGCCGTATCCGTCGCGATATTCAGCCGCCCCAGGAGGACGACGAAGGCCTGTGAACGGGCCGCGGTGAGCAGCCCTTTGGCCGGATGGCAGCATGGCCGGTCCCGGCGGCGAGCCGTGCGGCATGCGATGGAATGCGCGCTCGTCTTTGCTGCAGTGCAGCGCCGCAGCGCTTTCCCATCCATCACGGGCAGTCGGTGCCGGGGCGGAGCCGGTCGCCAGGCCGTGCCCGATTCGGTACAACGTGAGTGGGCCGAACGGAGACTACCGATGTCGCTGCTGTCCAGCCTGCTGGTACTGATCGTCTCGGCGCGCCTGCTCGGCGGGCTGTTCGCCAGGCTGGGGCAGCCGCCGATGTTGGGCGAGATCCTGGCCGGCCTGGTGCTGGGGCCGGCCATGCTTGACCTCATCCAGCCCAATGCCGCGTTGGCCGGGGTGTCCGAACTGGCGGTGTTCCTGATCATCCTCAGCGCCGGCCTGGAGATTCGCTTTGCCGACATCTTCGGAGCGATGCGCGGGCGAGGCATGCTGGTGGCGCTGCTGGGCTTCACGCTCCCCTTCGTTGCGGGGCTGCTCACCGGCTTCCTGTTCGGCAAGGACTTGATGCGCACCCTGTTTCTCGGCCTGTGCATTTCCATCACGGCCCTGCCGGTGGCGGTCAAGCTGCTTGAGGGGTTGGGCATCCTGCATACGCCCATCGCGCGCTACGCGCTGGCCACTGCGGTGATCAACGACGTCGCCGCGCTGTTCATCCTCGGCATCTTGCTCGAAGTGCCGCAGCACGAATCCGTCGTCGATTCGCTCGGCATCATCGGCAGCGCGAGCTGGAAGCTGCTGGCGCTGGTGCTCGGCCTGATCATGCTGAACCGGCTGCTGGAATGGCTCGACCGCCGCCAGTTCAGCCTGCGCGCCGTGCCCGAGGCGATGGTGCGCTATTTCGGCCCGGAAGCCCTTTTCGGCATCGTGGTGGTGTTCGTGCTGGTATTTGGCATCGTCAGCGAGTGGCTCGGTTTCCACGTCGTCATCGGCGCTTTCTTCGGCGCGCTGTTCCTCGATGAGCGCCATTTCTTCGCCTCCCGCTACCAGGAACTGCGGGGCACGCTGGCGTCGGTGACGGGCGGCTTTCTCGCCCCGGTGTTCTTCGCCTACCTGGGGCTGGAGTTCACGGCGGAGGCCTTCGAGGACCTGCTCTTCCCCGTCGTGGTGACGCTGGTGTCGATCGCGTCCAAGGTCGCTGCCGGCTGGTGGGGCGGGCGCCTGGTCGGCATGGACCGGCAGGAGGCGCTGGGCCTGGGGTGCGTGCTCAACGGCCGCGGCCTCATGGAGCTGGTCGTGGCGGGTATCGCCTATCAGAACGGCTTCGTCGACCAGAGCATGTTCTCCACCCTGGTGCTGATGGGCATCGTCACGACCCTGCTGACGCCCATCCTGTTCCGTCGCGCCTATCCGCGCGAGGCGCTGGAACGTTACAGGCGCGCCGCCGACGCGGATGCGCCGCCGTCCCACGATTCGGACGCCCGGTAGGCTCAGGTGGCTTCGGTGACGCGGGTCTTGTCGGCAAGCGCCGGGCCGCGGAACCAGAAATGAAATGCCACGAGCGCGCCGACCGAGGTGCCGTCCCGGCGCGCGCGGCGCGCAATGAACACGCCGCGGGCGCCTGCGCGGCAAGCGCACCCGGGTGCGCCGCAGGTGTGAAGGTGCGCATCACCCGCCAGCGCATGGTCGGAAGATATCGCCCGACCCGGTGGTGCGCGCATAGCAGCCGGGGTAAGGTCCGGCCGCCCGCGACCCGTCCTGGGCAGTTCAGCGGTAGCCGACCAGCCGCCCCAGGGTCAGCGCCGCCAGCCAGGCGAGCAGTGAGACGGCGGCGGCAACACGCACGCGGCGCGGCAGCGGGCGGTTCGCGTCGCCGGCGCGCAGCAGCGCATCGAAGCCGGCCAGGCGCAGCGCCAGCGCGTTGGCGGTGGCTAGCGCGACGATGACCATCTTGGCGACGAACAGCCCGGAGGCGGCGTATTCGCTGGCGCGGGTCATGAACAGCAGCGCGCCGCAGAGCGCTGCGAGCGCCAGCCCGACGGCGGCGCTGCGCACCAGCACCCGGCAGAACGGAGCGAGCGGCACCGTGCGCCAGGCGCCGAGCAGGCGCAGGTCGACCGGCACGATGGCGCCGATGAGCAGCGCCACGCCCAGCAGATGGGCGGCGTTCACCAGCGGATATACCCACAGCGACGCGCTCAGCGCGCGGGCGAGTGCGGTGGCTTCGAGGCCGAACAGCAAGGCTTCCATCGGCTCGCCTCCCTCCCCGTCCCTCGCGCCGCTCAGGACTCGCGGTCGGGGTAGAGGATGTAGCTCCTGCCGTCGATGACGATGCGCTCGGCCTTCATCAGCCGCTTGTCCGGGTCGGTGGCGCGATGGCCGTGGGCGGTGATGACCCGTCCGACGGTGAGCAGTTCGTCGCTGAGGCCGGCGCGCCGGTTGCGCCACGGCTGGCCAACCTCGATCACCCAACGCTCGCCGTTGGCGTCCAGGGTGACCTCGCCGTGCGGATTGCCCAGGCGCACCGCGGTGATCGTGCCGGTGAGTTCGAATTCCTGCTTGCTGGCCCAGCCCCAGCCGTGATGGGCGGCTGCGCCTTGTGCCAGCAGCAGGCCGATGAGAAGCGCGAGCGCTGCGAGCCAGGCGCGCGATGGGGTGAGCGTGTGCATGACCGATCCTCCGTGCCGAAACGATGCGATGCCGGAGGGTGTCCGCCTGCTTGCGCGCGGCGGCCGCCCCCGATGTTCCGCGTTCGACAACGTGATGCGCGAAAAGCGCCCCAGCGTGTTCAGCCCTGTCGCGCAGCCGGCGCGCTGCCGGCCGCGGGCGTGCCAGCGGCCGGCGCCTCGTCCCAGCCGCCGCCCAGCGCGCGGATCAGCGCCACCGCGGCGCGTGCGTGTTCGCCGTCGAGCTGCAGCGCGGCGCGGCGCTGCTGCAGCACGCTGCGGTCGGCGTCGATCACTTCGAAGTAGCTGGTGGCGCCTTCGCGGTATTGCAGCTGCGACAGGCGGGCGGCGCGTTCGGCGGCGGCCAGCGCCTCGTCCTGCGTGCGGGTCTGGTCGGCCAGGGTGCGCAGCGCGGCGAGGCCGTCCTCCACTTCGCGGAAGGCCTCCAGCACGGTCTGACGGTAGCGCGCGACGTCTTCCTCGAATACCGCGCGGCTGCGCGCCAGTTCGGCGTCGCGCCGGCCGCCGTCGAAGATCGGCAGCGACAGCACGGTGCCGGCCAGCGGGCCGAGCAGGAAGCTGCGGCTCGACCAGCGCAACAGGTCGCCGAGCTCGGCCGACTCGTAACCGAGCGCGCCGGTCAGCGTCAGGCGCGGGAAGAAGGCGGCGCGGGCGATGCCGATGCGCGCGTTGGCCGCGGCCATCGCGCGCTCGGCGGCGGCGATGTCCGGGCGGCGTTCGAGCAGCGCGGAGGGCAGGCCGGGCGGCACCGCCACCGCCACGCGGGCGAGCGGCTGGGCGGCGAAGTCGAAGGCCGCGGGCGGCTTGCCGAGCAGGATCGCGAGCGCGTGTTCGGCCGCGGCGCGGCGGCGCGCGATGCCATGCGCCTCGGCCTGCGCGGCGGCCAGCTCGGTGCGCGCGCGGGCCACGTCCAGCTCGCCGATGTCGCCGGCGTCGAAGCGGCGCTGCAGCAGGCGCAGCGCTTCCTCGCGCAGGCGCACGGTGGCGCCGAACAGGGCCTGCTCGGCGTCCAGTTCGCGCAGCAGGAAGTAGGCCTGCGCGACGTCGGCCTGCAGCGCGAGCTGCACCGAGCGCAGCAGGGCTGCGCGCTGCGCGCTGTCGGCGCCGGCGGCCTCCACCGCCGAGGCGACGCGGCCGAACAGATCGACCTCGTAGGCTATCGTCGCCTGCGCGCGCCACAGCGTGGCGGGCGAGGTGTCGGCGTCGGCCGCCAGGCCCTGCGCGGCCGGCGAGGCACGCTGGCGGCTGGGGCCGAAGCCGGCGTCGATCTGCGGGGCGCGCTCGGCGCGCGCCGAGCCTTCCAGCGCGCGCGCCTGGGCGAGCCGCGCGGCGGCGGCGGCGAGCTCCTGGTTGGCGGCCAGCGCCTCGGCCTCGAGCGCGTTCAGGGTGTCGTCGGCGAAGATCTTCCACCATTCGCCGCGGTGCAGGTCTTCGGCCGGGGCGGCCGGTTTCCAGCGCGCGGCGGCGTCCGCATCGACCTTCGCGTCGGCTTCCTTGAAGGCGGCCGGGGTGGCCAGCGCGGGGCGCTCGTAGGCCGGCGCCACGGCGCAGCCGGCCAGCACCAGCAGGGCGGCGAGCAGCAGCGGGACGCGGGTCAGGGTTGTCGCTCTCATGTCAGGGTCTCCGGGCGGCTCAGGCGGTGTGCGGGGCGTCGTGCGGCGCCTCATGGGGAGCAATGAGGGGCGCGGCGTGCGGGCTGGCGGTGTGCAGCTTGCGGCCGCGGCCCAGGGTGCGCAGCAGCACGTAGAACACCGGGGTCAGGAAGAGGCCGAACGCGGTCACGCCGAGCATGCCGAAGAACACCGCGATGCCCATGGCCTGGCGCATCTCGGACCCCGCGCCGGTGGACAGCACCAGCGGCACCACGCCCATGATGAAGGCGATCGAGGTCATCAGGATGGGGCGCAGGCGCAGGCGGCTGGCCTCGATCGCGGCATCCAGCGCGCGCATGCCCTGCAGTTCCAGCTCGCGGGCGAACTCGACGATCAGGATGGCGTTCTTGGCCGACAGCCCGACCAGCACCATCAGGCCGATCTGGGTGAACAGGTTGTTGTCGCCGCCGGTCAGCCACACTCCGGTGAGCGCGGCGAAGATGCTGGTGGGCACGATCATGATCACCGCCAGCGGCAGGGTCAGGCTCTCGTACTGCGCGGCGAGCACCAGGAAGACCAGCAGCACCGAGAGCGGGAAGATCCACACCCCGGCGTTGCCGGCGAGGATCTTCTGGTAGGTCAGGTCGGTCCATTCGAACTTGATGCCCGGCGGCAGCACTTCGGCGGCGATGCGCTCGGCGGCGGCCTCGGCCTGGTCGGACGAGTAGCCGGGCGCCGGCCCGCCGTTGATGTCGGCGGCGGTGTAGCCGTTGTAGCGCACCACCATCTCCGGGCCGAAGCCGTTCCGCACCTGCACCAGCGACGACAGCGGCACCATGTCGCCGGCGGCGTTGCGCGTCTTGAGCTGGCCGATGTCCTCGGGGCGGGCGCGGAACGGCGCGTCGGCCTGGGCGCGCACCTGGTAGACGCGGCCGAAGCGGTTGAAGTCGTTCACGTACAGCGAGCCGAGGTAGATCTGCATGGTGTCGAACACCTCGGTGACCGACACGCCGAGCTGCTTGGCCTTGACGCGGTCCAGATCCACGTCGAGCTGGGGCACGTTGATCTGGTAGCTGGTGAAGCTGGGCCCCAGCTCGGGCGCCTGCTGCGCGGCGGCGATGAAGGCCTTGGCGGCGGCGTCCAGCTCCGCGTAGCCGAGCGCGCCGCGGTCCTGGATCTGCAGCTTGAAGCCGCCCAGCGTGCCCAGGCCCATCACCGGCGGCGGCGGGAACACCGCGATGAAGGCATCCTTGAGCGCGGCGTACCGGCCGTTGAGCGCGCCGGCGATTGCCCCGGCGGAGAGCTCCTCCGAACGCCGTTCGGCGAAGGGCTTCAGGGTGACGAAGACGATGCCGGCCGAGGAGCTGTTGGTGAAGCCGTTGATCGACAGGCCGGGGAAGGCGATCGCGCTCTGCACGCCGGGCTGCTCCAGGGCGATCGCGCTCATGCGGCGGATCACCTCCTCGGTGCGGTCGAGCGCGGCGCCGTTGGGCAGCTGGGCGAAGCTGATCAGGTACTGCTTGTCCTGCGCCGGCACGAAGCCGCCGGGCAGCACCCAGGCCACGCCGGCGGCCAGCGCCAGCAGCACCGCATACACGCCCATGACCCTGCCCTTGCGGCCGATGGCGCCGGTCACCCCGCGGCCGTAGCTTTCCGAGGCGCGCCCGAAGAAGCGGTTGAAGCGCGCGAAGAAGCCGCCGAAGGCGCGGTTCATCGCGCGGGTCAGCCAGTCCCGGCGCCCGTCGTCGTGGTGACCCTCGCCGTGGTGGCCCTTGAGCAGCAGCGCGGCGAGCGCCGGCGACAGGGTCAGCGAGTTGAACGCCGAGATCACCGTGGAGATCGCGATCGTCATCGCGAACTGCTTGTAGAACTGGCCGGTGAGCCCGGTCATGAAGGCGAGCGGGACGAACACCGCGACCAGGGTCAGCGCGATGGCGATGATCGGCCCGCTCACCTCCTGCATCGCGCGGTAGGTGGCGTCGCGCGGGGACAGGCCGGCGGCGATGTTGCGCTCGACGTTCTCCACCACGACGATCGCGTCGTCCACCACGATGCCGATCGCCAGCACCATGCCGAACAGCGACAGCGCGTTGATCGAGTAGCCGAAGGCGAGCATCAGGCCGAAGGTGCCGATGATGGACACCGGCACCGCCAGCAGCGGGATGAGCGACGCGCGCCAGGTCTGCAGGAACACGATCACCACCAGCACCACCAGCGCCACCGCTTCGAGCAGGGTGACCACCACCGCCTTGATGCTGGCGCGCACGAACTGGGTGGGGTCATACTCGATGCGGTAGTCCACCGAGTCCGGGAAGTCCTGCTTGAGCTCGGCCATCGCCGCGCGCACCTGCTCGGACACCGCCAGCGCGTTGGCGCCGGGCGACTGCATGATGCCCATGCCGATCGCCGGCTGGTTGTCGAGCAGCGAGCGCAGGCCGTACTCGGAAGCGTCCAGCTCCACGCGGGCGACGTCGGCGAGCCGGGTCACGCCGCCGTCGGGCGCGGTCTTGAGCACGATGTCGCGGAACTCGGCTTCGGTACTGAGCCGCCCGCGGGCATTCACCGAGAACTGCAGCGGCACCTCGGGCAGCGTGGGCGAGGCGCCGATCACCCCGGCTGCGACCTGCACGTTCTGCTCGCGGATCGCGCGCACCACGTCGCTCGCGGTCAGGCCGCGCTGGGCGACCTTGTGCGGGTCCAGCCACACGCGCATCGCGTAGTTGCCCGCGCCCCAGATCGACACTTCGCCGACGCCGGCGATGCGCGCCAGGCGGTCCTTGACGTTGAGCACCGCGTAGTTGCGCAGATAGGTGGCGTCGTAGCGGTCGTCGGGCGAGACCAGGTGCACCACCAGGGTCAGCGTCGGCGAGCTCTTCACCGTGGTCACGCCCAGGCGCTGCACGTCCTCGGGCAGGCGCGGCAGGGCCTGGGCGACGCGGTTCTGCACCAGCTGCTGGGCCTTGTCCGGGTCCATGCCGAGGCGGAAATGCACGGTCAGCGCGAGGTTGCCGTCGCTGTTGGCCTGCGACTGCATGTACAGCATGTCCTCGACGCCGTTGATCGCCTCTTCCAAGGGCGAAGCCACGGTTTCGGCGATCACCCTGGGGTTGGCGCCGGGGTACTGGGCGCGCACCACCACCGACGGCGGCACCACTTCCGGGTACTCGGAGATCGGCAGCTGGAACATCGCCAGCAGGCCGCCGAGCAGGATCAGGATGGAGAGCACGCCGGCGAAGATCGGCCGGTCGATGAAGAACTTCGAGATGTTCATGGCGGCGTGCTCAGCTGTTGTCGGCGATCGTCGTGCGCGCGGCTGGCGCGCCCGGATCGGCGGCGCCGGACATCAGCACCGGGTTGGGTGCCACGGTCTGCCCCGGGCGGGTGCGCTGCAGGCCATTGACCACGATGCGCTCGCCCGCCTGCAGGCCGGCCTCCACCACGCGCAGCGGGCCGTGCGCCGCGCCCAGCGCGACTTCGCGGTAGGCGGCGCGGTTGGCCGCGTCGACCACCAGCACGAAGCGCTTGTCCTGGTCGGTGCCGATCGCGCGTTCATCGATCAGCAGGGCCTCGCGCGGCGCGCTGCTGCCCAGCCGCACGCGCGCGTAGAGGCCGGGCAGCAGGCGGCCGTCCGGGTTGTCGAACACCGCGCGCACGCGGATCGTGCCCGAGGAGGTGTCGAGCCGGTTGTCCACCGAGCTCACCGCGCCGCGGCGCGGGTAGCCGTCCTCGTTGGCGAGGCCGAGCAGCACCGGCACCGCGGCGGCCTCGTGGCGGCCGTTGATCAGCGCGAGGAAGCTCTGCTCGTCCACGTCGAAGGCGGCGTACAGGCGCGCCACCGACACCAGCGTGGTGAGCGGCGGCGAGGTCGGCCCGGCGGCCACCACGTTGCCCACGGTGACTTCGGCACGCGACAGGCGCCCGGCCACCGGCGCGCTGATGCGGGTGTATTCGAGGTTGAGGCGCGCGGATTCCACCGCGGCGCGCGCGGCGAGGCGGTTGGCCGCGGCCTCGCGCGCGGCGTTGCGCTTTTCCTCGTAGTCGCGCTGGGCGATCGCATGGTCGGCGATCAGGCGCTCGGCGCGCGCGAGGTCGGACGCGGTGTAGGCGGCGCGCGCGTCCGCCGCGGCCAGCCCGGCGCGGGCGTGTTCGAGCGCCGCGGCGTAGGGGCGTGGGTCTATTGTGAACAGCGGATCGCCCTTCTTCACCAGCGCGCCGTCGGCGAAATGCACCGCGGTGATCGTGCCGCCCACCTGCGGACGGATCTCGACGCGGTCGACCGCTTCGAGGCGGCCGGAGTAGTCGTGCCAGTCGGTGATGCGCTGGCTGGCGACGGTGGCGACATCCACCGGGCTGGGCGGCGGCGCGGCGGCGGCGGGATCGGCGCCGGCCTGCACGACCAAGCCGCCGCCCAGGGCGACCACAACGGCAAGGACGGCGGCGACCGCGGTCGCGAGGGCATTGGGTTTGCGCAAGCGGGGCATCGGGGGAACTCCTGTCGGGGGTTGCGACACGCCGCGTTGCGGGCATCGCGATCTCGTTTTCGTTGTCGCACGCCTGCGCGGGACGCCGGGGCGTGCGGGGATGCGGTTCCTGCAACGCGCCCCTGGTGTGTTCGGGGGGGGCGTTTGCCGCAGTGCATCAATCTTGGATGTTGTTGTGGTTTGGATAAATGTTGAAAAACTGGAAACACCATTCGAGATGAACTAACAATTGGTCGCGGAATCGGCGGATACTTCGTTCAGCGCCGGTGCACGGGGAGAGAAGTGAAGGATCGCTTTCGGGCCATGCAGCTGCTCAGCCGGGGGGCGCAGGCCGGCAGCTTTTGGCGCCTGGCCGACAGCCTGGGGGTGCGGCGCGCCGCCGCCCGCCTGCCGCGGCTGGTCTGGGCGCTGGCGCTCGGCGGCGCGGCGGCCGGTTGCGCCACGCCGCCCTCCGGGCCGGATCCGCGGGTGCTGGAGGCAAGGCCGGTGTTCCTTATCGACGAGCGCGGCCAGCCGGCGCAGCGCGCCGCCCACGAGCTGGCGCGGCAGGTGGCCGACGACGCCACTGCGGGCGAGCTGCTCGCCGCGCACCTCGCACACGTGGAAGGGACGCTCGCCGCGCCGCTGGTGCTCGGCAACGAAGCGCGCGTACTGATCGACGGCCCCGCCACCCACCGCGCGATGTTCCGCGCCATCGCCGAGGCCAGACGGCACGTTCATCTGGAAACCTACACGCTCGAGCCCGGCGAGCCCGGGGAACGCCTCGCCGCGCTGCTCACCGAACGGCGGGCGGCCGGCGTCGAAGTGCGGGTCCTGTACGACAGTGTCGGCTCGCTGGCGACGCCACCGGAGTATTTCGAGCGCCTCCGGGCGGCCGGCATCGAGCTATGCGCGTTCAATCCGGTCATTTCGTTGCGACGGGCAGTCTGGCGGCTGAACAACCGCGACCATCGCAAGCTGCTGGTCGTCGACGGACGGGTGGCCTTCACCGGCGGCATCAACATCAGCAGCGCCTATCGCGCCGGCTCGTCGGGCTCGAGCCGCGCGCCACCGTCGGTCGAGGAGGGCTGGCGCGACACGCACGTGGCGGTCGAAGGGCCGGTGGTGGGCGAGTTCCAGAACCTGTTCCTCGCCAACTGGCGGCGCCAGCGCTGCGCGGCGCTGCCACCTGGCGACGAGGTGACGCCCGGGGCGCCCGGGTCGCCGCGCGGCGACAAGCTCATGCGGCTGCTGGCGGCCGACCCGGAGGCGGGGCGCAGCGATTTCTACGTCGCGCTGCTGTCGGCCATCGACCACGCGCGTCGCCGCGTGTGGATCACCAACGGCTACTTCGTGCCCGATGACGGCTTGCTGCAAGGGCTCATCGGCGCGGCCCGCCGCGGCGTCGACGTGCGCCTCGTGCTGCCGGGCTTCAGCGACTTCTGGGCACCCTTCCATGCCGGCCGCTCGCACTACAGCGTGCTGCTGGCGGTGGGCGTGCGCATCCTGGAACGGCACGACGCGATGCTGCATGCCAAGACCGTGGTGATCGACGGCGTGTGGTCCAGCATCGGTTCCACCAATCTCGACTGGCGCAGCTTCGTGCACAACTACGAGGCCGACCTGCTGCTGCTCGATCCGGCCTTCGGGCGCGAGATGGAGCGGATGTTTCAGCGCGACGCGCAGCGGGCGCGCGAGATCGACCCCGCCGCGTGGGCGCGGCGCGGCCTCGGCGACCGCCTGCTCGAGTGGTTCGCCCGGCGCTGGGCCTATCTGCTGTAGCGGCGGGCGGCTGCCGGCCGCGGAATGGGCGGATAATCCGGCCAGCGCCAGTGCGTGAGGAGAGGAGAGATGGATCGCTTTCAGGCCATGCAGGTGTTCACCCGGGTGGTGGACGCCCACAGCTTTTCGCGCGCGGCCGACAGCCTGGGGCTGCCGCGCGCCACGGTCACCAACATCATCCAGAACCTGGAGCGGATGCTGCAGGTGCGCCTGCTCAACCGCAGCACGCGGCGCCTGAGCCTGACCGACGACGGCGCGGCCTACTACGAGCGCTGCGTCGCCATCCTCGCCGACATCGAGGACACCGAGGCCTCCTTCCGCGAGGCCGCGCGCACCCCGCGCGGGCGGCTACGCATCGACGTGCCGGCCTCGCTCGCCCGCCTGGTGCTGATCCCGCGCCTGTGCCAGTTTCACGAGCGCTTCCCGGAGGTGGAACTGGCGATCGGCATGACCGACCGCCCGGTGGACCTGGTGCGCGAGGCGGTCGATTGCGTGATCCGCGTTGGCGCGCTGCCGGACTCCTCGCTGGTGGCGCGGCGCATCGGCACCTTCTACATGGTCACCTGCGGCGCGCCGTCCTACCTGGAGCGCTACGGCGAGCCGCTCAGCATCGACGAGCTGGCCGGCCATCGCGCGGTGAACTACTTCTCCAGCCTCACCGGGCGCGCGTTCGACTGGGACTTCGTCGTGGACGGCGCGGTGCGCGAGGTGAAGATGGAGGGCGTGGTGTCGGTGAACGACGGCGACGCCTACCTCGCCTGCGCGCTGCAGGGCTTCGGCCTGGTGCAGGCGCCGCGCTTCATGGTCCTGCCCCATCTGGAGTCCGGCGCGCTGCGCGAAGTGCTGCCGCAATGGAGCCCGGCGCCGATGCCGATGTCGGTGGTGTACCCGGCCAACCGCCACCTGTCGCCCAAGGTGCGCGCCTTCGTCGACTGGGTGGCCGAACTGTTCGCCGCCTGCCCGCTGCTGGGGGGCAGCGCCGCGGTGGACCACTGCTGCAGCTACGAGGGCAAGCCCGGCAACACGCTGCGTTCACGCGCCGAGCAGCACAACCTGGCAGAAAGCATGCTTTGAGCGGCCGCCGGCGGCGCGCGCGCGCCGGCCGCGTGGGCCGGGTTCAGGCAGGGGCCGTTCGACATCGCGCGGGGCAGCGCTGCACGCGATGTCGCCGCACCGGAGGTGGGTAGCGGCTTTCACCGGCTGCTCGGCTGAGGGGCTGCGGACGACGCCTCTCCCGCAAGCGCCCGGGCATGATGGCGCAGGTGATCGTCGATGAAGCTGGCGATGAAGTAGTAGCTGTGGTCGTAGCCGGGCTGCAGGCGCAGCGTGAGCGCATGGTTGGCCGCGCGGGCCGCCGCCTGCAGCGCCTCGGGCTTGAGCTGCTCGGCCAGGAAGCCGTCGCGGTCGCCCTGATCGACCAGCAGCGGCAGCCTTTCCGGCGCGTGCTCGAGCAGGGCGCAGGCGTCCCACTCGCGCCAGCGCGCGCGGTCCTCGCCCAGGTAGCGCGCGAACGCCTTCTCGCCCCAGGGGCAGTTCATCGGATTGGCAATCGGGGCGAAGGCGGAGACGGAACGGTAGCGCCCGGGGTTGCGCAGCGCGCACACGAGCGCGCCGTGGCCACCCATCGAGTGGCCGCTGATGGCGCGCCGCGCCGAGGCCGGAAATGCCGCCTCGACCAGCGCGGGCAGCTCCTCGACGACGTAGTCGTGCATGCGGTAATGCTGCGACCACGGTGCCTGCGTCGCGTTGAGGTAGAAGCCGGCGCCATGGCCGAAGTCCCAGGCGCCCTCGGGGTCGTCCGGCACGTCGGCGCCGCGCGGGCTGGTGTCGGGGGCGACGATGATCAGCCCCAGCTCGGCCGCGAGCCGGTGTGCGCCGGCCTTCTGCATGAAGTTCTCGTCCGTGCAGGTCAGCCCGGACAGCCAGTACAGCACCGGCAGCTTCGCCCCCGGCGCGGCCTGGGGCGGCAGGAAGACGGCGAAGTTCATGTCGCAGCCGAGTACGTCGGAGCGGTGCCGGTAGCGCTGGTGCCAGCCGCCGAAGCTCTTCTGCGTGGACAGGTTCTCGAGGGGCATGGGGGTCTCCGGTATCGGCGGTGGAGGCCGGGCCTCCACCCTGCGCCGCCTCGGGGCGGCGTCAGAAGTGGATGACGGTGCGGATGCTCTTGCCTTCGTGCATCAGCGCGAAGGCCGTGTTGATGTCTTCGAGCGGCATCGTGTGGGTGATGAAGTCGTCGAGCGGAATCTCGCCCCGCTGCGCCCTGGCGACGTAGGCCGGCAGCTCGGTGCGCCCCTTCACGCCGCCGAATGCGCTGCCGCGCCAGACGCGGCCGGTGACGAGCTGGAACGGGCGGGTGCTGATCTCCTG
>JANJTU010000118.1 GCA_024710965.1 Thauera sp. | reverse complement strand
GCGCCGCCTTCACTTGTGCCGGCACAACGAATGTGGGCGCAACCGGATCGGTAACGAGCGTCAATTGTGCAGATGCTGGACAAATCACGATCACGATGGGTGCGACGGCTGCAGGAGTAGTTATGACGCTTACCCCTGGCGGTGGTGGCGCAGCTCCTGTCACTTGGACGTGTGCAGTTAGCTCCGCTGATAACAACAAGTATGTGCCACAGAACTGCCGTGTTTGATAAGTAGCGACGAGGGCAGGGACGTGAGTGGGACGTGAAGGTCACCCATTAGCCACCCCCGTCAATAGGGACGAACCAAATTCTGCGGTTCGTCCCGCATCCTCTCTCTTCCATGCCCGGCCTGCGACGGCCCTACGCACTTGGTTCTCGTCGGTTGGTTGCGCGACACCGCGCACCAGTCACCCATCAGGATCAAGGCTGGCACGATGAGCGGGGGCTGAGGGTCACGTGTTTCATTTGATCATCGCCTTCATCGCCTGATCGCCCCCAAGACCGTCGCGGCGTCCCGCTCCGGCGGTCTTGGTTCTTGCGGCCACATGGGTGAGGCGGTGGAGCGTTTACGGCTGATGGATCCGCGGCGACGGGCTCAATCCGCCGGCGGGGCGCCGACGGCCCGGCCGCGCGGGTCGCGCGCGCCGCTGTGGTGTCCGCTGCGCAGGAATTCCTGCGCGTCGGCGTCGCCTTCCGCCGCGGCGGCACGGAACCACTGCAGCGCCTCGGCCTCGTCGCGCGCCACCCCCTTGCCGAGATACAGCGCAGTCGCGTAGTGCAGCTTGCCGAGCGTCGCATAGCCAGCGTTGCCGCTGGTCGCCGCGCGGCGGAACAGCGCCGCCGCCTGCACCGCATCCGCCGGCACGCCCTTGCCCTGCTCGTAGAGCACCGCCTTCCAGATCATCGCGCCGACGTAGCCGGCTTCGATGCAGCGGTCGAAGATCGCGTGTGCGGTGGCGTGGTCGCCTTCCTTCTCAGCGGCGTAGCCGTACATGCAGGTGATCATGCCGACCGGTTGGGCGGCGATGTGCGCGATGGTGAGATCGCCCGGCGCGGAGCCGTCGTCGTCGGCGGCCGCCGCGGCAAGCGGCAGCGCGAGCATGAGGGGGGCGAGGACGGACGCGCGGATCGCTGTGGGGCGAGGCATGAAGGGCTCCTGGCGGCGGATCGGATGGATGCTTTCACTGTAGCGCCGGCGGCCGCAGCCGGTCGCGGGCAGCGCGCCCCGCGCTGCCCGGGCAATCTGCCCGCGCTGTTCAGCCGGCGAGCCCGAGCCGCAGCGCGAGGCGGGTGAGCTCGATGTCGTTCTTCACGCCCAGCTTGGCCTTGATCTGGTAGTGGCAGTTCTGCACCGTCTTCGGGCTCAGGTGCAGGCGCGCGCCGATCTCCTCGGCACTGCCGCCGTCGAGCAGCAGGCGCAGGATCTCGAACTCGCGCGGCGACAGCGCCTGCAGCGGATCGTCCGGCCCGTCGAGCAGCGCCAGCGCGAGCTCGGGCGCGATGTCCGGGCTCAGCACGCGCTCGCGCGCGGCGACGCGGTACACCGCATCGACCAGCACCGCCGGCGCGCTGCTCTTGGTGACGTAGCCGAGCGCGCCGGCGCGCAGGGCCTGGGTGGCGAACAGCGGGTCGCGGTACATGCTGAAGGCGAGGATGCGCGCCTCGGGCGCGCGCGCACGCAGGCGCCCGATGAGCTCGATGCCGCCCATGTCCGGCAGTGCAAGGTCGAGCACGGTCACGTCGGGGGCGAGGCGGCGGAACAGCTCCGCCGCCTCGGCGGCGCAGGCGGCCTCGCCGGCGACCTCCAGATCGCCGCGACGTTCGAGCAGGCGCCGGTAGCCCTCGCGCACCACCGCGTGGTCATCGACCAGCAGCAGGCGCAGTTTCGCTGGGTTCGGGTTCATGCCGTCCTTCGGTGTACAGGGGAAAGCGCGCCTGCACGCGCACGCCGCAGGGGCTGCGCGGTAGCAGCGCGAAGCTGCCGCCGAGCGCCTGCACGCGCTCGTGCATGCCGAGCACGCCGAGCCCGCTGCCGGCGGTGCCGGCCTCGCCGCCGTGGCCGTCGTCGTCGATACGCAGCTCGATCGCGCCCGCATCACGGCGCAGGGCGACGACGATCTCGCCCGGCTCGCCGTGGCGCGCGGCGTTGGTCAGGCTCTCCTGCACGATGCGGTACAGGCTCACGGTGAGATCGTCGGGCAGGCCGTCGATGTCGTCGTCGACCTGCAGCGCGTAGCGGCAGGCCGGACGGGCGCGCCGCCAGCCGGCGACGAGCTGCTCCAGCCCGGCGCGCAGGCCGAACATCTCCAGCCCGACCGGGCGCAGCTGATGCAGGATGCCCTGCAGCGCCTCCATCATCTGCGCCGCGGTGCGCGCGATCGCGTCCGCCGACGGCTGCAGCGCCGGCACGCGCTCGGCGGCGAGTTCGGCGACGCAGGCCGCCTCGGCGCGGATCGACGCCAGGCACTGGCCGAACTCGTCGTGCAGCTCGCGGGCAAGGTGGCGGCGCTCCTCCTCACGCACCGCGAGCAGGCGCTGCGCGAGCTGCTGCTGGCCGCGCGAGGTCTCCTGCAGGCGCTCGGCGAGGTGGTCGAAGCCGGCGGAGATGCGGCGCAGCTCGATCAGCGCCGGGCGCGGCATGCGCGCCGAGAGGTCGCCGCGTTCCATGCGCGCGAGGGTGGCCAGGATGCGGTCGGCGGGCCGCAGCGCGCGGCGCACCGGCAGATAGACGAGCAGGTTCAGCAGCAGCACGCCGGCGCCGATCGCCAGCACGGTGCGCAGCTGGCGCCACACTTCGAGCGCCTCGCTGTCCAGGTCCGGCGTCACCGCAAAGACACCGACCTTTGCGCCCGGGAACTGGCGGATCGTGCCCTCGTAGCGCACCTCGGGCCCGATCAGCCGCCCCAACAGCCAGCGCATCGCCGACGGCGGATCCGCGTCCTCGGCGAAGCAGCGCGCGGCGACGCGGCGGCCGTAGATGTCGTCGACCTCGACGCACAGGTGCAGCAGCCGGCCGAACTCCTCCAGCATCGACAGCTCCAGGCCCTCCAGGCTGCGGCGGAACTCGTCGCGCGGCTGCGCCGCCTCGCCGGCAAGCAGGCGCTCGATCGTGCCGCCGCTGCGCTCGACGTGGCCGCGGATGCGGCTTTGCGCCTGCTGCAGCACCAGCGCCGAGGCCAGCGCGCAGACCAGCAGCGCGAACAGCGTCACCCGCAGCGACAGGCTGCGCTTGAGGTCGATCGCCGGCGCGGGTGGCCGGGCGGGGGAGGCGGCGTTCATGCGCGCGAGCTTGCCCGATGCCGGCCCAGTGCCGCAAGCCGGCATGATCCGCCGCTGTGTTCAGCGCCTGCCCGCGCCCTCGCCGAGCGCGCCGCGCAGGCCGTCGAAGCCGGCGAGGTAGATGCCGCTGACGATTTCGCGTGCCTTGGCGTCGTCGACGCCGGTGGCGGCCTCGTGGGTCGCGCGGCGGAAGTTGCTTTTCCACACCACGCGCGAGCCCTTGCCCGCCGGCTCCACGCTCAGCGTCGATACGTAATCGGCCACCGGCAGCGGCGAGTCGAGGATGCGGTAGCGCATCGAGCGGGCGGCGCCGTCCCAGGCGAGCAGCTCCTCGATGATCTTCGCGCCATCCTTGGTCGTGATCTCGCGCACCGCGCCGACGCGGTTGGCCGCGCCGCCGCGGATCGCCGTCGTCGCCACCGCCGGGTGCCAGCCGGGCAGGCCCTTGAAGTCGCCGAGCACGGTCCACACCCGCGCCGGGCTGGCGGCG
>JANJTU010000108.1 GCA_024710965.1 Thauera sp. | reverse complement strand
TCGGCGGCGGCCCGGCGCTCGGCCTCGCGCTGTTCGGCGAGCCGCCGTGCCGCCTCGCGTGCCGCGGCTTCACGCGCGCGCCGGACCAGCGTGTCGATCACCTGCGCCAGGCGCTGCTCGTCCTGACGCAGGGCGCTCACTTCCTTCTTCTGCGTCTGCAGCTGCTGCGAGATCGCCAGCAGGGCCTGTTTGCGCTGCGTCTGCACCGTCTCCAGCTCGCTGCGCTGGGCGCGCTGCTCGGCCTCGAGGGCGGCGACGCGGTCGCGCCGCGACTGGATCTCCAGCGCCCGCTCGGTAGTGCTGCGCAGATCGGCGCGCAGGCCCTCGATCAGGGCCAGCCGCGCCCGCCCGAGGTGTTCCAGATAATGCGCATCGCGCGCAAGCTGGTTGGGGTCGCGCGCCGACAGCAGCGGCGCCACGCCGTCCGCGGCGCCGTATACGTAATGACGCCGCAGCCAGTCGGCCAGTTCGTCACGGCGCGACGCGATGCGCGCCTCGACCGCGCGCTGCTCGTCCTCGAGCAGCGCGAGCTTCCTTTCGGCGTCGGCGCGTTCGTGCTCCAGCTGCAGCACCCGCCGCCGCACCCGCGACACTGCGCGCTCGGACTCGGCGAGCGCTTCGGCCGCCCCCGAGCGCGTCGCCTCGGTGCGGCTCATTTCCTGCTGCAGGTCGCGAATGCGCTTTTTCAGATCATCCAGATCCGAGCGCTTGTCGGCGAGATCGGCGCCGGCCTGGGCCTGCACCCCGGCCGGCAGCGACACCGCCACCAGCGCCAGCGCGAGCGCAACGGCGGCGCTGTTGAAACCAGAAGCCATGCTGCGCTCGCGTCGGAAGTGGAAGGTCAGGCCTTCGCCTTGCCCTGGCTGGCCACCGCCGCCTGGGCGGCACGGATGGTGTCGTCGTCGGCGAGGTAGTAGCTCTTCACCGGCTTCAGATTGACGTCCAGTTCGTACACCAGCGGCTGCGCAGTGGGGATGTTGAGGCCGACGATGTCGCTGTCGGAGATGTCGTCGAGATACTTGATGAGCGCGCGCAGGCTATTGCCGTGGGCCGCGATCAGGAGCCGGCGGCCGGCGAGGATCTGCGGCACGATCACGGTTTCCCAGTAGGGCACGACGCGGGCGACGGTGTCCTTGAGGCATTCGGTGCGCGGGAACTTCGCCCGCGGCAGGCCCGCGTAGCGCGGATCGTTCCAGTTCAGGCGCTCGTCGCCGTCGTCGAGCGGCGCCGGCGGCGTGTCGTAGGAGCGGCGCCACACCAGCACCTGCTCGTCGCCGTACTGGGCGGCGGTCTCGGCCTTGTTCAGCCCCTGCAGTGCGCCGTAGTGGCGCTCGTTCAGCCGCCACGAGTGTTCCACCGGCAGCCACAGCGCATCGAGCTCCTCGAGCACGATGTTCAGCGTCTTGTTGGCGTGCTTCAGCACCGAGGTGTAGGCAAGATCGAAGGCAAAGCCTTCGCGCTTGAGCAACTGCCCTGCCGCGTGCGCTTCGGTCACGCCCTGTTCGGTGAGGTCGACGTCGGTCCAGCCGGTGAAGCGGTTTTCCTTGTTCCAGGTGGATTCGCCATGGCGAAGCAGAACGATCTTGTACATGGGAAGGCAATTCCGACTAAGGTTCGACAAAACGGCCCGGGCGACACGCGGCAGCGCCCGACCGGAACGCAGTATTTTATACTACCGCCTTTGCCCGATCCGGCCCCATCGTGAACAAAGACGACATCTTCGCGCTCATCGACAAGCACGAGCACATCGAAACCGCCGCCCGCGCGCTGAAGGCGATCGCTCACCCGCTGCGCCTGAAGATCCTGTGCGTGCTGGGCGACAGCGAAGTGTGCGTGCAGGACATCGTCGAGGCGGTGGGCACCTCGCAGAGCAACATCTCCCAGCACCTCGCGATCCTGCGCGACAAGGGCGTGCTGCAGACGCGCAAGGATGCCAATCGCGTCTACTATCGCGTCGGCGACCAGCGCACGCTGCAACTCATCGTGCTGATGCGCGAAGTCTTCTGCGGCGTTCCGCCGGGCGAACGCTGACCCCCCACCCCAACCGGAGCAAGCCTTTTCGTGGAATTCCTGCAACAGAACTGGTACTGGGCCGCACTGGCCGCCGTCAGCGGCGCCTGGCTGCTGACCGATTTCATCCGCAACCAGGGCAACAAGAGTCAGCTCTCGCCCGTCGAGGCCACCCTGCTGATCAACCGCGAGGACGCCGTCGTCATCGACGTGCGCGAGCAGGGCGAATACGCGCAGGGGCACATTCCCAGCGCCCGCCACATCCCGCTCGGCGACCTGGCGCGCCGCAGCGCCGAAATGGACAAGTGGAAGGAGCGCCCCGTCATCCTGTGCTGCGCCAGCGGCGCGCGCTCGGCGAGCGCGGCCGGCCAGCTGAAGAAGGCCGGCTTCGAGAAGATCTACAACCTGCGCGGCGGCATGCTCGAATGGGAGAAGGCCGGCCATCCCATCAGCCGCAAGAGGAAATAGGCATGCAGCCCGCGATCCGCATGTATGCGACGGCGGTCTGCCCCTATTGCGTCCGCGCCGAGCAACTGCTGCGCCACAAGGGCGTGGCCGACATCGAGAAGATCCGCATCGACCTCGAGCCGGGCCGCCGCGACGAGATGATGCAGCTCACGGGCCGGCGCACCGTTCCGCAGATCTTCATTGGCGACTACCATGTCGGCGGTTGCGACGACCTGCACGCGCTCGAGCGTGCCGGCCGGCTCGAACCGCTGCTGCGCGGCGAGGCGGCCTGAGGCGGCGTCGTCCGTCACGGGCGGCACCTCCCCCTGGCTGCACCGCCCCCTTTTCACTCCCAACCGGATTCCTTTCATGTCTGACAACACGCAACCCGTCTTCTCCATCGAGAAGCTCTACGTCAAGGATCTCTCGCTCGAAGTGCCGGGCGCCCCGCAGATCTTTCTCGAACGCGAAGCGCCGCAGGTGAACGTGCAGCTGCGCACCGAAGGCAGGAACGTCGACGACGGCATCTACGAGATCACCCTGACGGTCACCGTGTCGGCCACGATCGGCGAGGATCGCACCCTGTTCCTCGTCGAAGTCGCCCAGGCCGGCATCTTCCAGATCCGCAACGTGCCCGACAGCGACCTCGAGCCGGTGATGATGATCGGCTGCCCGAACATCCTCTTCCCCTACGCCCGCGAAGCAGTGTCCGACGCCGTGACCCGCGCCGGCTTCCAGCCCGTATTGCTGTCGCCGGTGAACTTCGAGTCGCTGTACCAGGCCCAGCGCCAGCAGGCGGCGCAGCAGCCCGCGGGCGAAGTCCCGATCCAGTGAGCCCGAGACCGTGACTGCCCTGCGCCTGAAGACCGCGCCCGTGCTCGCCGCGCTCGCCGTGCTGTCCGCCGGCGCGCCGGCGGCGCATGCCATCGAGTTCCGCTCCGTGGGCGAGCCGGCGATCCTCTACGACGCCCCGTCGGACAAGGGCAAGCGCCTGTTCATCCTGCGCGCCGGCACCCCGGTCGAGATCGTCGTCACCCTCGACAAGTGGATCAAGGTGCGCGAACCGGGCGGCTCGATCAACTGGGTGGAACGGCGCGTGCTGGCCAGCCGGCGCACGCTGCTGGTCGCCGCCGACCGCGCCGTGGTCCGCCGCGAACCGCGCGACGATGCCCCGGCGCGCTTCGAGGCGGTGCGCAACGTGGTGCTCGAGCTGGCCGAGCCGCCGACCCAGGGCTGGGTCAAGGTCCGCCACGGTGACGGCAGCGAGGGCTACCTGCGCGCCCACGAGGTCTGGGGGCTGTGAGCCGAACGCGCATCGCGGTGTTCGGCGCCGGCGCCTGGGGCACGGCCCTGGCGCAGGCCTTCGCCGCCACGCACCAGGTCTGCCTGTGGGGGCGGGACGCCACCCACATCGACGAGCTGCGCCGCACGCGCGAGAACCGGCGTTATCTGCCCGGCGTGCGCCTGCACGACGCTCTCGCCTTCGAGCACGACTTTGCCGCCGCCGCGCACGGCGCCGAGCTGCACCTCGTGGTGACGCCGCTCGCCGGCCTGCGCGACGCGGTCCGCGCCCTGCGCGACGAACAGCCCGGCACGCCGCTGCTATGGGCGTGCAAGGGCCTGGAGGCCGGTAGCGGGCGCCTGCCGCACGAGATCATCGGCGAGGAACTCGGCGCCGGCTCGCCCAGTGGCGTGCTCACCGGCCCGAGCTTCGCCGCCGAGGTGGCGCGCGGCCAGCCCACCGCGATCACGCTCGCCGCTGCCGACGCCGATTTCGCCCAGCGCTGGGTCGCCGTGCTGCACCAGCCGCGGCTGCGCATCTACGCCAACACCGATCTCGTCGGCTGCGAAATCGGCGGCGCGGTCAAGAACGTCATGGCGGTGGCCGCCGGCGTGTCCGACGGCATGGGTTTCGGCCTCAACGCCCGCGCTGCCCTGATCACCCGCGGCCTGGCCGAGATCGCCCGCCTCGCCCAGGCGCTCGGCGGCCGCAGCGAGACCCTGATGGGGCTCGCCGGCATGGGCGACCTGATCCTCACCTGCACCGGCGACCTGTCACGCAACCGCCGCGTCGGCCTCGCGCTGGCCTCGGGCAAGTCGCTCGCCGACATCCTGCGCGAACTCGGCCACGTCGCCGAAGGGGTGCCGACCGCGCGCGAAGTGGTCGGCCTGGCCCGCCGCCACGGCGTCGAGATGCCGATCTGCGAGGCGGTGGACGCCCTGCTCCATCATGGCCTCGGCGCCCGCGCCGCGGTCGAGTCGCTGCTCGCGCGCGACCCGCGGCACGAATAGCGCGCGGCGCCACGCGCGCCGCCATCCCTGCCCGCGCCGCGGCGTCAGACGTCGACTGCGCCGGCGAAGCCGTGCTGCCGCCAGCCTTCGTAGACCACCACCGCGACCGCGTTCGACAGATTCACGCTCCGATTGGTCGGCCGCATCGGAATGCGGATCCGCGCATCCGCGGCGAACCCGGCAAGCATCTCGTCCGGCAGCCCCCGGCTCTCCGGCCCGAACACGAGCACGTCGCCAGCCTGGTAATCGACGCTGTCGTGACGGCGCGAGCCCTTCGTCGTCAGCGCGAAGAAGCGCCGCCCGGCAAGCGCCACGCGGCATCGGGCCCAATCGGCATGCACCGTGACGCAGGCGAGATCGTGGTAATCGAGCCCGGCCCGGGCGAGTTGCCGGTCCGACAGGTCGTAGCCGAGCGGCTCGATCAGATGCAGGTTCGCCCCCGTGTTGGCGGCGAGGCGGATGATGTTGCCGGTGTTGGGCGGGATTTCGGGCTGGTAGAGGACGATTTCAAACATCGGCGACAGGCTTCGGCAACGGCGGATTCAGACAAGGGGCTGCCAGTTCGACGCCCCCGGCTCGCCGCGGCGCGGGGGGCATGGACGCGGCAGATGCGCCCCGCTCGTCGGAGGCGCGGACGCCACTCTAGCTCAGCCGGGCGCCGGCGTGCGCGCGACGACGAGGTTCCCCACCCAGGCCGCGCCCTGCCGCTTCAGGCAGCGCGCCAGTTCGTCCAGGGTCGCCCCGGTCGTCATCACGTCATCCACGACCAGGATCCGCCGCCCCTCGAGCGCCACGCCGCAACTGAAGGCTCCGCGCGGGTTGCGCTCCCGCTCGTCACGACCGAGCGTGGCCTGCGCCGGGGTGTCGCGCCGCCGGTGCACCACGGTCAGCGCCAGCGGCCGGCCCGTCGCCCGCGCCAGCGGACGCGCAAGCTCCACCGCCTGGTTGAAGCCGCGCGCGGCCAGGCGGCGCGGATGCAGCGGCATCGGCAGGATCAGGTCCGCAGCGTCGCCCATGGCGTGCCCGGCCACCGCCAGCGCATCGCCCAGATAGCGGGCGAGCGCGAAGCGCTGGCGATACTTCAGCGCCTGGATCATCCCATCGACGGGAAACGCATAGTCGAAGACCGCCCGCGTCGCGTCGAAGGCCGCCTGCTCGCGACTGCAGCGGCCGCACGCCAGGCCGGCGGCGCAGGGCAGAGCACACACCGGGCAGGCGGCGTCCGCCACGCGCGGCAACTCGGCCGCACAGGCCGCGCACACGGCCGCTCCGCCCGCGCTGGCGCCGCACACAAAGCAGTCCTGCGGCAGCAGGAGATCGCGGCAACGCCCGAGCAAGGCGCGAAAACCGAGCGTGGCGTTTGACAAGATTTCGGCCTTTGACAGAACATGCGGGGTTCGTAATTACAGCCCGGAAAGCCTGAAATGACAATGACTTCGACCGCAGCCGCCACCTGTCATCCGCACCCTGCCGCGAGCACGGCGCGCAAGCGGTGGTCCGTCGCCGAGGTGGAGGCGCTCTTCGAGCAGCCCTTCTTCGACCTCGTATTCCAGGCGCAGCAGGTGCATCGCGCCCACTTCGACGCCAACGCGATCCAGCGCTCGACGCTGCTCTCGATCAAGACCGGCGGCTGCTCGGAAGACTGTGGCTACTGCTCGCAGTCGGCGCGCTACAACACCGGGCTGGAGCGCGAACAGCTGCTGCCGATCGCCGAGGTGCTCGAGAACGCCCGCGCCGCCAAGGCCAAGGGTGCGAGCCGCTTCTGCATGGGCGCGGCCTGGCGCGGACCGAAGGACAAGGATCTCGAGCCGGTGCTGGAGATGGTGCGCGAGGTGAAGAAGCTCGGGCTGCAGACCTGCGTCACGCTCGGCATGCTGAAGGAAGGCCAGGCCGAGCAGCTCGCCGACGCCGGCCTCGACTACTACAACCACAACATCGACACCGCGCCCGAGTTCTACGGCCAGGTCATCACCACGCACACGATGCAGGACCGCCTGAACACCATCGACAAGGTGCGCGGCGCCGGCATCAACGTCTGCAGCGGCGGCATCGTCGGCATGGGCGAGAGCCGCGCCGCGCGCGCCTCGCTGCTCGCCCAGCTCGCCAACATGCCCACCCCGCCGGAATCGGTGCCGATCAACAACCTGGTGCAGATTCCCGGCACGCCGCTCGCAGGCGCCGGCGCACTCGACCCCTTCGAGTTCGTGCGCACCATCGCCGCCGCGCGCATCACGATGCCGACCAGCTATGTGCGCCTGTCCGCCGGCCGCCAGCAGATGAGCGACGAGTTGCAGGCCCTGTGCTTCATGGCCGGCGCCAACTCGATGTTCTACGGCGAGCGCCTGCTCACCACCGACAACCCCGGTGCCGACCGCGACGACAGCCTGTTCGCGCGCCTCGGCCTGAGCGCGATCTGAACCCCGCAGCGATGGGCGAGCGCGCCGCGGCGGCGGAGTTCGGCCTCGACCGCGCCCTGCTGCGGCGGCGCTTTGCCCGCGCCGCCGCCACCAGCGACGGCGCCGACGTGCTCGCGCGCGAGATCGCGCGGCGCATGGACGAGCGCCTCGACTATATCCGCCTCGAGCCCAGACGCGTGCTCGACCTCGGCTGCGGCACCGGCCAGGATCTCGCCCGCCTTGCCCAGCGCTTCCCGCAGGCCACCGTGCTGGCGGCCGACTTCGCGCCGCCGATGCTCGCACGCGCGGGCGAACGGGCGCGCACCGAGGCCGGCCGCGGCGGCCTGCTGCGCCGGCTGTTCGGCGGCAGCCAGCCCTTGCCCCACGTCGCGGCCGACGCCGCGGCGCTGCCGCTGGCGCGCGGCAGCCTCGGCCTGGTGTGGTCCAACCTGATGTTCCCGGCGCTCGATGACCCGCTGCCGGCGCTGCGTGAGATCCACCGCACGCTCGAGGTCGGCGGCCTGCTGATGTTCTCCACGCTCGGGCCGGATTCGCTGCGCGAACTGCGCGCCGCCCTGCCCGCGACGCAGGGCGACCGCGTGCACCGCTTCATCGACATGCACGACATCGGCGACGCCCTGGTGAAGGCGGGTTTCGCCGACCCGGTGATGGACATGGAGATGCTGACGCTGACCTATGCCGATGTCGACGACCTGCTGCGCGACCTGCGCGCCACCGGCGGCAACAATGCCGCCACGACGCGCCCACGCGGCCTCTCCGGCCGCCGCGGCTGGCTCGCCGCACGCGCGGCCTACGACCGGCTGCGCGTCGATGGCCGCCTGCCCGCCAGCTTCGAGATCATCCAGGGCCACGCCTGGAAGGCCGCGCCGAAGACCACCGAGGACGGCCGCAGCATCGTCCGCTTCCAGCCCCGCCCCGGACACTGATCGCCGCCACTCCTTTCCGCCGCCTCCCACCCTGCCCGCGCCTGCGGCAGCCCTCCCTTCAGCGCACACCGCCCATGACCGCCGCCCCCGTCTGGCTGTTCGACCTCGACAACACCCTGCACGACGCCAGTCCGCACATCTTCCCGCACATCAACCGCAGCATGACGGCCTATCTCGAGCACCACCTGGCGCTCGGGCCCGACGAGGCCAACGCGCTGCGCATGCACTACTGGCGCCGCTACGGCGCCACGCTGCTCGGGCTGATGCGCCACCACGGCACCGATCCGCGCCATTTCCTGGTCGAGACGCACCGCTTCGAGCACCTGCACGAGATGATGGTGTTCGAGCGCGCGCTGCGCGGCATGCTGCGCCGGCTGCCGGGGCGCAAGTTCCTGTTCTCGAACGCCCCGCGCCACTACGCCGTCACCGTGCTCGAGCTCATGGGCGTGCGCGACGTGTTCGAGGCGGTGATCGGCATCGAGGACCTCGCCTACCAGCCCAAGCCGGGGGTGGGTGCCTATCGCCGGCTGCTGTCGTCGCAGCGCCTGGTGCCGTCGCGCTGCATCATGATCGAGGACTCGGCGGAGAACCTGCGCACGGCGAAGCGGCTGGGCATGCGCACCGTGCTCGTCGGCCGCGACCTGCGCCAGCCCGCCTATGTGGACGTGAAGATCGCCTCGATCCTCGACTTGCGCCGCCGCCTCGGCCGCCTGCTCGCCTGACCCGGGCGCGCGGCGCGCGGGAGTTCGTTCAGGCGCCGGTCTTCAGCCAGCGCGCCGCGTCGAGCGCATAGTAGGTCAGGATGCCATCGGCGCCCGCGCGCTTGAAGGCCAGCAGCGCCTCCAGGGCACAGGCCTTTTCGTCCAGCCAGCCGTTGGCCGCCGCGGCCTTCAGCATCGCGTACTCACCGCTGACCTGGTACACGTAGGTCGGCACCTGCAGTTCATGCTTCACCCGGCGCACGATGTCGAGGTAGGGCATGCCCGGCTTCACCATGAACATGTCGGCGCCCTCGGCGATGTCGAGCGCGACCTCACGGATCGCCTCGTCGCTGTTGGCCGGGTCCATCTGGTAAGTGTACTTGTTGCCCTTGCCGAGGTTGCCGGCCGAGCCCACGGCGTCGCGGAACGGGCCGTAGAAGCTGGACGCGTACTTCGCCGCGTAGGCGAGGATGCGGGTGTGGATGCGGCCGTCGGCATCGAGCTCGGCGCGGATGCGGGCGACACGGCCGTCCATCATGTCCGACGGCGCCACCACGTCGGCGCCGGCCTGGGCGTGGCACAGCGCCTGCTTCGCCAGCGCCTCGAGGGTCTCGTCGTTCAGCACGTAGCCACGCGCATCGTCCGGGTCGATCAGGCCGTCCTGGCCGTGGCTGGTGTAGGGGTCGAGCGCCACGTCGGTGATCACACCCAGTTCCGGGAAGCGCGCCTTCAGCGCCTGCACGACGCGCGGCACGAGGCCGTCCGGGTTCCAGGCCTCCTCGGCGCCGGGCGTCTTGCCCGCGGCGTCGACCACCGGGAACAGCGCCAGCGCGGGCACGCCGAGCGTCATCGCCTCATCGGCCACGCGCAGCAGCTTGTCGAGCGACACGCGGCTGACGCCCGGCATCGACGGCACGGCCTCGGTCCGGCCCTGCCCTTCGAGGACGAACACCGGGTAGATCAGGTCGTCGGCCGTGAGCACGTTCTCGCGCATCAGGCGGCGGGAAAAGTCGTCACGGCGCATGCGGCGCATGCGGGTCGCGGGAAAGGCTGCTGTCGGTCGCATCGTGGTCTCGCACCTCGGGGAACTTGAATCGTCGCGCATCGCCGGCAGATCGACGCCGCGATACGCGCGGTAATGGATTTCGCTCGGAACTTCGCGAAAGAACGTCTATCTTAGCAAATGGATGCTGTCGAGCTTTGCGTTCGGGCATCTCCCGCTTCACCTCCCTGAGCGGGTGCCTTACTCCCGGTAAGGCATTTTGACCCCCGGCTACATCCCCTGGCCGGGGGTTTTTGTGTCCACGGCCCGGTCGCACTCATCCGCACCAGGCTCCGGCTCGGCCAGGCCGGACGGCGCGCCCGCATCGCCCAGCCCCAGCCAGCCGGCGACGACGCGCTCGGTTTCCTCCACGCCCGTCTTCTTGAGGCTGGAGAACAGCTGCACCGTCACCCGCGGCCCGTAGCCGGCCATTTCACGCCGCACCGACTGCAGCACCGCACTCGCTGCACCGCGCGACAGCTTGTCGCACTTGGTCAGCAGGATGTGCATCGGCCGCCCGGAGGGGACGAACCAGTCGATCATCTGCCGGTCGAGCGGCGTCAGCGGGTGGCGGGAATCCATGATCAGCACCAGGCCGATGAGGCTCTCGCGCTTCTTCAGGTAGGTCTCGATCAGGCCCTGCCACTGCCGGCGGATCTTCTCCGGCACCGCGGCATAGCCGTAGCCGGGCAGATCGACCAGCAGCGCGCCACTGTTGAGACGGAAGAAGTTGATGAGCTGGGTGCGCCCTGGCGTCTTCGACACGAAGGCGAGGCGGACATGGCCTGCAAGGGTGTTGATCGCGCTCGACTTGCCGGCATTGGAGCGGCCGGCGAAGGCGATTTCCGCGCCCGAGGCGGGCGGCAGGCCGGACGGCTTTGCGATCGAGATTTCGAATTGTGCGTTGCGGAAGAGAGGCATCGGAAAAGGGGCGCAAAACCCTGCTGCATGCGGGCGAAAGCCCACATCGCATCGCGCAAGGCGGGATTCGTGATATAGAATACCGCGTTTGAAATAATCACTCACGGCTTTCCGAGGACATCATGATCAAGCGTTCCCTGCTGCTGTCGTCGCTGTTGTTGCTTGCCGGCAGCCTTCAGGCCCAGGACCAGGCTCCCGACCTCGCCAAGGCGAAACAGACCGCCGAAACGATCTGCGCTGGCTGTCATGGCGCCGACGGCAACAGCCAGCTCGCGGCGAACCCGAAGCTGGCCGGGCAGCACGAGGATTACCTTTTCAAGCAGCTGCGCGAATTCAAGGGCTGGAACGGTGCCGCCCCGGTGCGCGAGAACGCCGTCATGGGCGCCATGGTCGCGGGCCTTGAAGAAGCCGACATGAAGGCACTCGCCAAGCACTTCGCCAGCTCCGAACTCAAGCCCGAGCCGGCCAAGAACATCGAGACCGTCGACCTCGGCCAGAAGATCTGGCGCGCCGGTATCGCCTCCAAGGGGGTGCCCGCCTGTGCCGCCTGCCACGGCCCCGCCGGTGCCGGCCTGCCCGCGCAGTACCCGCGCATCTCCGGCCAGTTCGCCGAATACACCGAGGCGCAGCTGAAGGGCTTCCGCGACGGCGTGCGCGCCAACGACCCCAACCGCATGATGCGCATGATCGCGATCAAGATGACCGATCCGGAGATCAAGGCCGTCGCCGACTACGCCGCCGGCCTGCGCTGAGGGCGCACCACAGCTAGCCACACGACGAAGGGCGGGCCGCGAGGCCGCCCTTTTTCATTGTCCGGCGCCCTCGCGCCCGCCTCGACTTCCGCACCAGGCCGGCGACCGGACGCCCGACCGACTCCTCCAGGGGCCAGCATGCAACGCGGCACCGCTCGCGCATTGTTCGAGTTGCTGAGCTCGATGCGCTTCGCCATCAGCCTGCTGACGGTGCTTTCGATCGCTTCGGTGATCGGCACCGTGGTACGGCAGAACGAACCCTTCAATGCCTACCTGAACCAGTTCGGACCGTTCTGGTTTCCGGTGTTCGAAACGCTGGGCCTGTACTCCGTCTACAACGCGCCCTGGTTCGTCGTCATCCTCGCCTTCCTCGTCGTCTCGACCTCGCTCTGCATCGCCCGCCAGAGCGCACCGATGCTGCGCGAGATGCGCCATTTCCGCGAGCACGCGCGCGCAGCCTCGCTGCGCCAGTTCAGCCACCAGGACAGCTTCGCCCCGGCGCATGCGGGCGAGGCCGCCGTGGCGCGCGTGCAGGCCTACCTCGCGCGCGCAGGCTTCCGTTTCCGCACCGATGCGCGCAGCGACGGCGTGCTGGTGGCCGCCAAGCAGGGCAGCGCCGGGCGCGCCGGCTATTTCCTCGCCCATGGCGCGATCGTGCTGATCTGCGTCGGCGGCCTGCTCGACGGCGACCTGCCCCTGAAGCTGCAGATGTGGCTCGGCGGCAAGCAGGCGACGAGCGGCAACCAGCTCATCGCCGACATCCCCGCCTCGGCCCGCCTCGGCACCGGCAACCCGAGCTTCCGCGGCAACATCTTCATCCCCGAGGGGCGCGCCGCCAACATCGCCGTCCTCAGCGTCGGCGACGGCATCCTGCTGCAGGAACTGCCGTTCACGATCGCGCTCAAGACCTTCCACATCGACCACTACGAGAACGGCATGCCGAAGCGCTTCGCCAGCGACATCGTGGTCACCGACGCCGAGACCGGCGCCTCGTTCGAGCGCACGATCGAGGTCAACAAGCCGTTCGAGTACCGCGGCATCGCGCTCTACCAGTCCAGCTTCGACGACGGTGGCTCGCTGCTCAAGCTGAGCGCACACAGCCTGCTGCCGGGCCTGGCGGGCACGCTGATGACGCTCGAGGCTGCGGTCGGCGACACGCTGCAGCTCAGCCACCCGAGCGTTCGCTACGCGCTCGAACTGACCGACTTCAAGGCCTTCAATGTCGAGGACATGAGCACCGGCGACGCCGCCGCCGACGCACGCGGCATGGAGAAGCTGCAGCAGCACCTGGGCAGCGGTGCAAAGGCGCCGAGCCCCAGGGACATGCGCAACATCGGCCCGAGCTACACCTTCAAGCTGCGGGACGAGGCCGGCCAGGCGCGCGAGTTCCAGAACTACATGCTGCCGATCCAGCAGGGCGAGCGCTGGTTCCTGTACGCGGGCGTGCGCGGCGCGCAGTCGGAACCCTTCCGCTACATGCGGCTGCCGCTCGACGAGGACGGCAAGGTCGAGACCTGGTTCGCCCTGCATCAGCTCGTGCTCGGCCCCGCCGGCCGCGCCGAGCTGGCCGGCCGCTTCGCGGCGCGCAGCTTTGGCAACGACGCCGCCAGCGCGCCGATGCGTGCCGCGCTGGCGCAGACCGCCGAGCACACGCTGACGCTCTTTGCCGACAAGGGTTACGAGTCGGTGGGCAAGTTCCTCGAGCAGACGGTGCCGGCCGCCGAGCAGGAGCGTGCCGCCGACGTCTTCGTCAAGATCCTGCAGGGCGTGGCCTGGGAAGCGTGGCTGATGGCGCGCGAGCGGGCCGGCCTGCCCGTGCTGGAGCTCACGCCGGCGCGCGCCACCTATGTCAACGACAGCATCGCCGCCCTGTCCGACAGCCTGTTCTACGGCGCGCCGGTGTATCTGCAGCTCACCGCCTACGAACAGCGCCAGGCCACCGTGCTGCAGGCCACGCGCTCGCCCGGCCAGCCGCTGGTATACCTCGGCTCGCTGCTGCTGGTGCTGGGCGTGTTCGCCATGCTCTACATCCGCGAACGGCGCCTGTTCGTGCTGCTCAAGCCGAACGAAGCCCTCGTCGCGCTGTCTTCCAACCGCAAGGCGATGGACGTCGACGAAACCTTCCAGCGCCACGCGGCAGGCCTGCGCGCCGCCCTCGGCGCGGCGCCGGCCGCCATTACTCCCTCCGACCCGGCTCGAGACTCATGATGGAACTTGCACGCTCGTCCGCGCCCGCCGCCGGCGCTGCCTCCGCCTCGCCCACCGATTTCCTGCCGCCGCGGCAACACTGGCTGCGCGCCCTCGGCACACTCGACTGGCTGTACGCGCTCGCACTCGTCGTCGGCGCCGGCATCGCCTTCGTCGCCTACGGCGACTTCATGGACGTCTACGACAAGGGCATCCTGCTCCTGCACGTGCCGCTCCTCGCCGCCATCGGCTGGCACTGGAAGCCGTTCCGCCCCTTTCTCGCCGCCGTCGCGGTGCTGTCGCTCGCCAGCATCGGCCTCTACCAGGGCAACCTCGCCCGCGCCGAGGAAACCTTCTTCCTGAAGTACCTGATCTCCAGCCAGACCGCGATCATGTGGATGAGCGCGCTCGTCTTCATCGCCACCGGCGCCTACTGGCTGGGCCTGCTTGCCCGCTCCGACTTTGGCGAACGCACCGGCTCGGCGCTGACCTGGATCGCCGCGACGATGGGCACCACCGGCCTCTTCGTGCGCTGGTACGAGTCGTATTTGATCGGGCCCGACATCGGCCACATCCCGATCAGCAACCTGTATGAAGTCTTCGTCCTGTTCTCGCTGATGACCGCCCTGCTCTACCTGTACTACGAGCTGCGCTACGCCACGCGCCGCATGGGCGCCTTCGTGCTGCTGGTGATCTCGGCCGCGGTCGCCTTCCTGCTCTGGTACACCTTCAGCCGCGAAGCGCACGAGATCCAGCCCCTGATCCCGGCGCTGCAGTCCTACTGGATGAAGGTGCATGTGCCGACCAACTTCATCGGCTACGGCGCCTTCGCGCTCGCGGCGATGGTCGGCACCGCCTACCTGCTCGCCGAGCGCGGCATCCTCGCCTCGCGCCTGCCGGCGCCGCGCGTGCTCGAGGACGTGATGTACAAGTCGATCGCGATCGGCTTCGCCTTCTTCACCATCGCCACCATCCTCGGCGCGCTGTGGGCGGCCGAGGCCTGGGGCACCTACTGGCAGTGGGACCCGAAGGAGACCTGGGCCCTGATCGTGTGGCTGAACTACGCCACCTGGCTGCACATGCGCCTCACCAAGGGCCTGCGCGGCGCGCTGCTGGCGTGGTGGGCGGTGGTCGGCCTGCTCGTCACCTCCTTCGCCTTCATCGGCGTGAACATGTTCCTCAGCGGCCTGCATTCCTACGGCGCGCTGTGAGCGCAGCCGCCCTCATGCCAGCGCGCGAGCGCCGGCCGGCAAGCGGCACCGCGTCATAGCGGCGCTGCCGGCCGCGGCCGGGGCGCCATCGCGTCCACACGCGCGGCGGCGTTGTGGGAAAATGGCCGCCCCCGCGACCGGTGGCGGTTGCGGCCTTTCGGATACCCGCAGATGACCCAGCAATCTCCAGGCAATGACGCCGGGCGCAACTTCCTCGGCGTCGCCGAGGCGCGCCGCGCCATCCTCGACGCGCTCGCCCCGGTCGAGGGCTGGGAGCGCGTCGCCGTGCGTGCCGCGCTCGGCCGCGTGCTCGCGCAGGACGTGGTCGCCCCCTACAACGTCCCCGCCCACGACAATTCGGCGATGGACGGCTACGCGGTGCGCGCCGCCGACCTCGCCGCCGGCGCCGAGACGGCGCTCGCCGTGGTCGGCACCGCCTTCGCCGGCCGCCCCTTCTCCGGCATCGTCGGCGCCGGCCAGGCGGTGCGCATCATGACCGGCGCCGCCATTCCGCAGGGCGCCGACACCATCGTCGTGCAGGAGATCGCACGCCGCGAGCACGACCGCGTCTTCGTCCCCCCCGGGCAGCAGGCCGGCCAGAACCTGCGCCGCGCCGGCGAGGACCTCGCCGAGGGCGGCGTCGCGCTCGCCGCCGGCACCCGCTGCGGGCCGGCCGAGCTCGGCCTCATCGCCTCGCTCGGCATCGCCGAGGTCGCGGTGCGGCGCCGGCTGCGCGTGGCCTTCTTCTCCACCGGCGACGAGATCGCCTCGATCGGCCGCCCGCTCGCACCGGGGGAGGTCTACGACAGCAACCGCTACACCCTCTTCGGCCTGCTCAGCCAGCTCGACTGCGAGCTGCTCCACATGGGCGTCAGCCCCGCCCACCCCGCCGCGCTCGTGCCCGCCTTCGCCGTTGCCTCGCGCGCGGCCGACGTGATCATCACCAGCGGCGGCGTGTCGGTGGGCGAGGCGGACTTCATCCGCGAACTCGTGAATCGCCTGGGCGAGGTCGCGTTCTGGAAGATCGACATCAAGCCCGGACGGCCGATGGCCTTCGGGCGCGTCGGCGATGCGTGGCTGTTCGGCCTGCCGGGCAATCCCGTCGCGGTGCTGGTGACCTTCTACCAGTTCGTCC
>JANJTU010000077.1 GCA_024710965.1 Thauera sp. | reverse complement strand
GGGGTTGTTTTTCAGGAGGCGAGGCAAATGTTTGAAATCGTTGAGAAGGAGCAGACCGGCACGATCATCAAGGTGATCGGTGTCGGTGGCGCCGGCGGCAATGCCGTCGATCACATGATCCGGGAAGGGGTGCAGGGCGTCGAATTCATCGTCGCCAACACCGATGCACAGGCGCTCAATCGCTGCCTCGCCCCGAACAAGATCCAGCTGGGCAACTCGGGTCTGGGCGCAGGCTCGAAGCCCGAAGCCGGCCGTGCGGCGGCGCAGGATTCGCGCGACGCGATCGCCGCGGCGCTCGACGGCGCCCACATGTGCTTCATCACCGGCGGCATGGGTGGCGGCACCGGCACCGGCGCTGCGCCGGTCGTGGCCGAGATCGCCAAGGAGATGGGCATCCTGACCGTTGCGGTCGTGACCAAGCCCTTCGACTTCGAGAACCGCCTGCGCGTTGCGGAAAGCGGCGTCGAGGAACTGACCCGCTACGTCGACTCGCTGATCATCGTCCTCAACGACAAGCTGCTGGAAGTTTACGGCGACGACGCCGGCTTCGAGGACTGCTTCCGTTCGGCGGACAACGTGCTGCGCAGCGCCGTTGGCGGCATCGCCGAGATCATCAACGTGCCCGGCCTGGTGAACGTCGACTTCCAGGACGTGCGCACCGCGATGGCCGAGATGGGGCGCGCGATGATGGGCTCGGCCGAAGCCTCCGGCATGGACCGTGCGCGCATCGCTGCCGAGCAGGCCGCGGTGTCGCCGCTGCTCGAGGGCACCGAGTTGTCCGGCGCGCGCTGCGTGCTGATCAACATCACCGCGAGCCGCTCGCTGAAGATGTCCGAAGTGCGCGACGCGGTGAAGACCGTGCAGGCCTTCGCCGCGCCGGAAGCCTTCGTCAAGTACGGCACGGTGTTCGACGAGAGCATGGAGGACCGCATCCGCATCACCGTCGTCGCCACCGGTCTGGGCGCACCGCGTTCCGCGCGCCAGCCGGTGATGCAGGTGGTGCAGGGCACCGGCACCTACGGCGCGCCGATGGCCGGCAGCGCGATCGACATGAACAACCTGGACGTGCCGGCGGTGATGCGCAGTGGTCGCCGCACCACGGTCGAGGCGATGAGCACGAGCGGCGTCGGCACCTACGACATCCCGGCCTTCCTGCGCCGCCAGGCCGACTGACCTGCGCCATCCGGCGGGCGCCGCGTGCGCCCGGCCGCCACGGGCACTGCTTCGGACCGCTGCCTCCGGTCCGTAGCGGTGCCCGTTTTTCGTCGACCGCCCGGCAATGGTTGTTGTGGTGCAACATCGGCGCCGCAACAGGCTCACTGCATCGGGCCGATAGCCGGGGCGGCCAGAAGCCGCGTGATAAACTGCCGGCTTCAAAGAGGATTTCGACAATGATCAGGCAGCGCACCCTCAAATCCATCGTCAAGGCCACTGGTGTCGGCCTGCACGGCGGACGCAAGGTGAATCTGGTGTTGCGCCCCGCCGCGCCCGATACCGGGATCGTGTTTCATCGCGTGGATCTCGATCCGCCGCTGGACCTGCCCGCCGATCCCTATTCCGTGTGCGACACGCGCATGTGCTCCGGCCTCGAGCGGGGCGGGCAGAAGGTCGGCACGGTCGAGCACCTGATGTCGGCGCTCGCCGGCCTGGGCATCGACAACCTGCATGTCGACGTCGATGCGCCGGAGATCCCGATCCTGGACGGCAGTTCGGGGCCCTTCGTCTTCCTGCTCCAGTCGGCCGGCATCGAGGAGCAGGCGGTGGCGAAGAAGTTCCTGCGCGTGAAGAAGAAGGTCGAGTACGTCGAAGGCGACAAGTGGGTCCGCCTCGAACCCTACGACGGCTTCCGCCTGAGCTTTTCCATCGTCTTCAACCACCCGGCGATCGACAGCACCTCGACCGCGGTGACGATCGACTTCGCCGAGCACTCCTACGTCCGCGACGTCGCCCGCGCGCGCACGTTCGGCTTCATGCAGGACGTGGAGTTCATGCGCGCCAACGGGCTCGCTCTCGGCGGCAGCCTCGAGAACGCGATCGTCATGGACGAGTACCGCGTCCTCAATGCCGAAGGCCTGCGTTATGCCGACGAGTTCGTCAAGCACAAGGTGCTGGACGCGATCGGCGACCTGTACCTGTGCGGACACCCGCTGCTGGCGGCATATTCCGCGCACAAGGCGGGGCATGCGCTGAACAACCAGGTGCTGCGCGTGCTGCTGGAAGACCAGGAGGCATGGGAGATCGTCACCTTCGATCGCGCGGCGCTCACGCCGCCGGCGGTCGCGCACCAGTTCGCCCCGCTCACGCTCGGGGCGGCCTGAACCCGCTGCGGCGGGCGCGGCGGCCGGCGCCCTGATCCGCTGTTCGGCGCGTGGGCCGGGCGCCCACCGGAGGTCGTTGCGATGTTGCTCATGCGCCTGTTCATGCTGCTCGCCGTGCTCGGCATCGGCGGCTCGCTGATCCTGTGGATGCTGACCGGCAATCCGCGCTACCGCGCCTGGGCATGGAAGGCCTTCCGCGTCGCGCTCGTCGTGCTGTTCGTCTTCCTCGCGCTGTTCGCGCTCGAGCGCGTGCTCGTCCCGCTGGGCTGAGCGTCATCGTCCGGCCCGCGGAAGGTGGCGGCCGGTGAAGCCGAAAGAGGGCAGGCGCGCCCGTTGCCGGCTTCAGTCGCGCCCGCGCCGCACGAGGCGTTCGAGCGATGCGCGCAGCGGCGAATCCGCCGGCAGCGTGGCGGCGAACTGGGCGAGGCCGGCCTTGGCGTCGGCGGAGATGTGGCGCTCGGGCGGCGGCCGGCGCCATTCGGCCTGCTCCGGTGTCGCCACCTTCACCTTGATCGCCTGCACCGCATGCCCGGCGCGGGCGAAGTGCTCGATCAGGCTCGGCAGCATCTGCTTCAGCCGCGCCGCAATGGCGCCGCCGCGCGTCGCGACGACCAGCGTGCCGTCCTTGAGGTTGGCGACCTGGCACTGCGCGACGAGCTGCGGCGGCAGGGCGGACTCGAGCGCGCCCTGCAGCCGGCGCAGGCGCGCGGCATGATCCTGCAGGCGGGCGAGGGCGTCGCCGCTGCCGAGGTAGCGGTGGAGGAGCTGGCTCATGCTGTGGGCGGGCCTGTGGTGAACCGTCATGAGGCGGCGGGGTACGACATGATAAACTCGCGCCTTTGCCGAATCGACGTCGACCCTCAAACATGATCTCCGGCCTGCTCAAGAAGATTTTCGGTAGTCGCAACGACCGCCTCGTCCGCCAGTACCTTCAGACCGTGCGCCAGATCAACGCGCTCGAGGCGGAAATCTCCGCGCTGCCCGACGAGGCGCTGCGAGGCAAGACGGTCGAGTTCAAGCAGCGGGTGGCGAACGGGGAGACGCTCGACGCCCTGCTGCCGGAAGCCTTCGCCGTCGTGCGCGAGGCCGGCAAGCGGGTCCATGGCATGCGTCATTTCGACGTCCAGCTCGTCGGCGGGATGGTGCTGCACAACGGCAAGATCGCCGAAATGCGCACCGGCGAGGGCAAGACCCTGGTCGCGACGCTGCCCGCCTATCTCAACGCGCTCGCCGGCAAGGGCGTGCACGTCATCACCGTCAACGACTATCTCGCCAGCCGCGACGCCGAGTGGATGGGGCGCATCTACGGCTTCCTCGGCCTCACCACCGGCTGCAATCTGTCGCGCATGGCGCACGCCGAGAAGCAGGCGGCCTATGCGGCCGACATCACCTACGGCACCAACAACGAGTTCGGCTTCGACTACCTGCGCGACAACATGGTGTACGCGGTCGACGAGCGCGTGCAGCGCGCGCTGAACTTCGCCATCGTCGATGAGGTGGATTCGATCCTGATCGACGAGGCGCGCACGCCGCTGATCATCTCCGGCCAGGCCGAGGATCACACCGAGCTCTACCTGAAGATGAATCAGGTCGCGCCGCTGCTGAAGAAGCAGGAAGGCGGGCTCGACGACAAGGACGCGGTCGTCGAGGCGGGTGACTACACGGTGGACCTGAAGGCCCACCAGGTGCTGCTGACCGAGCAGGGCCACGAGACCGCAGAGCAGATTCTCGTGCGCATGGGCCTGCTGAGCGAGGGCGGCGGCCTCTACGAGCCGGGCAACATCCTGCTCGTGCATCACCTCTATGCAGCGTTGCGCGCCCACGCGCTCTACCACAAGGACCAGCAGTACGTCGTGCAGAACGGCGAGGTGGTGATCGTCGACGAGTTCACCGGGCGTCTGATGCCGGGCCGGCGCTGGTCCGACGGCCTGCACCAGGCGGTCGAGGCGAAGGAGGGCGTGCGCATCCAGGCCGAGAACCAGACGCTCGCCTCGATCACCTTCCAGAACTACTTCCGCATGTACGGCAAGCTCGCCGGCATGACCGGTACCGCCGACACGGAGGCCTTCGAGTTCCACTCGATCTACGGTCTCGAGACCGTCGTCATCCCGACCAACCGGCCGATGCAGCGCCGCGATGAGAACGACAAGGTCTACCGCACGGCGAAGGAAAAGTGGGATGCAGTGATCGAGGACATCCGCGGCTGCGTCGAGCGCGGCCAGCCGGTGCTGGTGGGGACGACCTCGATCGAGACCAACGAGTTCCTCTCCGGCGTGCTGAAGAAGGCAAAGATCGAGCACCAGGTGCTCAACGCCAAGCAGCACGACAGCGAGGCGCAGATCGTCGCCCAGGCCGGCCGCCCGGGCGTGGTCACGATCGCGACCAACATGGCCGGCCGCGGCACCGACATCGTCCTCGGCGGCAACATCGAGAAGCCGGTCGCCCTGTTGCGCGACGACCCGGGCGTGCCTGAAGGCGAGAAGGAGGCGCGGATCGCGGCGATGCGCGAGGAATGGAAGCAGGTGCACGAGCAGGTGCTCGCCGCCGGCGGCCTCCACATCATCGGCACCGAGCGCCACGAGTCGCGCCGCATCGACAACCAGCTGCGTGGCCGCTCCGGCCGCCAGGGCGACCCCGGCTCCTCGCGCTTCTTCCTGTCGCTGGAAGATCCGCTGATGAAGATCTTCGCCGGCGAGCGCCTGAACGCGATCATGGTGCGGCTGAAGATGCCCGAAGGCGAGGCGATCGAGCACGCGATGGTCACCCGTTCGCTGGAGTCGGCGCAGCGCAAGGTCGAGCAGCGCAACTTCGACATCCGCAAGCAGCTGCTCGAATACGACGACGTGGCGAACGACCAGCGCAAGGTGATCTATCAGCAGCGCAACGAGCTGCTCGAGAGCGAGGACATCACCGAGACCATCCGCGCGATGCGTCAGGGCGTCGTCCACGACATCTTCCGCCGCTACGTGCCGGTCGACAGCGTCGAGGAACAGTGGGAGCTGTCCGCCCTCGAGCAGGCGCTGCTCGCCGAGTGCCAGCTCAAGCTGCCGGTGGCCGAGTGGGTGAAGGCCGAGCCCAGCCTGGACGACGAGGCC
>JANJTU010000074.1 GCA_024710965.1 Thauera sp. | reverse complement strand
ATCTGGGAATCCATGGCGTTGGACAGGATCACCAGCTTGTACTCGGTGGCCAGGCGGGCCAGGGCGGCGGGCACGTCAGGGTGCGGCTGCCAGGTCGGCACGGCGTGGTAGAACTTCAGCCCCTCGTTGTCGCGGTACTTGATGCCCCAGCGCTTGCAGGTGCGTTTCACCGAATTGCACAGGAGCTCATCGTACGGCCGCCAGTCGCCCATCACTTCATCCAGCCGGTAGCGGGCGAAGTCGGTGGTGAATTGCGCCATGTTCTCGGGCGCGATGCGGTCGGCGAAGAGTTCGCGCGCCAGCTCGGCCATCTGGAAGTTGATCAGGGTGCCGTAGCAATCGAAGCTGATGTACTTGGGGCGCAGGCTGCTCATCTGTCTACTCCTGTAGTCGACGGGGTGTTGTATGTCGGGGGCTTGAAAAACCAAGTCCGGTTGCACCGCGCCGGAAGACCTCGATGGGCCGGGCCGTCCGCGCTTGTTGCTTCCGTGGAAGCATTACAGCACCCGGCGATTGTCCGGTCGTCCCGTATTCGGCCGTCCTGATCACACAATTGTCCGAATTGCAATGGGGAGGCAGCACGTCTTGCCGTGCTCCGGGGCGGCCGGGCGCAGCTTCGACGCTTTCGAGCCGCGTTGCCGGCGCCCCCTGCAACCGCGCGGGTTTCAGGGCGATGAGCGGCCAGACAAGCCTGGATATACAGAGTGCGGGCGACGGGGATGAGGGTGACGCCAAGGGTCGAGCGCGCGGCAGCACCGCAGCCGGTGCCAAGCTCAATTCCGCCCCTGGACGCGGCGCCGCAGCGAGGACGGCTGCGGCGATGTGCCCCGCGCCGGGGCGCGGGGCGTGTTACTCAGTGGTGTCGAGGGCCGATCAGGCCGCGTCGTCCGCGAAGTCGATCAGGACGGTCTTGGTGCGCAGGTTCGCCTCGTAGGCGGCGCGGCCCAGGTCCTTGCCGATGCCCGAGCGCTTGTAGCCGCCGGTGGGCAGGGCGAAGTCCCAGCTGCGGCCGTAGCGGTTGACCCACACGGTGCCCGCCTCGAGGCCGCGCGCCAGGCGCAGCGCGCGGTTGATGTCGGCGGTGTGCACGCCGGCGGCCAGGCCGTAGGAGGGGTGGGCGGCGAGCTGCATGGCCTCGGCCTCATCCTCGAAGGCCTGCACGGTGAGCACCGGCCCGAAGATCTCGTCGCGCACCGCGTCCATGTCCATGTTCACGTCGGCGAGGATGGTCGGCTGGTAGAACGCGCCGCCGCTGTCCTCGGCGATGCTGCGCCCGCCGGTGACGATTTTCCCGCCCTGTTCCACGGTCTTGCGCACGATGCCGTCGATGCGGCTCATCTCGCGGGGCGAGATGATCGGCGACAGCGTGCTGGCGGCCTCCCAGGTCGGTCCGGCCAGCAGTTCGGCGAAAGCGCCCGCGATGCGCTCGACGAGCTCGTCGGCGATCGCCCGCTGCACGATCAGGCGGGAGCCGGCGACGCACACCTGGCCGGCGTTGGTGCTGATGGCCTGCGCCACCCGGCGCGCCACCTTGTCCACATCGGCCACGTCGGCAAAGACCACCTGCGGGCTCTTGCCGCCGAGCTCGAGCGTCACCGGCTTGGTGCCGCTCTCGGCGCAGGCGGCCATGATCGCGGCGCCGGTGCGGGTCGAGCCGGTGAAGGTGACCTTGGAGACGCGCGGATGGCGGCACAGCGCATCCCCGACGCGGCCGTCGCCGTGCACGATGTTGAAGATGCCCGGCGGCATGCCGGCGGCGATGGCGAGTTCGGCCAGGCGCACGATCGAGAACGGAGTCATCTCCGAGGGCTTGAGCACGACGGCGTTGCCCGCGGCCAGCGCCGGCGCGACTTTCCACGAGGCCATCACCAGCGGGAAGTTCCACGGCGCGACCGCGCCGATCACGCCGTAGGGCTCGGTCACGGTCATGCCGAGCTGGTCGCGCTGGGTCGGCACCACCTCGCCGCCGCACTTGTCGGCGAACTCGGCGAAGAAGCGGATGCCCTCGGCGCAGAACGGCACGTCCCAGTTCGCGGCATTGCGGATCGGGCGGGTGGAGCCCGCCGCCTCGAGCGGGGCGAGAGTGGCCACGTCAGCCTCGATGAGGTCCGCCCAGCGGTGCAGGACGCGGGCGCGGTCACGCGGGGCGCGGGTCGCCCAGTCGCTCTGCTTGAAGGCGCGCCAGGCGTCCTCGACCGCCTGGTCCACCAGGTGGGCGTCGGCGAGCGGCAGCGCTGCGTACACCTCGCCGTCGGAAGGGCGACGCACGTCCAGGGTTTCGCGGGCGCCGCCGACGGTGCGCCCGCCGATGAAATGTGCGCTCGGCACGACAATTGTTGCGGGATCAAATCGGTCCATTGCGGCTCCTTCAGATGGTCATGTCGTCGATCGCCCGCTGCGGCGAGCCGGCTCTCGCTCCCCGACCGATGATAGGAGTAAGCGCCGAGCACCATCTGTCGCATCCGCACTGGATTGCGGCACAAAGTTTCCTTGTTCGGCGCTCTGCGAACGATCCTGCCGAATTGATGCGTGCCGGTGCAAACGGCAAGAACGTCCTATCAATCGAGCCTGCCGCCTGCGACAGTAAGCCGACACTTGAAGGAGGCTTTCATGACCACTCCGAGCACTGAACTCAATCTCGAATACCGGCGCATGGTGGAGGCCGACCTGCCTGCCGTCCACGCACTTTCGCAGGCCGTGCGCTGGCCCCATCGGCTCGAGGACTGGCAATTCGTCCACCGTCTCGGCACGGGATTCGTCGCCGAATGCGCGGGCAAGATCCTCGGCACCGCCTCGTGCTGGGCCTACGGCGGCGAGCACGGCTCCCTCGGCATGGTGATCGTCTCGCCGGACGCGCAGGGCAAGGGCATCGGGCGCGAGCTGATGACCCGGGTGCTCCGGGAGCTGGGCGAGCGCAGCACGATGCTCATTGCCACGCTCGCCGGCCAGCCGCTTTACGAGAGCCTCGGCTTTGTCGCGATTGGTCGAATTCACCAGCATCAGGGGACGGTGTTCCAGCTCGGGACCGCCGTGCCTCCATCCGGCGAACGCATCCGCCCGGTCGGCGCGAGCGACGGCCCCAAGCTCGCCCGGCTCGCGAGCCGGGCGCTTGGCATGCCGCGGGCCACGGTGCTCGACGCGTTGCGCAAGGTGGGGGATTGCGTGGTGCTCGACAGCGGTGGCGAGCCGGTCGGCTTCGCCTTCTGCCGCCGCTTCGGCCGCGGCTACGCGATCGGGCCGGTGGTCGCCCCCGACACGGAGCGGGCCAAGGCCCTCATCGCCCATTGGATCGGCGTCCGTGCGGGTTCCTTCGTGCGCATCGACGTGCATGAATCCGGCGGCCTCAGCCCCTGGCTGGCCGAGATGGGTCTCGACCGGGTCGACAGCGGAATCACCATGGTACGGGGCGAGCCGTCCCATGTGGACGAGGGCGTGCGCCAGTTCGCCATCATCAATCAGGCGCTGTGCTGAAGCGTCGCGGAACGAGCCGATGAGCTTTCTCTACAAGTCCGATCCGGAGCGCGGCGCCGTGTGGGCGAGGCTGTTCGCCGAGCGCGCACCCGCGGTCGATTTCCGCATCTGGCCGGATGTCGGCGACCCGGCCGCGGTGCGCTATCTCGCGGCCTGGGAGCCGCCGGAGAACCTGACGGAAGCGTTTCCGAACCTGGAGCTCGTGTTCTCGGTGGGCGCCGGCGTCGACCAGTTCGATTTCTCGCGCATCCCCCCCGGGGTGCCGGTGGTGCGCATGATCGAATCGGGGCTCGTGGCCGGCATGGTCGAGTACGCCACCCTCGCCGTGCTGGCGGCCCATCGTGACTGGCTGACCTACGCCGCGCAGCAACGCGAGGCGGTGTGGAACCCGATCCGGGTGCGCACCGCGGGCTCGCGTCGGGTCGGCGTGCTCGGCATGGGCGTGCTCGGCCAGGCGGTGCTCACGACGCTGCAGGGCTTCGGCTTCCCGTGCGCGGGCTGGAGCCGGACCGCGCGCCAGCTGCCGGGCATCGACAGCTACGCCGGCGAGGAGGGCCTGGACGCCTTCCTCGCGCGCACCGACATCCTGGTCTGCCTGCTGCCCTTGACCGAGGCGACGCGCGGCATCCTCTCCAGGAGGCTGTTCGAGCGCCTGCCGCCGGGCGCAGTGTTGGTGAACGTGGGGCGGGGCGGCCACCTGGTGGAGCCGGACCTGTTGGACGCGCTCGACGGCGGACGCCTGTCCGCGGCCTTCCTCGACGTCTTCGATACCGAGCCGCTGCCGGCGGGCCACCCCTTCTGGCGCCACCCGCGCATCCTGGTCACGCCCCACATCGCGAGCATGACGCAGGCCGAGACTTCCGCAGAGGTGGTGCTGGACAACCTTCGTCGGCACCGCGAGGGGCTTCCGCTGATCGGCCTGGTGGACCGCCGCCGAGGTTACTGAGCAAACCCCGGCGCCGAGGGCGGGGGCGCCTGCACCGCCGGTGTGACAGACGGTGCCAGCAGGGCTGCTCGGACAACTCGCGGCCTACGATCCGGCGACATCCAGGCGGCCGTCGATCGGCGGTCGGCCGGCTTTTCCCTCTGAATCCGACGCCCCCCGGCGTCTGTGCGGCCCTTTGGTCGGCCGCCGGGGCACGGAGGAGGGCTCGGCACGATATGCCGAATCCGGGCCGTCTTCGCGATATCTGCACGCCAGGGTCCCGATGGTCGGAATCTATCGCCGCAGGGCCATGGCTACCATGAATCCGTCGTCAAGGTCATTCCCCGGCCCTCCGAACTGAGGGCCGCCGGTGAGCGCCCTTGCCCTCGTTCAGCCCGCCCTTCAACGCAAACTCGGCAGACAGATCATGCAGAAAGACTCCCTCGTCGCCCTCGACCGCGACCACCTGATTCACCCCGTCGTCAACTACCGCACCCACGAGCGGCGCGGCGTGGCCGTGCTCGAATCCGGTCACGGCGCCTACCTCACCGACAGCAAGGGCAAGGAACTGCTCGACGCCTTCTCCGGCCTGTGGTGTGTGAACGTCGGCTACGGCCACGAGAGCATCGTCCGCGCCGCCGAAGAGCAGATGCGCCGCCTGCCGTACGCCACCGGCTACTTCCACTTCGGCTCGGAGCCGGCGATCCGGCTGGCGGCAAAGCTGGTGGAGCTCGCGCCGCCCTCGCTGCGCAAGGTGTACTTCACCCTGGGCGGGTCCGACGCGGTGGATTCCGCGATCCGCTTCATCGTCCATTACTACAACGCCCTGGGCAAGCCGGAGAAGAAGCACTTCATCACCATCGAGCGCGGCTACCATGGCTCGTCGGCGCAGGGCTCGGGGCTGACCGCCATTGCCGCCTTCCACCGCAACTTCGACGTGCCGTTGCCCAACCAGCACAAGATCCCGTCCCCGTACCCGTACCGCAGCCCGGTGGGCTCGGATCCGGAGGCGATCATCGGCGCCTCGGTGGCCGCGCTGAAGGAGAAGGTGCAGGAGATCGGCCGCGACCGCGTCGCCGCCTTCTTCTGCGAGCCGGTGCAGGGCTCCGGCGGCGTGATCGTGCCGCCCAAGGGCTGGCTCAAGGCGATGCAGGAGGCCTGCCGCGAGCTCGACATCCTGTTCGCGGTGGACGAGGTGATCACCGGCTTCGGGCGCACCGGCCCGCTGTTCGCGTGCGAGGCCGAAGGCGTCACCCCGGACGTGATGACCGTGGCCAAGGGCCTCACCGCCGGCTACGCGCCGATGGGTGCGGTGCTGATGAGCGAGGCGATCTATGAGGGCATAGCGGAGGCGGGCGGCCACGACCTGCCGGTCGGGCACGGCCACACCTATTCCGCGCATCCGGTCAGCGCGGCGGTGGCCCTGGAAGTGCTGCGCCTGTATCACGAGGGCGGGCTGCTGGAGAACGGCATCCGCCAGGCGCCGAACTTCGAGCAGGGCCTGCAGGCGCTCCTCGATCATCCGCTGGTGGGTGATGCGCGCAGCCGCGGCCTGCTGGGGGCGCTCGAGCTCGTCGCCGACAAGGAGACCAAGGCGCGCTTCGACCCCGCGCTCAAGCTCGCCGACCGGATCTTCGACGCTGCCTACCGCAACGGCGTCATCTTCCGCGCCTTCGGCGACAACGTCCTCGGCTTCGCGCCTGCGCTCTGCTACACGGGCGCCGACTTCGAGCGGCTGTTCGAGCGCGTCCGGCGCACCCTGGACATGGTCCGCGAGCTGCCCGACGTGCGCGCCGCGTTGCGCTGAGGCGGCTGCGCTGCGGGGCGCGCCGCTTGGTGCGCTCCGCAGCGCCCTGCTACCATGAAATCATCAGAAAAGCAGATGGCCATCGCTCCCCAATGACGACGAACGGCGCCCCCAAGCTGGACCGGATAGACCTGCGCATCCTTTGCCATCTGCAGCGCAACGGGCGCACGGCCAACGTCGATCTCGCCGATGCGGTCGGGCTGTCGCCCAGCCCCTGCCTGACCCGTGTCAAGCGCCTCGAGAAGGCGGGCTACATCAGCGGCTACGGCGCGCACGTCGAGCTCGAGAAGCTGGGCCCGGTGCAGCTGGTATTCACCCAGGTGACGCTGTCCGACCACCGCCGCGAGGACTTCACCAAGTTCGAGTCCTACATCCGCAACGTGGACGAGATCGTCGAGTGCCACCTCGTCAGCGGCGGCTTCGACTACCTGCTGAAGTTCGTGACGCGCAGCGTCGTCCATTACCAGAGCATCGTCGAGGACCTGCTCGAGCAGCGTATCGGCATCGACAAGTACTTCAGCTTCATCGTGATCAAGTCTCCGATCGTGAAGGACTTCTATCCGATCGAGAAGCTGTTCGCCACCCATTCCTGAGCGTCCTGGCGCCCCGCCCGGCGCGCGCCGGCACAAGCTTCCGAATTGCGCGTGGAGAACGCGCGATCCTGCGATTGGCGCATCGCCTTACGAAAGTCCGCGCCGTCGCCTCGTGGCTAAGATGAGCGCGCTGCGGCGGCTTTCCCGCCGCGCCGAACTCGGGGCCCCGTGCCTGCTCCCGGAGCGCCGGGTCCCCGTCACCTGTCACCCCAACAACGAGGCGGTTTGCACATGGATTCGTCATTCAGGATTGCCGTCATTCCCGGCGACGGTATTGGCAAGGAAGTGATCCCCGAAGGCCTGCGGGTGCTCGACCGCGCGGCCGAGCTGTTCGGCATCGCGCTCGAGTACAAGCACATCGAGTGGGCGAGCTGCGACTACTACCTGCAGACCGGCAAGATGATGCCCGACGACTGGAAGGCCCAGCTCGCCGGCGTCGATGCGATCTACTTCGGTGCCGTCGGCTGGCCCGACACGGTGCCCGACCACATCTCGCTATGGGGCTCGCTGCTGAAGTTCCGGCGCGAGTTCGACCAGTACATCAACCTGCGCCCGGCGCGCCTCTTCGACGGCGTGCCGTCCCCGCTCGCCGGCCGCGCCGCTGGCGACATCGACATGCTGATCGTGCGCGAGAACACCGAGGGCGAGTACACCGCGGTGGGCGGCACCATGTTCGAGGGCACCGAGCGCGAGGTGGTGATGCAGCAGTCCGTCTTCACCCGCCACGGCACCGAGCGCGTGCTGCGCTTCGCCTTCGAGCAGGCGCGCCAGCGCGCACGCAAGCACCTGACCGTGGCGACCAAGAGCAATGGCGTGGCGGTGAGCATGCCGTGGTGGGACGCGCGCGCGGCCGAGATGGCCGAGCATTTCCCGGAGGTGAGCTGGGACAAGCAGCACATCGACGCCCTGTGCGCGCGCTTCGTGCTGCAGCCGCAACGCTTCGACGTGGTCGTCGCCTCCAACCTCTTCGGCGACATCATCTCCGACCTCGGGCCCGCCTGCACCGGCACCCTGGGGCTCGCGCCTTCGGCCAACCTGAATCCGGAGCGCCGCTTCCCCTCGCTGTTCGAGCCGGTGCATGGCTCCGCGCCCGACATCTACGGCCAGAACATCGCCAACCCGATCGGCGCAATCTGGTCGGGCGCGATGATGCTCGACTTCCTGGGCAAGGGCGAAGGCGCGGGCCGGCGCGCCCACGACGCGATCCTGGCCGCCATCCAGAAGGTGCTCAAGGAAGGACCGCGCACCGGCGACCTGGGCGGCAAGGCCTCGACCACCGAGATGGGGCAGGCGATCGCCGCCGCCCTCGAGGCGCAGGCCGCCTGAGCCTGCCGGCAAACCGGAACACGACCATGCAGACGACCAAACCGAGCGCCGGGACCGCAGCCGGCGAGCACTACCCGATCGAGCTCGAATTCCCGGACCTCCGTGCCTTTGCCGAAGGCAACAGCGGGATTCCCTATGTCTACACCTTCGACAGCGGCGTGCCCGGGCCGCACGTGATGGTGAATGCGCTCACCCACGGCAACGAGGTGTGCGGCGCCATCGTGGTGAAGGAGCTCCTGGACCTGGGCATCCGCCCCCGTCGCGGACGCCTCACCCTGGCCTTCGCCAACGTCGCCGCCTACGAGCGCTTCGATCCGGCCAATCCCGACGCCTCGCGCTTTGTCGACCAGGACCTCAACCGGGTGTGGACCGCGGCCATCCTCGACGATCTTTCGCGCGACTCGGTCGAGCTGCGGCGGGCGCGGGAGATGCGCCCGGTGATCGACCAGGTGGACTTCCTCCTCGACCTGCACTCGATGCACGAGCGCAGCGCGCCGCTGGCGGTGAGCGGACCGCTCGAGAAGGGGATCGCCCTCGCGCGCGCGCTCGGCGCCCCGGAATGGGTGATCAGCGACGCAGGCCACCCGGAGGGCCGCCGCATGCGCGACTACGCCGGCTTCGGCGAGCCGGAGAGCCCGAAGAACGCGCTGCTCATCGAGTGCGGACAGCACTGGGAGGCGGGTGCGGCGGACATCGGCCGCGAGGTGACCGGCGCCTTTCTTGTGTTCCATGGCGTCGTGGACGCGACCGATCTGCCCCGCGGCTGGGAGCCCCGCCCGGAGCCCCGCCAGAGGGTGGTGCGGGTGACCGAGCCGGTGGTGGCCTCGAGCCTGGACTTCCGCTTCGCCGGCGACTACACGGGGCTCGAGACCTTTCCGGAGGCGGGGACCATCATCGCCTGGCGCGACGGTGAGCCCGTGCGCACGCCCTATCCGAACGGCGTGCTGGTGATGCCCTCGCTGCGGCAGTTGCGTCCCGGGGTCACGGTGGTCCGCCTGGGTGAGCTGATCGCATAGCCGATCGCACCGCGGCGGGCGTCGGTCGCGGTGGCTTGGCGCTGCGACGGACGAGGAAGCAGTAGGCCTCTTCGACGCCGGGGACCTCGGCCACGCGACCGCCGCATCTGCCCTCGGCCCGGCAGCGGTGGCGTTCGCGCGGGGAAGGGCGCGCGCCCGGGCCTTGACGTAGGTCACCCTGGCTGGCGCGATCAGGGCTACAGTGGCACGGAGCGATCAGTGCGATGCGGGGCGGCCGCGCAGCGGCCACGACCCGTATCGTATCGCGCTGATCGGGCCGCCGACCGAATCGTCTCCGTCCGCGAATGCCAGAACCCGACAAGCCCTCCTTCCCGGAAGTCCCGTCATGGCGGGCGCTGGCCTATTTCGTCGCCGTGCTGGGGCTGTTCCTGCTACTGCAGGCCGTGCTGCCGGGGGGCGGGGTCGCCGAGATCAGCTACAGCGACTTCAAGCACCAGGTGGCCAGCGGCCGGGTGGTCGAGGTCAGCCTGCAGCAGGACAGGGTCGTCGGCCGGCTGCGCGATGCGCAGCCGATCGGGGCCCAGGGGCGGATGACCGACCGCTTCGCCACCCGCGTGCCCGCGCTGGGCGACAACACGCTGCTGCCGGCGCTCGAGGGGGCCGATGTGCAGGTGAATGTCGAATCGGCGCAAGGCTGGACGCTGCTGATCTACTGGCTGCCCTCGCTGCTGCTGCTCGGCCTGTTCGTGCTGATGTTCTGGCGCGCGGGGCGCATGCTCGGCGGCGGCCTGGGCAGCGGCGGCGAGCTGCAGCGCTTCCTGCAGGGCGGGGTGCGCAGCGCCGAGCGGCCGCAGACCAGCTTCGCCGATGTGGCCGGGCAGGAGAACGCCAAGCGCGATGTGCAGGAGCTCGTCGCCTACCTGCGTGATCCGGGCCGGTTCGCGCGCCTGGGGGCGCAGGTGCCGCGCGGCGTGCTGCTGATGGGGCCGCCGGGAACGGGCAAGACGCTGCTGGCCAGGGCGCTGGCGGGCGAGGCGGGGGTGCCGTTCTTCTCCATCTCGGGTTCGGAGTTCATCGAGGTGTTCGTTGGCGTGGGCGCCTCGCGCGTGCGCAATCTCTTCACCGCGGCCAAGAAGGCGGCGCCTTCCATCGTGTTCGTCGATGAGCTCGACGCCGTGGGTCGCACCCGCGGCACCGGGCTGGGGGGCGGGCACGACGAGCGCGAGCAGACGCTGAACCAGATCCTGGCGGAAATGGACGGCTTCGCGCCGCACGAGGCGGTCATCGTCCTGGCCGCCACCAACCGCCCCGACGTGCTCGATCCGGCCCTGCTGCGCCCTGGCCGTTTCGACCGCCACGTGCTGCTCGATCTGCCCGACCGGAAGGACCGTGAAGCCATCCTCGCCGTCCATGTGCGCAAGGTGCCGCTGGAAGCCGACGTGAGCCTGGCGCAGATCGCCGCGACCACGCCCGGCTTCTCCGGCGCCGATCTGCACAACCTGGTAAACGAGGCCGCCATCCTTGCCGGACGCGAGGACGCGGAGCGGGTCGGCCATCGCCACTTCGAGGAAGCGCGCGACAAGGTCGTGCTCGGCAGCACCCGCTCCCTCGTCATGCAGCCCGAGGAGCGCCACCGCCTCGCGGTGCACGAGGCCGGGCATGCGGTCGTGGCCTACTTCCTGCCGCATGCCGACCCGCTCTACAAGGTCAGCATCATTCCGCGCGGACTGGCGCTGGGCGGCACCCAGCTCCTGCCCGAGCACGAGCGCCACACCCTGCCGGAAGACTATCTGCACGACCGGCTCGCCGTGATGCTCGGCGGGCGGACCGCGGAGCGCCTGCTGCTCGGCACGGTGAGCTCGGGCGCCGACGACGACATCCGTCAGGCCACGGCGCTGGCCCGCTCGATGGTGGGGCGCTGGGGTATGTCGGAGGCGGTGGGGCCGATCGATCTGCGCGACAGCGAGGAGCATCCGTTTCTCGGCCGCGAGATCGCCCAGCCGCGGCGCTTCTCGGAGTCCTCGGCGCAGGCCGTGGATCAGGGTGTGCGCGTGCTGATCGAGGAGGCGGAGCGGTGCGCCGGCGCGCTGCTGCGGCAGCAGGCGGAGGGGCTTGGCCAACTGGTCGAGGCGCTCGAGCGCGACGAATGCATCGAGCGCGAGCAAGTCGAACGCCTGCTTGGCCCGCGCGTGAGCGCGCAAGGCGCGTGCGCGCCGCGACCGGCGGATTGAGGTCGTCGCGCTCACACCGGCGGTTGCACATCGGCCGCGGCTTGCGGCGCCGACCTCGGCTATGCTGTCGGCTTTCGCTGCCGGAGGCTCCCGATGTGGTCATCCATCTGTCGCCTGCTCCTCGTGCTGCCTGCGCTCTGCCTGCTGGGCCCGGTGCGCGCCGCCTCGCCCTTGCCCGCCCTAGGGGCACAGCTCGAGGGCCTCACCGTGTCGGGCATCTCCGCCGGTGGCTACATGGCGGTGCAGCTCCAGCTCGCACACTCTGAGCTCGTCAGCGGCGTCGGGGTGCTCGCCGCCGGCCCGTATGAATGCGCTGAAGGCAGCCTGTGGCGGGCGCTGCGCGACTGCATGGCGCCAGGCGAGGCCACCCGCGTGCCCGATGCCGCACGCACGCTGGCGCGCGTCGAGCGCCATGCGTCGGCGGGGCGGATCGATCCGCCGTCGGCGCTGCGCGACGATCGCGCCTGGCTGCTGTCGGGCAGCGAGGACCGCACCGTCGAGCGTGCGGTCGTCGATGCGCTGGCCGGCTTCTACGAGGCGCAGCTCGCGCCCGGCGCGCTGCGCTACGTGCAGCTGCCGGGGGCCGGACACGCGATGATCTCGGTGGCCGCGCCGCAGCCGAACGCCTGCGCGAGCTCGGAGTCGCCCTTCATCAATCGTTGCGGGGACTTCGATGCCGCCGGCGAACTGCTCGGCCACCTGCTGGGCCCGCTCGCGCCGCGCGCGGCGCAGGCATCGGGCACACTGCTCGCCTTCGAGCAGCGCCCCTTCACCGGCGTGGCGCCGATCGACCTGAGCATGGCGGAACACGGCTATGCCTATGTGCCGGCGGCCTGTCGCGACGGCGGCTGCCGCGTCCATCTCGCCCTGCACGGCTGCCGCCAGAGCGAAGCCGACATCGGCCGGCGCTTCGTCGACGGCGCGGGCTACAACGAGTGGGCCGATGCCAACCGCCTGATCGTGCTGTATCCGCAGGCCACGCCCCGGCACGGCCTCGCCTGGGGCTCCTGGCGCTGGATCTACAACCCGCGCGGCTGCTGGGACTGGTGGGGGTATACCGGGGCCGACTATGCGACCCGCAGCGGCGCGCAGATCCGTGCGCTGCGGGCAATGCTCGGCCGGCTGGCGGAAGCGCCGCCGGCGATGCCGGGACGCTGACGCGCCCGTCCTGCCGAGCGGGCGGGGCGCTGCGCTCAGGCCTGCATGTTGGCCGGGCGGTAGGACTGGATGATCGGCAGCAGCTGGCCGAAGATCTTCGGCGTGCCGGCGACGACGTTGCCGGTGGTCAGGAAGTTGGCCTCGCCCGAGAGGTCCGACACCAGGCCGCCCGCTTCCTGGATCAGCAGCACGCCGGCGGCCATGTCCCACGGCGACAGGCCCATCTCCCAGAAGCCGTCGAGGCGGCCGGCGGCGACGTAGGCGAGGTCGAGCGCGGCGGCGCCGGGGCGGCGGATGCCGGCGGTCTTCTGCGTCAGTTCCTTGAACATCGCCAGGTAGGCATCGACGTTGTCGAACTGGCGGAACGGGAAACCGGTGCCGAGCAGCGCGTCGTTGAGCCGGGTGCGGCGCGAGACGCGGATGCGGCGGTCGTTGAGGAAGGCGCCGCTGCCGCGCGAGGCGGTGAAGAGCTCGTTGGCGATCGGGTCGTAGACCACCGCGTGCTCGAGTACGCCGTTCTTGGTCTGCGCGATCGAGATCGCGTACTGCGGAAAGCCGTGGATGAAGTTGGTGGTGCCGTCGAGCGGATCGATGATCCAGTTGAACTCGCTCTCCGGGCCAGACTCGCCGGACTCCTCTGCTAGAATCCCGTGCCCCGGATAGGCGTCGTGCAGCACTTCGATGATCGCCTGCTCGGCGGCACGGTCCACCTCGGTGACGAAGTCGTTGGGCGACTTGGCGTGCACGGTCAGCAGGTCGAGCTGCGTCGAGGCGCGGTTGATGACGGTCGCGGCGCGGCGTGCGGCCTTGACGGCAATGTTCAGGGTGGGATGCATTCGGTGCGGTCTCGGTTGAAGATGCGGGGCGGCGACGCCGGGGCGGGGCCTCGTGGGCCTGCCCGTCGGGGAGAAGGTGTCGGGCGTTCCGTCCGGCAGAAATCGGAAAGCGCGGAATTTTAATATGAATCGCCCCCTTGCGCTCGATCGCATCCGCGTCGTGCTGTCACATACCAGCCACCCCGGCAACATCGGCGCAGCGGCGCGCGCAATGAAGACGATGGGCCTGAGCCAGTTGTGGCTCGTGGCGCCGGACAGTTTCCCCGATGCGGTGGCTGATGCGCGGGCCTCGGGCGCCACTGATCTGCTCGCCTGCGCACGCGTCGTCGCCACCCTGGAGGAGGCGCTCGCCGACACGGTGTTCGCCGCCGCGGTGACCGCCCGCCGCCGCGAACTGTCGCTGCCGCGCATGCACGCCCGCGAGGCGGCGGTCGAGCTCGTCGATCGCACCCAGGAAGGTGAGGTCGCGCTCGTGTTCGGTAACGAGACGAGCGGGCTGAGCAACGACGAGGTCGGCCTGTGCAGCCTGCCGGTGACGATCCCGACCAACCCCGAGTTTTCCTCGCTCAACCTCGGCGCAGCGGTGCAGCTGCTGGCCTACGAGGTGCGCATGGCCGCACTCGTGCCGCCGCCGCCTGCCGACCCGCGCCCGGAGTACGCGACGCACGAACAGTTCGAGGGCTTCATCGCCCACCTGGAGCGCGCGGTCACGGCAAGCGGTTTTCACGATCCGGCCAACCCGAAGCGCCTGCTGCCGCGCATGCGGCGCATGTTCAACCGCATCCGGCTCGAAAAGGAGGAGGTCGCGATCCTGCGCGGCATGCTGACCACCTTTGAACAGCCGAAGCGCCGTTGACGGTGGGCGCGGCGCGGCGCCTCGGCGTTGTTTCACGATCGGTATTAAGTCGATTAAAATAGTCGGGAATTCCTTTCCAACGGAGCAAGCACAACATGTTCAGCCGCCTGCGTGAAGACCTGGCCAGCGTTCGCGAACGCGATCCCGCAGCCCGTTCCACGTTCGAGGTGCTGACCTGTTACCCCGGTGTGCACGCCCTGGCCTTCCATCGCCTGGCGCACGCGGCCTGGCAGCGCAAGTGGTTCTGGCTCGGCCGGTTCACGAGCAACGTCAGCCGCTTCCTGACCGGCATCGAGATCCACCCCGGTGCGGTGATCGGCCGGCGTGTGTTCATCGACCATGGCATGGGCGTCGTCATCGGCGAGACGGCCGAGATCGGTGATGACTGCACGATCTACCAGGCGGTGACGCTGGGCGGCACCTCGCTCTACCGCGGCACGAAGCGCCACCCGACGCTCGGCAAGGGCGTCGTCGTCGGCGCGGGGGCCAAGGTGCTGGGCGGCTTCACCGTCGGCGATGGCGCCAAGATCGGCTCCAACGCCGTCGTCGTGAAGCCGGTGCCGGCGGGCGCCACGGCCGTGGGCAACCCGGCCCGCATCATCGATGCCGAGCGCGATGCCGCGCGCGAGCAGAAGGCCGAGCAGATGGGCTTCACCGCCTACGGTGTCACGCGCGATCTCGACGACCCGGTGTCCAAGGCGCTGCACGGCCTGCTTGACCACGCGGTGGAGACCGACCGCCGGCTGCAGACGATCATCGCCAAGCTCGAGACCGCAGGCATCAAGCTCGAGGATGTGGCGGAGCCGGCCGATGCGTTCGATGCGTCGCGGCTGTCGAAGATGGTGGACTGAGTGTCGGCGGTGATGTCAGGTGATTAGTTGACCGTTTTTGTCGGGATACGTATAGTCGACTGAAACGTTCGGGTATTCGCCGCTCATTTTGGCGTGTGGATATCCGGGGCACCGCGGTTCTGCGAGGAGCGAACATGAGACTGACCACGAAGGGGCGTTTCGCCGTCACGGCGATGATCGATCTGGCCGCGCGCCAGGCCGAAGGGCCGGTGACGCTTGCCGGGATCGCCGAGCGGCAGAAGATTTCTCTTTCCTATCTCGAGCAACTGTTCGGTAAACTCCGCCGCCACAATCTGGTGAGCAGCGTCCGTGGCCCGGGGGGCGGTTATCGCCTCGCGCGCGAGATGGATGCGATCACCGTGGCCGACATCATCATCGCGGTGGATGAACCCCTCGATGCGACCCAGTGCGGCGGCAAGGAAAACTGTCACGACGAGCACCGCTGCATGACGCATGACCTGTGGTCCAACCTCAACAAGCGGATGTACGCCTACCTGGATTCCGTCACCCTGCATGCCCTCGTGCGACGCGAAGTGCGCCCGGACGCCGACATGGCAGTGCTGAAGAACATCCGCCGTCGCGCCACCCTCGCGGTGCGCGAAGTGGCCGCAGCCTGAAGGCGGCTCCATGGGTTTCGCCCCCGTCTATCTCGACTGGAACGCCACCACGCCGCTCGACCCCGCCGTGCGCGACGCCATGCTGCCGTGGCTCGGCGCGGCCGAGCCGGCGCGCTTCGGCAATGCGTCGAGCCGGCACGAGTACGGCCGCCAGGCGCGCGCCGCGGTCGACGAGGCGCGGGCGCGGGTTGCCGCTGCGGTGGGCGCGCATGCCACCGAAGTCGTCTTCACCAGCGGCGGCTCGGAGGCCAACAACCTTTTCCTGAAGGGCGCGGCGGCCACGATGAAGGCCGGCCTGGTCGCGATCGGCGCGATCGAGCATCCCTGCGTGCGCGAGCCGGCCAGGCAGTTGCGCCGCGCCGGATGGGTGCTGCGCGAGATCGCGGTGGACGCCGACGGTCGCATCGATGCCGCCGACTGGCGCGCGACGCTCGAGGCGCGGCCGGCCTTGGTGTCGGTGATGATGGCGAACAACGAGACCGGTGTGCTGCAGGACGTGGCTGTGCTCGCGCGCGAGGCACGGGGCGCGGGCGCGTGGTTCCACACCGACGCGGTGCAGGCGCTGGGCAAGGTCGCGGTGGATTTTCGCGCCCTCGGCGTGAATGCGATGACGCTGTCGGCGCACAAGATTGGCGGGCCGCTGGGCGCGGGCGCGCTGGTGGTCGACAAGCGGGTCGAACTGGCGCCGCTGATCGCCGGCGGCGGACAGGAGCGCGGCTTGCGCTCCGGCACCGAGAACGTCGCCGCGATCGTCGGCTTCGGCGTCGCCTGCGCGCAGGCCGCCGCCCGCCAGGCAGGCGAGGCCGCGCGCCTGGCGGTGTTGCGCGACGAGCTCGAGGCGGCGCTGTGCCAGCTCGGGGCGCGGGTGTTTTCCGCTGCCGCGCCGCGGCTGCCGAATACGGTATTTTTCGCCCTCGCGCACATCGACGGCGAGACCCTGGTCGGCAAGCTCGACCGCGCGGGCTTCGCCTGTGCGAGTGGCTCCGCCTGCTCGAGCGCCAACCCTGAGCCCTCGCACACGCTGCTGGCGATGGGGGTGGCGCCCGATGTCGCGCGTGGCGCAGTGCGTGTGAGCCTGGGACGGACCACCACCGCGGACGAGCTGCGGCGCTTTGTCGCCACCTTCGCCGCGGTCGTGCATGAATTGAAGAATCTGGCATCGGTGGCGGCCTGAAGGAGCCCGCCCCGTCCGCCTGACACCTGGATAACGACTCTGCGGAGAGACGCAACAATGCTGAAGTTCCCGATCTACCTCGACTACTCGGCGACGACGCCGGTCGACCCGCGCGTGGCGGCGAAGATGATTCCGTGGCTGACCGAACAGTTCGGCAACCCGGCGAGCCGTTCGCACGCCTTCGGCTGGGATGCGGAGAAGGCTGTCGAAGAAGCGCGCGAGCAGGTCGCCGCGCTGGTCAACGCCGACCCGAAGGAAATCATCTGGACTTCCGGCGCTACCGAATCGAACAACCTCGCGATCAAGGGGGCGGCCCACTTCTACCAGGGCAAGGGCAAGCACGTCATCACCCTCAAGACCGAACACAAGGCGGTGCTCGACACCGTGCGCGAACTCGAGCGCGAGGGCTTCGAGGCGACCTACCTCGACGTGCAGGAGAACGGCCTCGTCGATCTGGAGGTGCTGAAGGCGGCGCTGCGCCCGGACACCATCCTGGTGTCGGTGATGTTCGTGAACAACGAGATCGGCGTCATCCAGCCGATCGCCGAGATCGGCGAGCTCTGCCGCGAGCGCGGCATCATCTTCCACGTCGATGCCGCGCAGGCCACCGGCAAGGTCGAGATCGACCTCGACAAGCTGAAGGTCGACCTGATGAGCTTCTCCGCGCACAAGACCTACGGGCCGAAGGGCGTCGGCGCGCTTTACGTGCGGCGCAAGCCGCGCGTGCGCCTGGAGGCGCAGATGCACGGCGGCGGCCACGAGCGCGGCCTGCGTTCGGGCACGCTCGCCACGCACCAGATCGTCGGCATGGGCGAGGCCTTCCGCATCGCGCGCGAGGAGATGGCGAGCGAGAACGAGCGCATCCGCAAGTTGCGCGACAAGCTGCTGCGTGGCCTGACCGACATCGAGGCCACCTACGTGAACGGCGACCTCGAGCAGCGCGTGCCGCACAACCTGAACATCTCCTTCGCCTACGTCGAAGGCGAGTCGCTGATCATGGCGATCAAGGACATCGCGGTGTCGTCGGGCTCGGCCTGTACTTCCGCCAGCCTGGAGCCGTCCTACGTGCTGCGCGCGCTGGGGCGCAACGATGAACTCGCTCACAGCTCGATTCGCTTCACGATCGGCCGCTTCACCACCGAGGAAGAGGTCGACTACACGATCGACCTGCTGCACAAGAAGATCGGCAAGCTGCGCGAGCTGTCCCCGTTGTGGGAAATGGTGAACGAGGGCGTCGACCTCGAGACCGTACAGTGGGCCGCCCACTAGGCGCTCCACCGAGCGGCACGAACTGATACAAAGGCGCCGGTGCGATCCGCCCCGGCACCGCGAGACGGAACATCCCCTGCTGGAGAAAAGACATGGCATACAGTGAAAAGGTGCTCGACCACTACGAGAACCCCCGCAACGTCGGTTCCTTCGCCAAGGACGAGGAAGGCGTGGCGACCGGCATGGTCGGCGCCCCGGCCTGTGGCGACGTGATGAAGCTGCAGATCAAGGTCGGCAAGGACGGCGTGATCGAGGACGCCAGGTTCAAGACCTACGGCTGCGGCTCGGCCATTGCGTCGAGCTCGCTCGTCACCGAGTGGGTCAAGGGCAAGACCATCGACCAGGCGCTCGAGATCAAGAACACCCAGATCGCCGAAGAACTCGCCCTGCCGCCGGTGAAGATCCACTGCTCGATCCTCGCCGAAGACGCGATCAAGGCGGCCGTGGCCGACTACAAGAAGAAGCACGAAGCCTGAGCCGCAGGCATTGAACAGGAGGTTTGAACATGGGTGTGTCCCTGTCTGAAAGCGCGGCCAAGCACGTCTCGAACTTCATCGCCAAGCGCGGCAAGGGCGTCGGCATTCGTCTGGGGGTGAAGACCTCGGGCTGCTCCGGCATGGCCTATAAGCTCGAGTTCGTCGATGAAACGCACGATGAAGACCTGATCTTCGAGAGCCACGGCGTCAAGGTCGTGGTCGATCCGAAGAGCCTGGCCTATCTCGAAGGCACCGAGCTCGATTTCGTCAAGGAAGGCCTGAACGAAGGGTTCCGTTTCAACAACCCGAACGTCAAGGACCAGTGCGGCTGCGGCGAGAGCTTCAACGTCTGAGCAAGGCGGCCACGGCATGAGCATCGACCTGACGCAGGACTACTTCGCCCTGTTCGGCCTGCCGCGTCGCTACGCGCTCGACGAGATGGCGCTGGAGGCGGCTTGGCACGACCTGCAGTCGCAGGTGCATCCGGACCGCTACGCGCACCTGCCCGACGCCGACAAGCGCCGCTCGATGCAGTGGGCGACCCGCGTCAACGAGGCCTTCCGCACCCTGCGCAAGCCACTCGCGCGCGCGCAGTACCTGCTCGAGCTCGCGGGTGTCGACACCGGCCTCGAAACCAACACCGTGATGTCACCCGAGTTCCTGATGGAGCAGATGGAATGGCGCGAGGCGGTGGAGGAGGCGCGTCTGGCGCGCGAGGTCGAGGAGCTCGAACAGCTCCACCTGCGCCTGCAGCAGCACGCACGCGAGGTGCGGGGCGATCTGGCGCACCAGCTCGACACCGACCACGACTACCCCGCGGCAGCCGACACCGTGCGTCGGCTGATGTTCATCGACAAGCTCCAGCAAGAAATCGACGAGGCCCTGCTGGCCCTCGAACACTAGAACGCACGGAAAACACCTGATGGCCCTGCTGCAAATCGCCGAACCCGGCATGTCCGCCGAGCCGCACAAGCACCGGCTCGCGGTGGGCATCGATCTGGGTACAACCAACTCGCTGGTCGCCACCGTGCGCAATGGCATCGCCGTCTGCTTGCCGGACGAGGCCGGGCGCACGATGCTGCCCTCCGTGGTGCGCTACCGGCCCGACGGCAAGGTCGAAGTCGGGCAGACCGCGGTGCCGGCGCAGGCGACCGACCCGCGCAACACCATCGTTTCGGTGAAGCGCTTCATGGGGCGGGGCCTCAAGGACGTCGCCCACGTCGAGGCCATGCCCTACGACTTCGAGGACAGCAGCGGCATGGTGCGCCTGCGCACGGTGCAGGGGGTCAAGAGTCCGGTCGAGGTGTCCGCCGAGATCCTGCGCACACTGCGCTTTCGCGCCGAAGCCAGCCTCGGCGGCGCGCTCGTGGGCGCCGTCATCACCGTGCCCGCCTATTTCGACGACGCCCAGCGCCAGGCGACCAAGGACGCCGCACGCCTGGCCGGGCTCGACGTGCTGCGTCTGCTCAACGAGCCGACCGCGGCCGCCGTCGCCTACGGCCTCGACAATGCGGCCGAAGGCGTGTACGCGGTCTATGACCTCGGTGGCGGCACCTTCGACCTGTCGATCCTGAAGCTGTCGCGCGGCGTGTTCGAAGTGCTGTCGACCAACGGCGACGCCGCGCTCGGCGGCGACGACTTCGACCACCGCCTGTTCTGCTGGATCCTCGATAACGCCAACATCGCGCCGCCCTCGCAGGAGGATGCGCGCCGGCTGCAGATGAAGGCGCGCGAGGCGAAGGAGCTGCTGAGCTCCTGCGACGAGGCGCCGATCCACGTGCGTCTGCGCTCGGGCGAGGAGGTCGATCTGGTGGTCACGCGCGACGAGTTCGCCGAGATGACCAAGCCGCTGGTACAGAAGACGCTGACCCCGGTGCGCAAGGCCCTGCGCGACGCCGGCCTGGCAGCGGACGAAGTCAAGGGCGTGGTGATGGTCGGCGGCGCGACGCGCATGCCGCACATCCAGCGCGCGGTTGCCAACTATTTCGGCCAGGAGCCGCTGACCAACCTCGACCCGGACAAGGTCGTCGCGCTCGGTGCGGCGATGCAGGCCAACGTGCTCGCCGGCAATCGGCCGGAGGCGGACGACTGGCTGCTGCTCGACGTCATCCCGCTGTCGCTCGGCCTGGAGACGATGGGCGGGCTGGTGGAGAAGGTGGTGCCGCGCAACTCGACGCTGCCGATCGCGCGCGCGCAGGAATTCACCACCTTCAAGGACGGCCAGACGGCGATGGCCTTCCACGTCGTACAGGGCGAGCGCGAGCTGGTGTCCGACTGCCGCTCGCTGGCGCGCTTCGAGCTGCGCGGCATCCCGCCGATGGTGGCGGGGGCGGCGCGCATCCGCGTCAGCTTCCAGGTCGACGCCGACGGGCTGCTGTCGGTGTCGGCGCGCGAGATGTCCTCCGGGATCGAGGCGAGCGTGCTGGTGAAGCCGTCCTACGGCCTGTCCGACGACGAGATCGCCGAGATGCTGAAGGCCGGCGTCGAGCATGCCGGCGACGACATGCAGGCGCGCGCCCTGCGCGAACAGCAGGTCGAGGCCGACCGCGTGATCGAGGCGACCGAGCATGCCCTGGAGCGCGACGGCCAGTTGCTCGACGGCGAAGAGCGGGCGGCGATCGATGCCGCCGTCACCCGGCTGCGCGAACTGCGCGCGGGCACCGACCACCGCGCCATCAAATCCGGCATCGACGCGCTGGCGCGTGCCACCGACGAATTCGCCGCCCGCCGCATGGACAACAGCATCCGCAGCGCGCTGGCCGGCCACAAGGTAGACGAACTCGAACTATGACCCAGATCATCGTCCTTCCCCATGTCGAGCTCTGCCCCGACGGCAGCGTCATCGAGGCCGCGCCCGGCACGACGATCTGTGACAGCCTGCTCGCCAACGGCATCGACATCGAACATGCGTGCGAGCGCTCCTGCGCCTGCACCACCTGTCACGTGATCGTGCGCGAAGGCTTCAGTTCGCTTGCGCCGGCCGAGGACGAAGAGGAAGACCTGCTCGACAAGGCCTGGGGCCTCGAGCCGCAGTCGCGCCTGTCGTGCCAGGCGGTCGTCGCCGAGACGCCGCTCGTGGTCGAGATCCCGCGCTATACGATCAACATGGCCCGCGAAGGAAAGCACTGACATGAAATGGACCGAAGTCCAGGAAATCGCCATCCAGCTCGCCGACGCCCATCCTGACGTCGACCCGCTCAAGCTCAACTTCGTCGACCTGATGAACTGGGTGATGGCGCTGCCCGAATTCGACGACGACCCCAAGCACTGCGGCGAGCGCATCCTCGAGGGCATCCAGCAGGCCTGGATCGACGAGGTCGGCTGACGAGGCTCGCCGTCGAGCTGCGACAAGGCTCGCCCGTCGGCGAAGGGGGCAGCGGCACACGTGCGCCGCTGCCCCCATTCTTATGCCGGGGGCGTTAGAGGCGCCACCGCGGCGGACCGCTCAGTACGGGCTTCCGGCGCTGGAATCGACCGTCTCGTTGACGTCGAGCCAGTACAGGCCGAGCAGGCCCACCACCTGCTGAAAGCGCTCGAAGTCCACCGGCTTCCTGATGTAGCTGTTGGCGCCCAGGTTGTAGGCCTGCTGCAGGTCGAGGGCTTCGCGCGAGGTCGTCAACACCACCACCGGCAACAGCGTCGTGCGCGCGTCCGCGCGAATGCGCCGCAGCACCTCCAAGCCGTCGATGCGCGGCAGCTTCAGGTCGAGCAGCACCAGCGCGGGCAGCGCGGCGGTGTTGCGGCCGGCATGTGGGCCGGTGCCGAAGAGGTAATCCACCGCCTCGACCCCGTCGTGCGCCACGACCACCGGATTGGTGATGCGGTTCTTGCTGAAGGCGTGGAGCGTCAGGGCCTCGTCGTCGGGGTTGTCCTCGACGAGCAGGATTGGGCGGTCATTTGCCATCGGAGTGCCCCCGGTGAGGTCTTCGTTCAAGCCGCATCAACGCGCCAGCGGCCTCCCGTGTCGGCCGCTGGCGCGCGCCCTTCATCGCGCCGCGCCGGGCAGGTCGGCCCGGTTGAGCACGAACACCATGTCGTCCCCGCCCCGCGTCGACAGCCAGTTGAACGGCAGGTCGGGGAAGGCTGCTTCGACGATCGCCCGATTATGGCCCACCTCGACCGCAAGGACGCCGTCCGGGTTGAGATGGTCGGCCGCCTCGGCGATCAGCCGGCGCACGACTTCGAGCCCGTCTTCGCCGGCGGCAAGCGCCATGCGCGGCTCATGGAGATATTCCGGCGGCAGGGCGTCCATGGCGTCGGCGGTGACGTAGGGCGGATTGCTCAGGATCAGGTCGAAGCGGCGGCCGGCCAGGCCGGAAAAGACGTCGCTGCGGACAAGCTCGATCCTCTCCTCCAGACCATAGTCGGCGACGTTCTGCTGCGCCACTTCGAGGGCGTCGTCCGAGAGGTCGGCGCCGGTGACCGCGGCCTTGGGAAAGGCGTGCGCCATCAGGATCGCCAGACAGCCGGAGCCGGTGCACAGGTCGAGCGCGCTGCCCACGGCGTCGGGATCGGCCACCCAGGGGGCAAAGCCGTCTTCGAGCAGTTCGGCGAAGAAGGAGCGCGGCACGATGACGCGCTCGTCGACGCTGAAGCGGAAGTCGCCCAGCCAGGCCTCGCCGACGATGTAGGCGGTCGGTACGCGGTCCACCGCGCGGCGCTCGATCGCCTCCAGCAGCGCAACGCGTTCCTCGCCCGGAATGCAGGCGTCGAGGAAGGGCTCGAGGCGGTCGAGCGGCAGCGCGAGCGAGGACAGCAGCAGCCACACGGCCTCGTCGTAGCTGTCGTGCACACCGTGGCCGCAGAAGATGTGGGCGCGGTTGAAGCGGGTGACGGCGTAGCGCAGCCAGTCGCGCACGGTCACCAGCTCGGCGAGCGGCCCGCTTTCGTGCTCATGGTCATGCTCATGGGCGTGATCGTGCTCCGCATCGGCGTGGTCGTGGTCGTGGCCTTGGATGGAGTGGGTCATCGTGGATTCTCGTGAAGAAAAGGGCGCATTCATCGCCGCCCGGCGCGAGTGCTGGCGTTGCCGGCCGGGCAGGTGCTCAGGGCGCGAGCAGCACGCGCAGGGTGCGTTCGTAGACGACGGACAGCGGCTCGACGGCGGCCGCCTCGATGCATTCGTTGACCTTGTGGATCGAGGCGTTCACCGGCCCGAACTCGACCACTTCGGCGCAGATGTCGGCGATGAAGCGCCCGTCCGAGGTGCCGCCGGTGGTCGACAGTTCGGTGTCGACGCCGAGCGTCTCGCGGATCGCCGCCGACAGCGCGCCGACAAGCCGGCCGCGGCCGGTGATGAAGGGCTTGCCCGACAGGTGCCAGTCGATCGCGTAGTCGAGGCCATGGCGATCGAGCACCGCGCAGGTGCGCGCCTTGAGCTCGTCGGCGCTGGAGACCGAGCCGAAGCGGAAGTTGAACATCAGCTCGCATTCGCCCGGGATGACGTTGTTCGCGCCGGTGCCGGCGTGGATGTTGGACACCTGCCAGGTCGTCGGGGGGAAGAACTCGTTGCCCTCGTCCCAGCGGATCGCCGCCAGTTCGGCGAGCGCCGGGGCGACGGCGTGGATCGGGTTGCGCGCCAGATGCGGGTAGGCGACGTGGCCCTGCAGGCCCTTCACCCGCAGCGTGCCCGACAGCGAGCCGCGGCGGCCGTTCTTGATCATGTCGCCGAGCGTCTTCACCGAGGTCGGTTCGCCGACGACGCAGTAGTCGAGCCGTTCGCCGCGCGCCGCGAGCGCTTCGACCACCTTCACCGTGCCGTGCGTGGCGATGCCTTCCTCGTCGGAGGTCAGCAGCAGGGCGATGCTGCCGGCGTGGTCCGGGCAGGCCGCGACGAAGCGCTCGATCGCGGTGACGAAGGCGGCGAGCGAGGACTTCATGTCCGCCGCGCCGCGGCCGTAGAGCACGCCGTCGCACAGCGTGGGTTCATAGGGCGGGGTCCGCCATGCCTCGGCCGGGCCGGGCGGGACGACGTCGGTGTGGCCGGCGAAGCACAGCACGGGCGCGGCACTGCCGCGGCGCGCCCAGAGGTTGGACACGCCGCCGGTGTCGATGCGTTCGCAGACGAAGCCGAGCGGTGCGAGACGCGCGGCGATGAGCTCGAGGCAGCCGGCGTCGGCCGGGGTGACGGAGGGGCGGGCGATCAGCTCGCAGGCGAGCGCCAGGGTGGGATTGTCGGGGAAGGGCATCGGGCGGTGTCCTGGGCGGACCGTGGCTAGTTGTTGTCGAGGTCCAGCGTGAACTCCTGGAAGGAGGCGCCGTCCGTGTTGGTGCTCTCGAAGTTGCTCAGTTTGCCCGCCTGGCCCGGCGCGGCCTGGCGCTCGCCCGAGGCGAGCTTGGCGTTATTGATCAGCCAGTGCAGGTTGGTCGGCGAGTCGGCATTGGCGAGCGCTTCCTCGAGCGTGATGGTCTTGTCGTCGTAGAGGCGGTACAGGCTCTGCTCGAAGGTCTGCGAGCCGGGCGACAGGCTCTGCTCCATCGCCTCCTTGATCCCGTTGAGCTCGCCGCGCTCGATCAGTTCGGCGATGTGGCGGGTGTTCATCAGGATCTCGACCGCGGGGATGCGTGTTGCGTCGGGCTTGCGCACCAGACGCTGGGAGACGATGCAGCGCAGCGCGACGGCGAGGTCGAGATACAGCAGCTGGCGGTTCTCGAGCGGGAAGAAGTTAACGATGCGGTTCAGCGCATGGTAGGCATTGTTTGCGTGCAGCGTGGCCAGGCACAGGTGGCCGGTCTGCGAGTACGCGATCGCCGCCTGCATCGTCTCCTTGTCGCGGATCTCGCCGATCAGGATGCAGTCGGGTGCCTGGCGCATCGCGTTGCGCAGCGCTTCGCTCCAGCTCAGGGTGTCGATGCCGACCTCGCGCTGGTTCACCACCGACTTGCGATGCTTGAACAGGTACTCGATCGGATCCTCGACCGTCAGGATGTGGCCGGCGCGGTTGCGGTTGCGGTGGTCCAGCATCGACGCCAGGGTGGTCGACTTGCCCGAGCCGGTCGCGCCCACGACCAGCACCAGGCCGCGCTTCTCCATCACGACCTCGGTGAGCACCGGCGGCAGGCCCAACTCGGGCACGCTCGGGATCTCGCTCTGGATGTAGCGCACCACGATCGCCATCGAGTTGCGCTGCCAGAACAGGTTGACGCGGAAATTGCCCAGATCGCGCCGGCCGAAGGACAGGTTCAGCTCGCGTTCGCGCTCGAAGCGGGCGAACTGCTCCGGCGTCAGGGCCTCCTGGATCATCCGCTGGATCATGGACGGTTCCATGACCTGCTGGTTGATCGGCATCGTCTGGCCCTGGATCTTGATGTGGATCGAGGCCCCGGCCGTGATGAAGATGTCCGAGGCCTTCTTTTCGGCCATCAGCTGGAAGAGACTGTCGAAGATCATGCCGGGAGGATTCTCGGTCGAGCGGTGCCGCCGCGGGGCGCCGGCCCCGCAGCAGGGCGGTCAGGCGCCGCGCAGCAGGTCGTTGATCGCGGTCTTGGCGCGGGTCTGGGCGTCGACCTTCTTCACGATCACGGCGCAATACAGGCTGTACTTGCCGTCGGCCGAGGGCAGGCTGCCCGGCACCACGACCGCGCCGGCAGGCACGCGCCCGTATGTGACTTCGCCGGTCTCGCGGTCGTAGATCTTGGTGCTCTGGCCGATGTACACGCCCATCGACAGCACCGCGTTTTCCTCGATGATGACGCCCTCGACCACTTCGGAGCGGGCGCCGACGAAGACGTTGTCCTCGATGATGACCGGGCCGGCCTGCACCGGCTCGAGCACGCCGCCGATGCCGACGCCGCCCGACAGGTGCACGTTCTTGCCGATCTGGGCGCAGGAGCCGACGGTGGCCCAGGTGTCGACCATCGAGCCTTCATCGACGTAGGCGCCGATGTTCACGTAGGAGGGCATCAGCACGACATTCTTGCCGATGAAACTACCCTTGCGCGCGACGGCGGGCGGCACGACGCGGAAGCCGCCCTCGCGGAACTGCTCGGGCGTGTAGTCGCCGAACTTGGTCGGGACCTTGTCGAAGAAATTCAGCGCACCGGCCGACTGCAGCTCGTTGTCGCGCAGGCGGAAGGAGATCAGCACGGCCTTCTTGATCCACTGGTTGACGGTCCAGTTGCCGTCGATTTT
>JANJTU010000031.1 GCA_024710965.1 Thauera sp. | reverse complement strand
GAAGCTGGCGCAGCCGCTCGTCGATTTCACGGTCCAGCGCGGACACACGATGCGCCAGGCAGCAGCGACGATCGCTGCTGCGGGCGTCGACGTCAATCCGCGGGCGCTGTACTGGATCGCCCGCATCACCGGCAAGGCCGGCCGCATCATGGCGGGCAGCTACGAAGTCCATCAGGGCATCACGCCTTGGCTGCTCATCCTGAAGCTGTCCAGCGGCGACGTCTCGCAGGCCGAAGTCCGCTTCGTCGAAGGCTGGAATTTTCGTCAGGTGCGCGCGGTGCTCGAATCCAACCCCCACCTCCTGCAGGACATCGCCGGTCTCTCCGATGCCGACATCCTGCGCGCCATCGGAGCGACCGAAACGCATCCGGAAGGTCTGTTCTTCCCCGACACCTACCTCTTCGACAAGCAGTCGAGCGCCATTGCGGTGCTGCGCCGCGCCTATTCCGCGATGAAGCAGCGCCTCGCGCAGGCATGGGAGACGCGCGATCCAAGGGTTCCGCTTGCGTCGCCCTACGACGCGCTGATCCTCGCGTCCATCGTCGAGAAGGAAACCGGCCGCCCCGAGGATCGCGGGCTGGTCGCCTCCGTCTTCGCCAACCGGCTGCGCATCGGCATGCGCCTGCAGACCGATCCCACGGTGATCTACGGTTATGGCGAGGGCTTCGACGGCCGCCTGAGGAAATGGCACCTCGAAACCGACCACCTCTACAACACCTACACGCGCGCCGGGCTGCCGCCGACGCCGATCGCGATGCCGGGTGCCGAATCGCTCAATGCAGCGGTACGCCCGGCCCAGACCGAATACCTGTATTTCGTCTCGCGTGGCGACGGGACCAGCGAGTTTTCCTCCAACCTCAACGACCACAACAAGGCGGTCAATCGTTATCAGCGGGGATCGGGAAGTTGAACCAGACGCGCGCCCGCGGGCGCTTCATCACCTTTGAAGGCATAGACGGCGCCGGCAAGAGCAGCCAGATCGCGGCCGTCGTCGCACTCCTCCAGGCACGCGGGCTGACCGTTGACCAGACGCGTGAACCGGGTGGCACGGCCCTCGGCGAGAAACTCCGCGAACTCCTGCTGCACGAGCCCATGCACCTCGAAACTGAGGCCATGCTGATGTTCGCCGCACGTCGCGAACATCTCGCCGCCCGGATCCAACCCGCGCTCGCAACCGGAACCTGGGTCGTGTCCGACCGCTTCACCGACGCCACCTACGCTTACCAGGTCGGCGGGCGCGGACTCGACGCCGCGAAATTCTCCGCCCTCGAGGACTGGGTGCACCCAGGGTTCCAGCCCGACCTGACCCTCGTCTTCGACCTCCCGCCGGAGGTCGCCGCGGCACGCGTCGCCAATACCGGCACCGCGCCGGACCGTTTCGAGCGCGAGCAGCGCGACTTCTTCGAGCGCGTGCGCACGGCCTACCTCGAACGGGCGCGCATGGCCCCCGAGCGTATCCGCGTCATCGCGGCCGATCGCCCGCCCGAACGGATCCGCGCCGAGATCGAGGCGATTGTCGCGGAGCGATTCTTCCAATGATCCACCCCTGGCTGCAGGAGAGCTGGCAGCGACTGGTCGGCCTGGGCGGGCGGCTGCCGCATGCGCTGCTCTTCGTCGGTCCCGAAGGCCTCGGCAAGCGCGAGCTCGCCGATGCGCTCGCGGCACGCCTGCTGTGCGCCGCCCCTGCCGCGGACGGCCACGCCTGCGGCCACTGTGTTCCTTGTCAGCTGCGGCTATCCGGCAATCACCCCGACCTGCTGCCCATCGTCCCCGAAGCCGACGCGGCATCGGAGAGCGAAGCAGGGGAGGGCGGCGACGCTGGCGAAGCCGGTAGCGGCAAGAAGAAATCCTCGCAGATTCGTATCGAGCAGATCCGCGACCTGCAGGAAGCGCTCTCCGTGACTGGGCACCAGAGCAGCCGGCGCGTCATCGTCGTCGATCCGGCCGAGGCGATGAACGCCTTCACCGCCAACGCCTTGCTGAAACTGCTCGAGGAACCGCCGGAGGGCTGCGTGTTCCTGCTCGTGTCGTCGGCCCCGCGCCGCCTGCTGCCCACCATCCGCAGCCGCTGCCAGCAGTGGAGCTTCGCGCGTCCGGCGGCGGACGTCGTCGCGCAATGGCTCGCCGGCCCTGACGCACCGCCCGCGGACCTGCTCGCGCTCACGGGCGGCATGCCGCTTGCAGCCCAGCGCCTTGCGAAGACCGGTTCCGATGCCCTTCTGCGGCGCTTCGTGAAGGACATTGCGGCGCTGCCCGCCGGTGATCCGCTGAAACTTGCCGGCCAGTGGGAAAGCTGGCTCAAGTCCAAGGAAGCGCTCGCGGCCGGCTTCGGCATGCCGCAGCTCGTCGAATGGCTGCAACGCTGGGTCACCGACCTCGCCTCGCTGCGCCTTGGCGGGCGCGTGCGCTTCTTCCCCGGTGAGGATGGCGTCATTGCCGCGCTCGCGCAGCGCACCAGCGTGGCGGCTGTGACGAACTGCTACAATGAACTCGCCCGGATCCGCCGGGTCGCACAGCATCCGCTCAATGCAAGGCTGATGCTCGAAGACATGCTCCTGCGCTATGCGCGCGCCGTGACCGGAACCCGCCGATGAGCGAAGCTCCCAAACAAAGCGTCGCACGCCCCAGCGTGCTGTCGCTGAACATCAACTCTAAATCCGCGCTCTACGCCGCCTACATGCCCTTCCTGGCCAACGGCGGCATTTTCGTGCCGACGCCGCGCGTGCATGCGCTCGGGGACGAAGTCTTCATGCTCCTGCAGCTCATGGACGACCCGACCAAGCATCCCGTCGCGGCCACCGTCGTATGGGTCACCCCCCAGGGCGCCCAGGGCGGCAAGACCCAGGGTATCGGCGTGCATTTCAGTTCGGACGAATCCGGCAAGGCCCTGCGCGCGCGCATCGAGCAGATACTCGCCGGCCATCTGGGCTCGAATCGCCCCACCCATACCCTCTGAAGCTTCATCGATGTTCGTAGATTCACACTGTCATCTTGATTTCCCCGACCTGGCGGAGCGTGAAGAGGCCATCCTCGCGGCGATGGCCGAAAACCGCGTCGGCCACGCGCTGTGCGTCAGCGTCAAGATGGAAGATTTTCCGCGCGTCCTCGCCCTCGCCGAGCGCCACCCCAACCTGTTCGCCTCCGTGGGCGTGCATCCGGACAACGACGGCGTGGAAGAACCGGACGAGGCGCGCCTGCTGGCGCTGGCCAACGACCCCAAGATCGTCGCGATCGGCGAGACCGGCCTCGACTACTACTGGCAGAAGGACGCGCCCGAGTGGCAGCGCGAACGCTTCCGCACCCACATCCGCGCCGCGCGCGCGACCGGCAAGCCGCTGATCGTCCACACCCGCAGCGCGGCGGACGACACGCTACGCCTGCTGCGCGAGGAGAAGGCGGGCGAGGCGGGCGGCGTCATGCACTGCTTCACCGAGCGCTGGGAGGTGGCCGAGGGCGCGCTTGAACTGGGCTTCTACATCTCCTTCTCCGGCATCGTCACCTTTCGCAACGCGAAGGAGCTCAAGGAGGTGGCGAAGCGGGTGCCGCTCGAGCGCCTGCTGATCGAGACCGATTCACCCTACCTCGCCCCGGTGCCGCACCGCGGCAGGACCAACGAGCCGGGCTGGGTGGTGCACGTCGCCGAGGAAATTGCGCGCCTGCGCGAGGAGCCGCTCGAGCGCATCGCCCAGGTCACCACCGACAACTTTTTCCGCCTCTTCCGCCATGCCCATGCCTGATACCGTGTTCCGCCGCATTGCCCGCCGTCTCGTCACCGCCTGCGCTGTCGGGGTGCTTGGCTCTTGTGCCGCGACTGCGCTCGCCGGCAGCTACGACGATGCGCTCGACTCGGCCCGCATGGGCGATGCCGCTGAGCTGGTGGAGCTGCTCAACCGCGGCATCGACCCCAACACCGTCGACCCGCAGGGCAACACCTTGCTGATCCTGGCGGCGCGCGAAGGCCAGCTCGAGGCCGTCGAGGCGCTGCTCAAGTACCGCGTCCGCATCGACTACCGCAACCCGGCCGGCGACTCGGCGCTGATGCTGGCGGTGCTGCGCGGCCACGACCGGGTGGCGCGGGTGCTGCTGAAAGGCGGCGCCCAGGTGAATCACGACGGCTGGGGGCCGCTGCATTACGCCGCCTTCGAGGGCCGCGAGGCGCTGCTCGAACCCCTGCTCGCCGCCGGTGCCGACGTCAATGCGCGCGCGCCGAACCAGGCCACCGCGCTGATGCTGGCGGCGCGCAACGGTCACGCCGGCGTCGTCCGCCGCCTGCTCGCGCTGCCGCAGACCGACCTCAACGCGCTCAACGAGGCCGGCCTCAGCGCCGACGCCTGGGCGACGCAGAACGCCAACACCGACCTTGCCAGGCTGATCCAGGCCGAGCGCCAGCGCCGCGGCCTGCCCGCGCCGGCGATGCGGATCATCATCGAATAGGGTGGATCGCGGTGGGCCGAGCCCGGTCCGGCACTGCCGCGGCAACGGCCTGGTCCCCCGCCAGGACCAGGGGTTGCGGGCCTGCCTGAGCCAGGGTCGCGATCCCCGCGCGGAAGAAATACGCCAGCCAGGCGACGATGCCCACCAGCTTGGTGCCGTCTTCGAGCAGATAGGGATTGATCCCCGCCGGGTTGAGCAGGTCGAGCACCACCGACGCCCCGAAGAATGCGAAGGCCGTGCCGAGGAGCAGGTACTCGGTGCCGAGGATCACCCGCCCGAAACGCACGAGATAGAAAAGCACGAAGGCCGCGTAGCTGGCGAGGACGGCCTTTTCAGGCACGCCCACGCCCGGGAAGAACCCTTCGTGCAGCATGAAGAGGTCGTCGAGGGCGAGCACCAGCGTCAGCGCCCCGGAGACGCGGTAGAAGCGCCGCAGCGGCAGGCCGCCGGCGTGGCGCGACACGGCCGCGGCGCTGAACAGGCACACTGCCGCCGCGCCCGCCCAGAACAGCATGCCCACCTGGGAGATGAAGCCGGTGTAGGCCGGCGCGCCGACGATGCTGGTGACGTCCGGCGTCAGGTGATGGATCGGCACGCCCTTCCAGAACCGCAGCAGCAACACGATCCCCATCAGGGCGGCGGAAACGGTGGCGACCAGCATGATGGCCGGCAGGCTGGCGCGCAACGGCGCCTGCAGCGGGATGGATGACTTCATGGTTGCCTGATTCTTCTCTTGGGCCGAAGGGCGTCGCGCACAGCGCCCCGGCCCATCTGGGTCGGCTCTCGTGCGGCGCCGGGGACGGCGAGCGCGGCGGCAATGGCCACGGTTGCGGGTCATCGCCGATCGCCGCGCTTCGCCTGGCGCGACCGAGGGGGCGATCAGGGAGCGACAGGAAGCGACTGAGGCGGCGATCATAACTGCCGCTGTGCGACCGGCTCCGGCGGGATTGAAACAGGCGGTAAAGCCGGGCGCCGTCGGCTCACGCGCGCCAGAACGGCTTGTCGGCGTCGAAGCGGGCCTGCGCGCGGGGCAGGCCGAGGTCGCGCAGGATCGCGTCGTCGAGCTCGCGCAGTTCGCGGCGGGCGCGGGCACGCTCGCGCCAGCTGCGCAGGCGGGCGGCGACGGCATCGCGCAGTCCCGCAAGGCCATGGCCCGGCGGCGAGGGGAGGGCGGCCGGCGCGCGCATCGGGGTGGTGAGGTGGGGCATTGCGCGTCTCCTGTGGGTGGGTGACGGCACCAGCTTCTGCCTTCGGCCGTTCGCGATCCAATCGTTTTTCGGGATTGCCGGGTTCAGGAATCGTGATGGCGCCAGCGGCGCAATTGGGTTTTACTTGACGGCGGGAAACCTCAGTCGGGGAGCATGTCGTGGAGCTTTATCACCTCAGGACCTTCGTCACCGTGGCCGAAGAGCGCCACCTGACGCGCGCGGCCGAGCGCCTGTTCACCAGCCAGCCGGCGATCAGCGCGCACATCAAGGCGCTGGAAGAGGAGCTCGGCCTCACCCTGTTCGAGCGCACACCGCGCGGCATGCAGCTCACGCCGGCCGGCGTGCAGCTGCTCGAGCGCGCCCAGCAGGCGCTCGCCGCGGCGCAGGGCTTCCTGCAGCAGGCGCGCGGCATGAAGGGCGAACTGATGGGCACGGTGCGCATCGGGCTCAATACCGATGCCGACTTCCTGCGTCTTCCCGAGCTGCAGGCGCGGCTCGTCGCGGCCCACCCCCGGCTCGAGATCGAGTACCACGCGGGCCGCACCGGCGCCAACATTCCGGCGCTGCGCGTGGGCCGGCTCGATGTCGCCTTCATCAGCGGCGATTGCGACGACCCGCTGCTCGAGTCCTGCTACCTGCGTGACGAGGAACTGGCGGTGGCGGTGCCCGAAAGCCTGCGCGGCCAGACCGGCGCCGGCGACATCGCCGCGCTCGCACGCCTGCCCTGGGTCTACACCTCGCCCGAATGTTCGTACTACCGCAGCATCCAGGCGCTGTTCCAGGCGCACGGCTGCGAACCGGTGAAGGCGGTGATGTCGGAACAGGAAGACGCCCTGTGGGCGATGATCCGGCTCGGCCAGGGCCTCGGCATCGTCCGCCGCGAACACATCGACCGGCCGGAGAACGCCGGCCATGTCCACGCGCTGCCCCTGAAGCTGCCGCCGCTGCCGCTGTACTTCGCCTGGCTCGGCAAGCGCAGCAACGATCCGCTCGTGCGCGCGCTGCGTGCGGTGGTGGCGGAATTGTGGGGCGTGGACGACGAAGCGCAGGATCGCGCCGACGTCGGCTGAATGCGACGATACGGGCGCTTCACTGCGCCCTGTCGTCATCAGCGGCGGCGCTCTCGGCCCCGCGCGCTTCGGCGACGATCCAGTCATGGACGCTCGCCACGCGGCGGTCGTCGAGGGCGCCCGAAGAATAGATCAGGCAGTAGCGCTTGCCGGTGCGCACCGCCTGCGCGAACGGCGCCACCAGCAGGCCGCCCGCCAGTTCGTTGGTGGTCAGCGTGCGCCGGGCGATGGCCACGCCCATGCCGGCGATCGCGCACTGGATGGTGATGTGGTTGCGGTTGAACATGTAGCCGCGGCGCACATCGACGTGCGCCGCCCCGATCGCCTTCAGGTAGCGCTCCCACTCGGCGTAGGGCGGGCTGCCGCGCCAGGCCGTCATGTCGTGCAGCAGCGGGTAGTGCTCGAGCTGCTCGGGCGAGCTCAACGGCGGGCGATCGCGCATCAGCGCCGGCGAACACACCGGGAAGATCTCCTCTTCGAGCAGCACGGTGCTCTGCATGCCGGGGTAGGTGCCGTCGTTCAGATCGATGGCGAGATCGAAGTCGCCATCGCGCAGCGAGCGGTTGCTGTCTTCGGCTTCCACCTGCAGTTCGATCGCCGGATAGCGCTGCATCAGCTGCGGCAGCCGCGGCACGAGCCAGGTGGCGAGGAAGGAGGGCAGGGTGCGCAGGCGCACCACGCCGGAGAGCGCGCCGCCGCGCAGGCGGCCGATCGCCAGGTCGACCGCGGCGAAGGCCGGATCGACCGCCGCCAGCAGGCGCCGGCCCTCGTCGGTGAGCTCGATGCGGCGCGGCAGGCGACGGAACAGGCGGAAGCCCAGCCATTCCTCCAGCAGCTTGATCTGCTGGCTCACCGCGCCGGTGGTGATGTGCAGCTCCTCGCCCGCCCGGGTGAAGGACAGATGGCGCGCCGTGGCCAGGAACACTCTCAGCCGGGCATGGACCTGGGAAGGGGCTTCGCTGCTCATGGTTTAGTTTTGGTAAACGTCGGACGAAAAAGCATCGATTGAAATGTACAGGAGTCGCCCAGAGAATGCCGCACCGAAAACGCCAGCAGCGTTTCGGATTAGCGATATTCAATCCGGCAGCATTCAGAGGAAGCCTCCATGTCCATCAGCGTACTCGACCTGTTCAAGATCGGCGTCGGCCCGTCGAGCTCGCACACCGTGGGACCGATGCGCGCCGCGCACGACTTCGCCGCCGCGCTCGAGGCGCGCGGCCAGCTCGGCGCGGTGCGTCGGCTCGAAGTCCGTCTGTACGGCTCGCTGTCGGCCACCGGCACCGGCCACGGGACCGACCGCGCCGTCGTCGTCGGCCTGATGGGCCAGCGCCCGGACGAGGTCGATCCGGACTTCATCGCTCCGGCGGTCGCCGAGGTGCAGCGCAGCGGCCGCCTGCTGCTCGCCGGCAAGGCGGATGTGCCCTTTCTCTGGGCGCAGGACATGCGCCTGCTGCCGGTGAGCCTGCCGCAGCACCCCAACGCGATGCGCCTCAGCGCCCATGGCGAGAGCGGGGTCGTGTTCGAGAACACCTACTACTCGGTCGGCGGCGGCTTCGTCATCGACGAGGCGCAGGCCAGGGCCGGCGCCACCGGCGTGGCCGAGCTGGCCCTGCCCTATGAGTTCGACAGCGCGCGGGAGCTGCTCGCGCTCTGCCGCAGGCACGCGCTGCGCGTCAGCGAGGTGATGCTGGCGAACGAGCTCGCCTGGCGCAGCGAGGCCGAGACCCGCGCCGCGCTCGCCCGCATCTGGCAGGCGATGCGCGCCTGCGTGGCGCGCGGCATCGGCCAGGAAGGCGTGCTGCCCGGCGGCCTCGAGGTGCGCCGTCGTGCGCCGGCGCTGCACCGCAAGCTGCGCGAGCGCGAGGCCGGGCGCAACCTCATCAGCGACACCCTGGCCGCGCTCGACTGGGTCAACCTGTATGCGCTCGCGGTGAATGAGGAAAACGCCGGCGGCGGCCGCGTCGTCACCGCGCCGACCAACGGCGCGGCCGGCATCATCCCCGCCGTGCTGCACTACTACATGGAATTCCAGCCCGGCAGCAGCGAGGCCGATGTTGCCGACTTCCTGCTTACCGCGGCCGCGATCGGCACCCTCTGCAAGAAGAACGCCTCGATCTCCGGCGCTGAAGTGGGTTGCCAGGGCGAGGTCGGCTCGGCCTGCGCGATGGCGGCAGCCGGCCTCGCCCAGGTCATGGGCGGCAGCCCCGAGCAGGTCGAGAACGCCGCCGAGATCGGCCTCGAGCACAACCTCGGCCTCACCTGCGATCCGGTCGGCGGCCTCGTCCAGGTGCCCTGCATCGAGCGCAACGCGATGGCGGCGATGAAGGCGATCAACGCCGCCCAGCTGGCGCTGCGCGGCGACGGCGCGCACGCGGTGTCGCTCGACCAGGCGATCCGCACCATGCGCGACACCGGCCGCGACATGCTCGACAAGTACAAGGAAACCTCGCGCGGCGGGCTGGCCGTCAGCTTCAACGAGTGCTGACGGCCGGCCCGCCGCGCGCTACACGAAAACAACCAGGAGACACCCCATGACCACCGCAGTGAACCCCATTTCCCGGCTCGTCTTCCGCACGAGCCTCATCGCCCAGATCGCCATCGGCATGGTCTGCGGCATCGTCCTCGCGCTCCTCGCGCCGGAGGCCGCGCGCGCGGTCGCGCTGCTCGGCGACGTCTTCATCTCGGCGCTGAAGGCGGTGGCGCCGGTGCTGGTGTTCGTGCTCGTGGCGGCCTCGATCGCCAGCCACAAGCGCGGCCAGCCCACCCACATCCGCCCGGTGCTGATGCTGTACCTGCTCGGCACCCTGGGGGCGGCACTGGTCGCGGTGCTGGCGAGCTTCGCCTTTCCGACCACGCTCGTGCTCGATGCGCCGCAGGCCGCGGGCACGCCGCCCGGCGGCATCGTCGGCGTGCTCAAGAACCTGCTGCTGTCCGCGGTCTCGAACCCGGTCAAGGCGCTCATGGAGGCCAACTTCATCGGCATCCTGAGCTGGGCGATCGCGCTCGGCGTCGCGCTGCGGCACGCCGGCCAGAGCACGCGTGCGATGCTGAGTGACGTCGCCGATGCGGTGTCGCAGATCGTCCGCCTCGTGATCCGCTTTGCGCCGCTCGGCATCTTCGGCCTCGTCGCCGCGACCTTCGCCGATTCCGGCCTGGACGCGCTGCTCGACTACGGCCGCGTGCTGATGGTGATCGTCGGCTGCATGGTCTTCGTCGCGCTGGTCATGAACCCGCTGATCGTGTTCTGGAAGACGCGCCGCAACCCGTATCCGCTGGTCTTCACCTGCCTGCGCGAGAGCGCCGTCACCGCCTTCTTCACCCGCAGCTCGGCGGCCAACATCCCGATCAACATGGAGCTGTGCAAGCGCCTGAAGCTGCACGAGGACACCTACTCGATCTCGATCCCGCTCGGCGCCACGATCAACATGGCGGGCGCGGCGATCACGATCACGGTGATGACGCTGGCCGCGGCCAACACGCTGGGCATCGTCGTCGACATCCCGACCGCGCTGCTGCTGTGCGTGGTCGCTTCGCTGGCCGCCTGCGGCGTGTCCGGCGTCGCCGGTGGCTCGCTGCTGCTGATCCCGATGGCCTGCGCCCTGTTCGGCATCTCCGCGGACGTGGCGATGCAGGTGGTGGCGATTGGCTTCATCATCAGCGTGGTGCAGGATTCGGCCGAGACTGCGCTCAATTCTTCCACCGACGTGCTGTTCACCGCCGCGGCCTGCCCGCCGGCCGAGGCGACCCTGGAGTCGGCGGCGGCCTGATCGCTCCGGCCGGCGGCGGTTCGCGCCGGCCGGCCCGCAACATCCTGTCGGCAAACACAAGGAGATCCGAATGCAGCATTTCGCCAGCGACAACTATGCCGGCGTCTGCCCGGAAGCGCTGCAGGCCTTGCTCGCGGCCAACGTGGGCCACGCCCCTGCCTACGGCGACGACGACTGGACGCGGCGCGTCTCCGACCGCCTGCGCGAACTCTTCGCCACCGATTGCGACGTCTATTTCGTCTTCAACGGCACCGCGGCGAATTCGCTCGCGCTGGCCTCGCTGTGCCAGAGCTACCACAGCGTGATCTGCCACGAGCTGGCACACGTCGAGACCGACGAGTGTGGCGGCCCGGAATTCTTCTCCAACGGCTCCAAGCTGCTCCCCGCCAGCGGTGCGGGCGGCAAGCTCACGCCGCAGGCGGTGGGCGAGGTGATCGGGCGCCGCAGCGACATCCATTTTCCCAAGCCGCGCGTGGTGACGCTGACCCAGGCCACCGAATGCGGCACGCTCTACCGCCCGGCCGAGGTCGCGGCGATCGCCGAGCTCGCCCATGCGCACGGGCTGCGCGTGCACATGGACGGCGCCCGCTTCGCCAACGCGGTCGCCTCGCTCGGGGTGGCGCCGGCCGAGATCACCTGGCGGGCCGGCGTCGACGTGCTGTGCTTCGGCGGCACCAAGATGGGCCTGCCGGTGGGCGAGGCGGTGGTGTTCTTCGACCGCCGCCTGTCGGAAGACTTCGCCTGGCGCTGCAAGCAGGCCGGCCAGCTCGCCTCCAAGATGCGCTTTCTCGCCGCGCCGTGGCTGGGCGTCCTCGAGGACGAGGCCTGGCTGCGCCACGCCCGCCACGCCAACGCCATGGCGCAACGCCTGGCGACCGGGCTGGCGTCCATCCCCGGTGCCCAGCTGCTGTTCCCGGTCGAGGCCAACGGCGTCTTCGCGAACCTGCCGGAGACGGTGCTGGCGGGGCTGCGTGAGCGCGGCTGGCGGTTCTACACCTTCATCGGCGCCGGCGGCGCGCGCTTCATGTGCGGCTGGGACACGCAGCCGGCGAGCGTGGATGCGCTGCTCGCGGACATTCGGGGCTTGTCGGCCTGAGGCCGACGTGCGCGCCGGGCGTCGCCGCCGGTGCCTGCCCTGGCGCGAGCCTGGCGGAGTTCCAGAGCGGTGAAGCGGGCATTTGCGCCCTGACCAGAATTACGTTGGCAAGCCGGGCCGAACTGGGTTAGAAACTCGAGGTTGGAAACTCGGGGTTGGAAATTCGGCCTCGGCCTCCGCGATCGCGCCCGCGCACCCGGGCGTGTCGGGTGCGCGGGCGCGGGCCGCGGAGGCAAGTGTTGCTGCCCCGGGCCACGTGTTGGC
>JANJTU010000072.1 GCA_024710965.1 Thauera sp. | reverse complement strand
ACGGCGAAGTTGTCTTCGAAATCGAGCCGGATCAGCTGCTGGTGGCGGCTGATGATGCGCAGCTTGGTGATCGTCGGGTGCTGCGGCGCTTCGAGCAGGCGGCATACCACCCGGCCGTCTTCGAGGCGCTGGCGCAGGCGGGCGGCGGCCTCGTCGCGGCCGACCAGGGCCACCAGCTCGGTGCGGGTGCCGAGCTCGGCGGCATTGAGGGCGACGTTGCCGGCGCCGCCGGCGCGGAACTCGTCGGTCTCCACCTTCACCACCGGCACCGGCGCCTCGGGTGAGATGCGGGTGGTCGAGCCGTGCCAGTAGCGGTCGAGCATCACGTCGCCGACGATGACGAGGCGGCCGCGGGAGAATTCGGGCAGGGGAAGCGACATGGTGTGGGTGGGGACGGACGTTCAGCCGCGGATTATCCCATGAAGCCGGGCGCGCCGGCGGGGTCGAGCCTTGCGTTTGCCCCTCATCGGGGAGCGTCGGAGGGGCACCGGCGGGGGCAGATCCTGTATTTGCTCATCGGGTGGCGCCAAACGTTCAGCGATTGAACCAGCGCAGGGTCGTGCCCCAGCTTTCGAGGTCGAGCCGGGTGGCCTGGCCGCACTGGAAATCCAGCCCCAGCCAGCGCTCGGCGGGCAGGCCGAGGAGATGGCCGGCGAGCACGCGCAGCGGCCCGCCGTGGGCGACGACGACGACCGGACGCGCCGGCGCGCCGTGCTGCAGCTCCGCGAGCCAGTCCAGCGCGCGCGCCGCCAGCTCGCGCGCCGACTCGCCGCCGGGGGCGCGAAAGCCGAGCGGGTCGGCGGCCCAGGCGTCGATCGCGGGGCCGATCGCGGCGAAGCTGCGACCTTCCCAGTCGCCGAAGTGGATCTCCTTCAGGCGGGCGTCGAGCGCGGGCGTGCCGAGCGCCTCGGCGAGCAGGCGGGCGCGCACGAGCGGGCTGGCATGCAGGACGAAGTCGGCCGGCAGCAGCGGGCGCAGCCGCGCTGCGACTTCGGCGGCGGATTCGGCGAGGCCGATGTCGTGCTGGCCGTAGCAGATGCCCGGCTCGACTGCCGGGCGCGGGTGGCGGATCAGATGGAGTTCCATGGGCTCAGGTCTTGAACTTGCTCACCGGCCGGCGGGCATCGCTGGCGCGTCCTGCTACAGGGCGAGCACGCGCGCGCCGGCGAGTAGGCCGAGGTAGCAGGCGAGCTCCGCCGCCTGCTGCGCCGCGCCGAGCAGGTCGCCGGTGTAGCCGCCGAGCCGGCGCAGGAACATGCGCGCCGCCCAGGCGGTGACGCCCACCACCGCGACCAGCGCCGCGAGCGCGTCCGCCGGCGCCAGCCAGGCCAGCGGCAGCAGGCCGAAGGCCGTGGCGATGGCGAGTTCGACCGGCGTCAGGCGCTTCGCGAGCGGCTTCGACTTCGAAGTCTCGTCCTCGCGCACGTAGGGCAACAGGTGGATCAGGCTGGTCGAGGCGAGGCGCGACAGCGGGTGGGCGACGAAGAGCGCCACCGCCACGGCAACGCCGCCGCCCGCGCCGCCGAGCTCGACCAGCGCCGCCGCCTTCGCCAGCAGCATCAGCACGATGCCGACCGTGCCGTAGCTGCCGATGCGCGAGTCCTTCATGATCGTCAGCACCTGCGCCTTGTCCCAGCCGCCGCCCAGGCCGTCGCAGGCGTCGGCGAAGCCGTCCTCGTGGAAGGCGCCGGTGGCGCGGATCGTCACCGCCATCGACAGGATTGCCGCGAGCGCGGGTGGCAGCACCAGGGCGAAGACGAGATAGCTGATTGCGCCGATCGCACCGACGACCCAGCCCACCAGGGGGAAGTAGCGCGCGGCGTGGTTCAGGCGCTCGGGTGACCACGGCACCCAGGCCGGCACCGGCAGGCGGGTGAAGAAGCCGAGGGCGGTGAAGAAGAGTTCGAGTTGGTAGCGCATGAGGTCGTTTATTGGCGAGCCTGCTGCATGGAGCGTATGCTGCGCATTGAAGGTGCGCACGATTTATGGAGGACTGTCATGTTGAACCAGAGCCCGTCGCCGAAGAAGGCGACCAATCTTAGTCTGTCTGCCGACGTGCTGGCAGAGGCGAAAGCGCTCGGCATCAACGTCTCCCAGGCTTGCGACGCCTTTCTGCGCGATCTCGTGCGCGAGGAGCGGGCGCGGCAATGGAAGGCGGACAATGCCGGTTTCATCGCCGAGTACAACCGGGTCGTCGAGCACGAAGGGCTGCCGCTGTCCGAATGGAGAGGCTTCTGAATGGCGCGCTTCGATGTCTACCGGAATGTGTCGGCGGGCAAGGAGAACACCCCCTACCTGCTCGACGTGCAGGCGGATCTGCTCGACGAACTCGAAACCCGGGTCGTCATTCCGCTGCGCCGACGCGACCGGTTTGCCGGCGGGCGCGTGCCCGCCGAGCTGATGCCGGTCGTCGAGATCGAGGGCGCCGCCTGCATCGTCGAGACGCCGAAGCTCGCGGCCGTGCCGGTGCGCATGTTGGGGGCGCGGGTCGGCTCGCTCGCCGCGCAGCGGAGTGCGCTCGTCGGCGCACTGGACTTTCTGTTCGAAGGGTATTGAGTACGCCGCGCTCCCCGGCCAGCGGCGCCGCATCACCGCGTGCCTGTTCGTGCGCGTCAGTCTTGCCCGCAGACGCCGGCCGACTCGAAGCTCGCCATCTCGTTGAGGAAATTCACCGCCGCCTGCACGAGCGGGAAGGCGAGCGCGGCGCCGGTGCCTTCGCCCAGGCGCAGGTCCAGCTCCATCAGCGGCTCGGCGCCGAGGTGGGCGAGCTGCAGGCGGTGGCCGGGCTCCTGCGAGCGGTGGGCGAAGATGCAGTAGGGCAGCACCGCGGGGGCGAGGGCGTGGGCGACGAGCAGCGCCGAGGTGACGATGAAGCCGTCGATCAGCAGCAGCATGCGCTTTTCTGCCGCGCCCAGCATCGCGCCCGCCATCATCGCGATCTCGAAGCCGCCGTACTCGGCGAGCGCCGCGAGCGGATCGGCGGGGCGGCCGCCGCGGGCGAGCGCTTGTTCCAGCAGCGCGCGCTTGCGTGCGAGGCCGGCGTCGTCCAGGCCGGTGCCGCGGCCGGTGACGGTGGCGAGCTCGGCCTCGCCGACGAGGCAGTGCGTCAGCAGCGAGGCCGCCGCGGTGTTGCCGATGCCCATCTCGCCGAAGCCGACGCAGTTGCAGCCGTTGGCCGCCAGCGCGTGGACGAGCTCGCGCCCGCGCGCGAGGGCCGCGTCGCGCAGTCCGGCGCTCATCGCCGGCTGTTCGAGGTAGTTCGCGGTGCCGGGCGCGACCTTGGCGTCGATCAGGCCGGCGCGCTTGCCGAACTCGTGGTTGACGCCCGCATCGACCACGCTCAGCCCCAGCCCCATCTGCCGGCTGAAGGCGTTGATCGCGGCGCCGCCGGCGAGGAAGTTCTCCACCATCTGCCAGGTCACGTCCTGCGGGAAGGCCGACACCCCCGCGCGCGCCGCGCCGTGGTCGGCGGCGAAGACGACGACGTGGGGCTGGCGCAGTTCGGGGGCGAGGCTCTGCTGGACGAGGCCGATCTGCAGCGCTAGCGGCTCGAGGCGGCCGAGCGCGCCGCGCGGCTTGGTCTTTTGGTCGATCTTGTGCTGCAGGGCGGGAGCGAGGGCGGTGGCGGGCGCGGCGATGTCGAAGTTCATGAAGTGGGATCGGTGTCGGTGGCGTCGGGAAGGTCGCGGTAGAGCTCGGCCAGCGCCAGCTCGCAGCCGAGCGCCGGAAGGTTCAGGGATGCGGTGTCGCCGGTGGCTTCGCTGAGCAGCCATTGGCCGTCGTCGCGGCGCGTGTAGCACTCGACGTGGGCGTGGTCCTGCGACAGGAA
>JANJTU010000328.1 GCA_024710965.1 Thauera sp. | reverse complement strand
TCGGTGCCGCGCTTGCCGAAGCCGCCCGGCACCAGGATGGCGTCCATCGCGGCCAGCACGCCGCAGCCGTCGCGCTCGATGTCCTCGGAGTCGATGTAGTGGATCTTGACCTTCGACTCGGTGTGCATGCCGGCGTGGTTGAGCGACTCGATCAGCGACTTGTACGACTCGGTGAGGTCGACATACTTGCCGACAAAGCCGATATCCACCGTCTGCTTGGGGTTCTCGAGCGCGTGGATGAGCTTGTCCCACACCGACAGGTCGGCCGCGCGCGCGAGGATGTCGAGCTTGTGGCAGACGATCTGGTCGAGCATCTGGTCGTGCAGCTGGCCGGGGATCTTGTAGATCGAGTCGGCGTCCAGGCACTCGATGACCGCCTCGGGCATCACGTTGCAGAACAGCGCGATCTTGCGCCGCTCGTCCTCCGGCACCGAACGGTCGGCGCGGCAGAGCAGGATGTCGGGCTGGATGCCGATCTCGCGCAGTTCCTTCACCGAGTGCTGGGTCGGCTTGGTCTTGAGCTCGCCGGCGGTCGGGATGTAGGGCAGCAGCGTGAGGTGGATGAAGCAGGTGCCGTGGCGGCCCTCCTCGAAGCCCATCTGGCGGATGGCCTCGAGGAAGGGCAGCGACTCGATGTCGCCCACCGTGCCGCCGACCTCGACGATCGCCACGTCGGCGCCCTCGGCGCCACGCTTGACGTAGGTCTTGATCTCGTCGGTGATGTGCGGGATCACCTGGACGGTCTTGCCGAGGTATTCGCCGCGCCGCTCCTTCTTGATCACCGCCTCGTAGATCTGGCCGGTGGTGAAGTTGTTGCGCCGGCTCATCTTGGCGCTGGTGAAGCGCTCGTAGTGGCCCAGATCGAGGTCGGTCTCGGCGCCGTCTTCGGTGACGAAGACCTCGCCGTGCTGGAACGGGCTCATCGTGCCCGGATCGACGTTGATGTACGGGTCCAGCTTGAGGTGCGTGACCTTGATGCCACGGGACTCGAGAATGGCCCCCAAAGAGGCCGCGGCGATGCCTTTGCCCAGGGAGGACACGACACCGCCGGTTACGAAGACGTATTTGGTCATGGGAACAGTGCTGCGGGAAAGCGCGATGATAACCGATCACCCCTGCCCGCGTCAGCAGCCGGGCCGGTGCCGGCGGGGCGGCCCGTGGCCCGACGGTCCGCCGGCCGGCGGCAGGCGGTTACTCAGCTCATGCCGCGCAGCTCGCGCAGGATCACCGACAGCATCGCCAGGTCGATCGCCTTCGCCGCGTGGATCTCACCGACGAGATTGCGATAGCGCTCCACCTGCTGCTGATGGCGCGCCTGCCACGCGGCGAGGATCTCGGCCGGATCCTCGCTCTCGGGCAACAGCCGCAGCGCATTGGCCGTGAGTACCCGTGCCAGCAGCGAGAGGTCGCCGCGCAGCGCGCCGCGGGCGAGGAACTGCCAGCGCGTGTCGGTCGGCAGCGCGGCGATCTGGCGGCCGAGCCAGTGCAGGTCGAGCTCGCCGCCGAGGGCGAAATACACCTTCGCGCCGATGCTCTCGGCCCGCCCGGTCTCCACCGCGACCTCCACCAGGTCGAGCGCGGAATACAGCTCTTCGAGCGCCGCCACGCGCTGCGCGAGCGCGAGCGGCACGCCCTGCTCCACCCAGCGCGCCACCGCGGCGTCGAGTTCGGCGCGATACGTCGGGCCGACGAAGTCGTGCAGTCCCTCGGCAAGCACCGCCGCGCCCGGCGAAAAATGCGCCAGCGTCGCCTGCAGGTCGACGAGCCATTCACGGTGGCGCAGGAACCACAGCGTGCCGCGCTGCACCAGACGTTCGGCCTCGGCGATCAGGCCCAGTTGCACCACATGCGCCACGCGGTTGTCGAGCGCCTCGATCTCGCCCCACACCTGCACCAGGCCGAACACCTCGCGCGTGGCCATGTAGGCGCGCACGATGGCGGCCGCCTCTGCCCCCAGATCGCCCTTCAGCCGGCCGACGAAGGTCGGCCCGACGCGGTTGATCATGCTGTTGGTGACGTGGCTGGAGATGATCTCGCGCCGCAGTGGATGCGCCTGGATCTGCGCCGCGAAGCGCTTGCGCAGCGGCACGGGGAAGTAGCGCCCGAGCGCGGTGGAGATGTAGGGGTCGTCCGGCACCTCGGAGGCGAGGACCTCGTCGTAGAGCTCGATCTTGCTGTAGGCGAGCAGCACCGCGAGCTCGGGCGTCACCAGGCCGACGCGCGCAGCCTTGCGCTCGGCCAGCTCCTCGTCCAACGGCAGAAACTCGAGCTTGCGGTTGAGCCGCCCCGCATGCCCCAGCCACCGGATGAAGTCCGCCTGCTCGTCGAGCAGCGCCACGCCGCGCGCGCGCACCACCGACAGGATCTGCGTCTGCGCGTAGTTGTCGCGCAGCACCAGCGCAGCCACCTCGTCGGTCATGTCGGCGAGCAGGCGGTTGCGCTGCTTGGTCGTCAGCTCGCCTTCGGCGACGACGCTGTCGAGCAGGATCTTGATGTTGACCTCGTGATCCGAGCAATCCACGCCGCCGGAATTGTCGATCGCGTCGGTGTTGATCCGCCCGCCCCTGAGCGCGAACTCGATGCGCCCGAGCTGGGTGGCGCCGAGGTTGCCGCCCTCGCCGATCACCTTGCAGTGCAGCTCGGCGGCATTGACCCGCACCGCGTCGTTGGCACGGTCGCCCACCGCCGCGTCGGTTTCTGCCGTGGCCTTGATGTAGGTGCCGATGCCGCCGTTGTAGAGGAGGTCGACCGGCGCGGTGAGGATGGCGCGGATCAGCTCGGTCGGCGACAGCGCCTGGGCCTCGACGCCGAGCACGCTGCGCATCGCGGCCGAGAGCCGGATCGACTTCGCGCTGCGCGGCCACACCCCGCCGCCCTCCGAGATCAGCGACTTGTCGTAGTCGTCCCAGGACGAGCGCGGCAAGGCAAAGAGGCGCGCACGTTCCGTCCACGACCGCGCCGGATCGGGATCCGGGTCGACGAAGACGTGGCGATGGTCGAAGGCCGCCACGAGCCGGATCTGCTTCGACAGCAGCATCGCGTTGCCGAACACGTCGCCCGACATGTCGCCGATGCCGACCACGGTGAACGGTTCGGCCTGGATGTCGGTGCCGAGCTCGCGGAAGTGGCGCTTCACCGCCTCCCAGGCGCCGCGCGCGGTGATGCCCATCTTCTTGTGGTCGTAGCCAACCGAGCCGCCCGAGGCAAAGGCGTCGCCGAGCCAGAAGCCGTATTCGGCGGCAACCTCGTTGGCGTAGTCGGAGAAGCTCGCCGTGCCCTTGTCGGCGGCCACCACCAGATAGGGGTCGTCATCGTCGTGGCGGACGACATCGGCCGGCGGCACCACCCTGCCCTGCACCAGGTTGTCGGTGAGGTCGAGCAGGCCGCGCAGGAAGGTGCGGTAGCAGGCCACGCCCTCGGCCACGAGCGCCTCGCGCCCGCCATTGGCGGGCGGATCCTTGAGCACGAAGCCGCCCTTCGAGCCCACCGGCACGATCACCGCGTTCTTCACGATCTGCGCCTTCACCAGGCCCAGCACCTCGGTGCGGTAGTCCTCCATGCGATCCGACCAGCGCAGGCCGCCGCGCGCGACCTTGCCACCGCGCAGGTGCACGCCCTCGATGCGCGGCGAATAGACGAAGATCTCGAACATCGGCAGCGGATGCGGCAGGTTGGGGATGCGCGCCGGAGCGAGCTTGAACGACAGCCACGCCTTCGGCGCGCCGTCGTGGTCGCGCTGAAAGTAGTTGGTGCGCAACGTGGCCAGGATCATGGCGAGGAACTGGCGCAGGATGCGGTCCTCGTCCAGGTTGGCGACCGCGTTCAGCCCGTCGTCGATCGCCGCCTGCAGTTCGGCGCAGCGCGCCTCGCGCCCGATCTCTGCCGCGGGGTCGAAGCGCACGCGAAAGAGCTCGAAGAGCTGGCGTGCGAGCTGCGGATAAGCCGCCAGGGTCTGCTCCATGTACGCCTGGCTGAAGGTGAAAGCCGCCTGGCGCATGTGCTTCGCATAGGCCCGCAGCACCGCGACCTCGCGCCAGGACAGGCCCGCCAGCAGCACCAGGCGATTGAAATCGTCGTTCTCCACCTCGCCGCGCCACACGCGCAGGAAGGCGTCCTGGAACAGCGGCCGGATGTCGTGGATGTTGAGCGCCTCGGCGCCGGCGAAGCTGAGACCGAAGTCGTGCAGCCAGACGACGCTGCCGTCCTGGCGCTGAATCTCGGAGGGCCGCTCGTCAACCACCTTGACGCCCATCTTCTCGAGCATCGGCAGGCTCTGCGACAAGGGCAGCGGCGCGCCGGGGTGGTACAGGCGGAAGCTGAGCCGGCCCGCCGGCGCCTCGAGCGGCATGTTCAGGTTCAGCCCCAGGCCGTCGTGCCCGGACAGCGCCTCCATCTGCTCGATATCGAACGCCGCCATCCGCGCCGCATAATCCTCGCGGTAACCGGCCGGGAAACCCCTGCCGTAGCGGCGCATCAGCGCCAGGCCGCGCTCCTCGCCACACTGTTCGACCAGCGTCTGCTGCAGCTCGTCCTCCCAGCGCCGGGCGGCGCGCGCCAGGCGCTGCTCGAGCTCCTTCGCGTCGAAGGGCGGGATCTTCGAGTCGTGCGTGCGCACGATGATCAGGATGCGTGCCAGCGCCGAATCCGAGAACTGCACGTCGAACTCGGACGAGCTGCCGTTGAAGGCCTCCATCAGCACCGCCTGCATGCGCTGGCGCTGATCGGTGTTGTAGTGCTCGCGCGGCACGTAGATCAGGCAGGAGACGAAGCGCGCGAACGGGTCGCAGCGCACGAAGAGCCGGGTGCGCAGACGTTCGCCCAGGCGCAGGATGCCCATCGCGTGCACATAGAGTTCATCGCTCTCGATCTGGAACAGCTCGTCGCGCGGATAGCGCTCGAGGATCGTCAGCAGCGCCTTCGCCGCGTGGCTCCTGGGCATCAGGCCGGCCCGCTCGATCACCGCATTGGCCTTGCGCCGCAGGAACGGAATCTGCCGCACGCTCGTGCTGTAGGCGGTCGAGGCGAGCAGCCCGATCAGGCGATGTTCACCGCAGACGCGTCTGCTCGCGTCGAAGCGCTTGATGCTGAAGCGGTCGATGTAGCCGCCGCGATGCACGGTCGAGCGCGTGTTCGACTTGGTCACCGTGAGCAGGATGGGCAGGTTCGGCAAGGTCGCCTTGAGCTGCGCCGGCAGCGCGCCGAACGAGCGCGACAGGCGCTCGCCGGCCTTCTCACGCAGCAGGCCGAGACCGGATCCGGCACGGATGGATACCTCGGGCTCGCCGCCGGAGACTATCAGGTCGTAATCGCGGCAGCCGAGGAGGACGAGGTTGTCGTCCATCAGCCACTTCAGGAAGGCGAGCGTCTCGGCGATCTCCTCGGCGGGCACGGGCGGCGGCTTGTGTTCGATCTCGTCGATGATCTCGGCCACGCGTTGCTGCATCGCCGGCCAGTCGGTGACCGCCGCGCGCACGTCCGCGAGCACCCGCTCGAGGCCGTCGCGCAGCGCGTCGAGATCGGCAGCGTCGGTGCGACGGTCGACCTCGACATGGATGATCGACTCGTAATGACCGCTGGCCTCGTCGCCGCTCTCGGGGAGGCCGAGGTACCGCCCCTCGGCGTCGCGCACGACACTCAGCACCGGGTGGATGATCAGGTGCAACCCCAGCCCCTGGCGGCTGATCTCCATCGTGATCGAATCGACGAGGAAGGGCATGTCATCACCGACGATCTCGATGACGGTGTGCGCCGATTCCCAGCCGTGTTCGTCGAGGCGAGGGTTGAACACCCGCACCCGGGTGCCGGGCCGGCGTCGGGCGATGAAATGCCACTGGCTCAGCGCCGCCCCGTACAGGTCGGCGACCGGCAGATCTTCGAGGTCCTCCGGGTCCACCTGGGCAAAGAAGCGGGCCACGAATGCGGCCGCCGGAGCGGCCTGCTCGGGCGGCAGGCGAGCGGCGATCTGCTCCAGCACGGCGCTCACCTGGGCGGTGAGGCGGCCTTGTTCCCTCGTCTCCATCTCGGCCCCCTGAGTGTGCGTCCGCGGTCGTTACGGCGGCCGACTCGTCGACAGACGCGCCGCCAAGCCGATCGCATTGCCGCGGACCAGACCGAAAGCCTATTGGAAGTGCATGCGGGAGGAAACCCCTATTTTCCCTAAGGCCCGCCGCCGCGGCCCAGGAACCCGGGGGCCGGCGCGCTCAGCGGATGAAGTCGCGGTTCACCGTGCGGAAGAGCTCGGTGCCGCCGCGCTGCAGCCACTCGAAGGCGACCATCTCGCGCGAGACGATCTCGACGCCATGACCGCGCATGCGGGCGAAGGCGAGATCGCGGTTCGCCGGATCGCGCGAGCCGACGGCGTCGGCGACGACAAACACGTCCTTGCCCGCCCAGCGCAGGTCGAGCGACGTCTGCTGCACGCAGACATGCGCCTCGGTGCCGCAGACGATCACCTGGCGGCACCGCTCCACGGCCGTGCCCGCGAAGCAGCCGTCGGCCTGCGCCGAGAAGCATTGCTTCTGCACGTACTTGGCGTCGGCGGTGACCGCGCGCACGGACTCCAGCGTGCCGCCGATCTTGGCCGGGAAATGCTCGGTCACGACCACCGGCACGCCGACATGCGCGGCCACCTGCGCCAGCCACGCGCAGTTGGCCGCAACGCGTTCGCCGTCGTGGATGAAGGGCGCCAGCTTCTCCTGTACGTCGATGATTAGCAGCACCGACTTGTCGCGGTTCATCAGCATGACGGTAGTCCTCAGTCCGCCAGCTCGGCGCGGTCGCGGAAGAACTCGAGCGCCTCGGGGTTGGCCAGCGCCTCGAGGTTCTTCACCGCGCGGCCGTGCACCACGTTCCTGACCGCCAGTTCGACGATCTTGCCGCTCTTGGTGCGCGGGATGTCCGCCACCTGC
>JANJTU010000292.1 GCA_024710965.1 Thauera sp. | reverse complement strand
TGCGCGCGGAGACGAAGCACACCGGCACCAGGTGGCCTTCGCGCAGGGCCTGCTCGAAGGGCGCATGCAACTGCTCGGGGTCGAGCGCCTCGCCCTGTTCGAGGTACTTCGACATCAGCGCCTCGTCGAGTTCGACGATCTGGTCGATGATCGCATCGTGGGCGGCGTCGACGCTGGAAAACGCCGTCACCGCATCGGCCTGCGGGGCGAAGAAGCAGTCGATGACGCGACTGCCGTCCGCCGCCGGCAGGTTGATCGGCAGGCACTCGCGGCCGAACTCGGTGACGATCGCGTCCATCAGCGCGGCGAAGTCCACGCTGCCGGCGTCGATCTTGTTCACCACGATCATCCGGCACTTGTCCTTCGCCGCCGCCATCATGCGCCGGGTGCCGCTCTCGACGCCGGCAAGGGCATTGACCACCACCGCGGCGGTGTCGGCGGCGGCCAGCGTCACCAGCGCTCGGCCGGCCAGATCGGGCAGGCCCGGGGTGTCGAGCAGGTTGACCCAGTGGCCCGCCCATTCCAGATGGACGAGGGCGGCGTGCAGCGAGTGCCCCATCGCCTTCTCCTGCGGGTCGAAGTCCGCCACCGTGTCGCCACGCTCGACGCTGCCGGCGGCGCCGATCTCGCCCGCCGCGGCGAGCAGCGCCTCGACCAGCGTCGTCTTGCCGCTGCCGGCGTGGCCGAACAGGGCGAGGTTGCGGATGTCGTGAACCGAGCTGGGTGTCATGGTGGGCCTCCCTGAGCGTTGGACTGCCTCAAGTGTCCGCCTGCGGGGCGCCGAAGGCAATGCACCCGGGCCATGTTCGAGGCATTGTGGCGGTGCGGGCTCAGGCGCTGCGCAGCCCCAGCACTCGCGTCAGCAGGATCGCGCCGAGCGGCAGCAGCAGGCCGAGCAGGGTCACGGTGAGGAGCAGCGCGCCGAGCTCGCTGTAGTCGGCCGGCACCGTCACCGCGGCGCTGGCGGCGTCCTTCACTTCGCGCGTCACGGTGTAGATCTGGTTCAGGTACTTGGTGCCGAGCTGCGCGGCCGACAACGCGAGGTTGGTGAACGAGGCCATCACGGCGAAGAAGGTGGCTTTCAGGTGGGCGGGGGCCGAATTCGCGATCCAGGCCAGCATCGGCACCATCGACACCTGGCCGAGCGGGGACTCGAGCGCGGTGTTGGCGAGCGCGATGAAACGCGCATCGACGATGCCGCCGGTGTGGGCGGCGGTCCACTCGTGCAGGCCGTGGAACATGCCGATGATCGGCAGCGACAGCAGGGTCGCCGCCAGGGTCAGGAAGATGACGATCTGCGCGATCGATTTCTCCGCCATGAAGCGGCGGAACAGGAACAGGCCGGCCAGCGTCAGCGTGCTGGTGATGAGGTCCAGCCGCGACAGGAAGCTCTGGTCGAAGCCGAGCTCGTCGATCATCCACCAGCTCGCGCCCGCGCCCGGCCCCGGCATGGCGCGGAAGACGAAGATGACGATGACGGTGCCGAGCAGGGTGCGGGCGGCCTCGGGCGACAGCTCGCGCAGCAGGCGGCTGATCATGAAGCCGATGACGGCGAAGGAGCAGGCGAAGATCAGCTCCTGCCCGTACTCCAGGCCGGAGAGGCCGACGCCGAGCGTGATGGCGACGAACACCGCGCTGCCGCCGAGGATCCACCAGTTCGGCGCGGTCTTCTCTTCCGGCGCGTGCAGCAGGCGGTCGATCTCGTCGTGGCTGCGGCCGAGCGCGGCGAGCCGGCGCGCCTCGCGCCGCTTCAGCACGCCGGCGAGCAGCACGCCACTGACCGACAGCAGCGGAATGATGAGCGCCAGCTCGTAGATGCGCAGGTAGATTGCCACCTTGTCCGCTTCCGGCAGCGTCTCCGAGCCCTGGAACATGGCCACATTGGCCAGCGACACCAGTACCGTGCCGCCGATGATGGCGACGCGGCCGAGCATCTGCATCGTCGTGTGCATCAGCCGCACGGTGTCGGCGGCGATCGGCTGCCCGGCGGCATCGAGGCGCGGCACCGCCTCCACCGTCATGGCGTCGGCGACCGCGTCCTGCATCACGTAGCCGACCGGCGACAGCAGCACCGACAGCACGAACCAGGCCTCGATCGGCATCATCGCGCGCATCGCCTCCGGGCTGCCGATGAGGCCGATCATGATCAGCAGGCTGGCCGCGATCAGCGCCGCGCCCAGATAGACCAGCCCCGCCTTGTGCCGCCATAGCAGGTCGACGAGGTGGCCGATCGGCATCTTCAGCGCCCATGGGATGCCGGCCCAGAAGCCGAGCGCGGCGAGAAAGGCCGCCGACAGGCCGAGGTAGTCCTTGACGAAGAAGGTGCCGACGATGCCGGTGAGGCCGGAGACGCCGGCGGCGCAATACACCATCAGCGGCGGCAGGTAGGAGAGCCGCATCTCGCGGCCGAGCTCGAGGATGTTGCGGTCGATCCAGCGGTACAGGGCGTTGCGGCGCAGGGCGGAGGTGGGCACGCGTCTCTTCCTCTTCTTCGGTGGCGGGCGTTCGCGCGGGTTGTCGGGCGAAGTGGCTTGGCCCGGGCGGTCAGCGGCCGAGCAGGCGCTCCATCCAGGGCAGGATCCACGGCAGGGACAGCGCGGTGAGCAGTCCGTTCAGGCCCATCGCCAGCGCGGCGAAGGCGCCCGCCTGCTCGCTGACCTGGAAGGCGCGCGCGGTGCCGATGCCGTGCGAGGCCAGGCCGATGGCGAAGCCGCGCACGGCGTGGTCGTCGATGCGCAGCCACTGGTAGAGGTAGCGCGCGGCGACAGCGCCGAGCACGCCAGTCACCATCACCAGCGCCGCCGCCAGCGCGGGCAGGCCGCCGAGCGGTTCGGCCACCGCCATCGCGATCGGCATCGTCACGCTCTTGGGCGCGAGCGACATCAGCGAGGCCTTGCTCGCGCCGAGCAGGGCGCCGATGGTGTAGGCGGACAGCGCCGCCGTCAGCGAGCCGGCCACCAGCGCGACGCACAGCGGTCCGGCCATCGCCTTCAGCTTCGGCCACTGCGCGTGGAGCGGGATCGCCAGCGCCACCGTCGCCGGCCCGAGCAGGAAGTGCACGAACTGGGCGCCGTCGAAATAGGCCTGGTAGTCCATGTCGCTCAGTGCGAGCACGGTCCCCAGCATCGCCACCGCCAGCATCACCGGGTTGGCGAGCGGATGGAAACCGGCGCGCTTGTAGAGCCAGAACGCTGCCTGGTAGGCGAGCAGGGTCAGCGTCAGGCCGAGCAGCGGCGAGGTGGAGAGATAGACCCAGAGTTCGGTCAGGCGCGGCGGCGTCATTGCGCGCCTCCGCCCGCCTTGCGCCGCCTGAGCAGGGCGTCGAGCACCAGCGCGGTGACGACGATGGCGAGCACGGTGCTGCCGATGAGCGCCGCCGCCAGCGGCAGCCATTCGGCTGCGATCAGCTCGCCATACAGCACGATGCCGGTGCCGGCCGGCACGAACAGCAGCGACAGGTGCTGCAGCAGCGTGCCGGCGGTGTCGCGCAGGTTCTCGCCCGGCCCGCCGCGCACGAGGAGGTAGATGAAGAACAGGCCCATGCCGATCACCGGGCCGGGCACGGGCAGGCCGAGCGCGCGCGAGCTCACCTCGCCGGCAAGCTGGAACAGGAGCAGGACGGTCAGGGCGGCGATCATCGCGGAAACCTCCGGAGGGCGGGTGGGCGGACGAGGTCGGGCACCATATTGCCGCAATCAGCCGCCGAGCACGACATGGCCCGCGGTGCGCACTGCAATGCCCACCGCGGCGCCGAGCGCGGCCGGCTTCCACACGCCGGCCACGCGCCGGCCGGCGGAGATCAGCACCGCGACGCCGGCGACATCGAGCGGATGGATCAGGAAACCGGCGCTGGCGTTGAGCGTGGCGAGGCTGGTGGCGCCGCTCTTGAGCATCTCGTCCATGATCCCCATCATCGCCGTACCGCCGGCGATGTATTTCGTCAGCGTCAGCAGGATCAGGGCGGGGTCGATGGCGAGCAGCGTCAGCAGCGGCGTGAGGGCGCCGGTGAGGGCGTCGATCAGGCCCGAGGCGCGCAGCCCCATCACCGCCACCAGGGCGAGCACGAGCATCGGAATGGCGCCGACCGAGATCCGGAAGGCTTCGGCGCCGGCGCGGTTGATGACGTCGAGTACGCCCTTGGCGTCCTCCGCCACCGGGTGGCGCAAGGTCTCGTCGAGCGCGCCTTCGGTGCTCGACAGGCGGCGGCCGAAGCCGTGGTAGGTCACCGCCGCGGCGACCAGGCCGCCGACGAGGGACAGCAGCAGTGCCGGGCCGAAGGCGAGCCCCATCGCCGCCATCGGAAAGGTGACGTTGGCCTGCGCCATCGCCATCACCATCGCCAGCGTCGCCGCGAGGTGGCGGTCGGAGGCGCCGCGGCCCTCCATCATCGTCAGTGTCGCCATCGGCGCGGCGAAGCTGACGAAGTTGATCTGCAGCGCGGCGAACACGCCGAGGCCGGTGAGGCCGGCGGGCCGCAGCAGCGGCGCGAGGCGGGCAACGAGCCAGTCGAGCACGCCGCGCGCCTCGAGCAGGCGCATCAGCGACAGCATCACGACCATGATTGGCAGCAGCACGAAGAGCGCCAGTTCCACGGCCGAGCGGCCGGCCTGGAGGATGATCTGGGTCAGCAGGTCCATGCGGAGGAGCTTCTTGTCATGTTGCGGCGCGCAAACCGGAGCGCGAATGATAAGGCCTGCGCCCCGCGGCGGTCGATCGCCGCTGCAGGCCGGCTGCTGCGGTCCGCTGCGGCTTCAGCTGCGCCCGGCGGTGTCGCTCAGGCGTGACGGAAGACCCGCACGCCGCTCATCACCCCTGCCACCAGCAGCATGATGCCCGCGCCCTCGGCCGGGCTGGGCCAGCGCTGGTACCAGATGAAGGCATAGAGCAGTGCCGCCAGGGTCTCGAACACGATCAGCTGGCCGACCAGCGCCGCCGGCAGCAGGTGGCTGGCGCGGTTCCACAGGATCGTGCCGAGCCACGACGCCGCAAGGCCGAGCAGCGCCGAGAAGCCGACGAACAGCGCCGGTTGCGGCCCCAGTGGCCAATCGAAGCCCGCGCCGGGCGCGGCGCTGATCGCATCCCAGACTGCATAGGCGATGGCGGCCACGAGCGCCACCGGCAGCGTCGCCAGGCCCTGCGCCGTGGCCCAGGCGCGCGACAGGCCAGGGCCGCGCGCGCGCAGCCAGCGACTGTTGCGGATCGGGTACCAGGTCCAGCACGCCAGCGCGAGGACGGCGAAGAAGAGGCCGAGCAGGTAGTCCCCGCCCGTTGCGCCCGGGGCGTGCACCGCGCCGGCGTGCATCGTCCACAGCCCGGCCAGGATCAGCGCCAGCGGCAGCGCGAGCCGGCGCCAGGGCACGGCGTCCTCGCCCCCGCCACGGCGGCGGTCGAGGACGTTGGCGGTGAGGGCGATGACCACCGGCAGGGTGCCGATGATCAGCGTCGGCACCGGTGCGCCGGCGAGCTGGATCGCACTGGCGAGCGTGGCGAAGTAGAGCAGGTTGCCGATCAGGGCGAGCTTGGCGGCCTCGATCCAGTCGGCGCGGGTGAGGCGGGCAAGGGCGGCGCGGTCGAAGCAGGCGAGTCCCACCGCCAGCAGGCCGAAGGCGAGGTAGCGGCCGACCGCGAGCATGAACCCGGGGTAGTCGCCGAGCACCAGCGGCGTGAGGAAGACCAGCCCCCACAGCAGCCCTGCGCCGAGCGCAGCGATCAGTCCGGCGAGCATGCTGCTCAGAGCGTCTTGCCGAAGTAATACAGCGTCAGCAGCCCGCCCACGGCGATGATGAAGCGGCGCAGCCACACCGCCGGCACGCGGCGTGCGACCGCCGCACCCCAGTAGCCGCCGACAGTGGCGGTGGCGAGCATGATCAGCGTGTGCGGCCAGGACACCGCGCCGGCGATGACGAAGGTGGCGACCGCGACGCTGTAGATGATGGCCGACAGCCAGTTCTTCAGCGCGTTGATCTCATGCACGTCCTTGAAGCCCTGGATGGCGAGCGCGGCGATCATCAGGATGCCCATGCCGGCGCCGAAGAAGCCGCCGTAGACGGACACCACGAGCTGGAACACGTAGCCGCCGGGGCCGATGTGGCGCTCGTCGGCTCCGGCCGGCGCCGGTTTCCATCGCTTCACCAGCATCGAGATCTGGCTGCTGAAGGCAAACAGCACGGTGGCCACCAGCAGCAGCCAGGGGATCAGGCGCGCGAACGCGGCGTTCGAGGTCGTCAGCAGCAGCAGGCCGCCGGCGATGCCACCGAGGAAGGCGACCACGGACAGCATCGGCAGGCTCTTGGAGAAGCGCTTGAGCTCGCGCCGAAACGCCCACGCGCCGGCCAGGCTGCCTGGCCACAGCGCAACCGAGTTGCTCGCGTTCGCCACCACCGGCGGCACGCCTACCGCCAGCAGTGCCGGGAAGGAAAAGAAGGTGCCGCCACCGGCCACGGAATTCACGGCCCCGGCGGCAAAGGCGGCAATGCCGATGAGGGCAATCTGGGCAAGGTCCAAGGCGGACATGGGGATTCGGGTGAAGGGGGCTGGGGGATTGTGCTGGCTTCAAGCGGCGGTCACCGCGAGCCGGCAGATCGCGCGAGCTGCCGCGGGGAGGGGGCTCTCCCGCGGCGCCGCGTTCTGTTTCGGGTTTGTCTCCTCCTCCCCGATTGGCGCGAAGTGTAGTCGAGTCTTATAGAAAACTGAATATGTGGGCAAAAGAAATTTATATCTGCCTGATGGCTGCGGCGCACATTCCGGTGCGGATCAGCAAAACCGCTGCAAACTGGTTGAACGTGCTCAATCTCTGTTGTATATTCCGCGCTCTTCGCCGGCATAGCTCAGTTGGTAGAGCAGCGCATTCGTAATGCGAAGGTCGGGGGTTCGACTCCTCTTGCCGGCACCAGCAGATTCAAGCACCTAGGCCAATCCTTCGGGGTTGGCCTTTTTGCTGTTCACGGCGCCGGGAGCCATTCGGGCCGGGCTGTACGCCGGCAGGCTCATTCGTCCGCGTCGCGGGCCATGGGCGCTTTGGGCGGAGTCGGGGCATCCTGCGGCCGCGGCGGCTTCAGGTCCGACTCCTCGAGCCATTCGCGCCACACGGCCATCAGCACGGCGAGAATGACCGGGCCGAGGAACAGTCCGACCAGGCCGAAGGCCGCCAGGCCGCCGAGCACGCCGAACATCACGAGCAGGAAGGGAATCCGGGTGGCGTTGCTGATCACGAGCGGGCGCACCAAGTTGTCCACCCAGCTCACCACCAGCCCGCCCCAGAGCAGCAGCCCGATGCCGCCGAGCGTGTCGCCGCTGACCAGCAGCCAGGCGCCGACCGAACCCCAGGCGAACGGGGTGCCGAACGGGATCATCGCAATCAGCGCCGTCACCGCGCCCAGCAGCACCGGGGCCGACACGCCGGCCCAGGCGTAGCCGAGCCCGGCGACGAAGCCCTGCGCCAGCGCGGTCGCCACCAGCCCCCACACGACCGCCTTGGTCATGCCGCCGACGGCGGCCAGATAGGCGTCGACGCGGGCGCCGAGAAAGCGGTGCAGCACCAGGTGGACCTGCTCCAGCACGCGCTCGCCGTCGCGGTAGAGGAAGAATACGGTGATCAGCGCGAAACCGAGCTTGGCGGCGTTGCGGCCGACGTCGCCGATCAGGGCGACGAGGTGGTCGGCGCCCTGCCCGACCCACGCGGTCATCTGCGCGCGGAAGGCCTCCGGGTCACCGGTCAGTTCGTCGAGCAGGCCCTGGAGGAAGTCACCGATCCAGGGCAGGCTGCGGATGAAGTCGGGCAGGGCGAGGGTGCCCTGCTTGATCTGACCCGTCAGCGCCGCAATCGCAATCCCGACCTCGCTGCGCAACAGCACTCCCATCCAGAGCGCGGGCAGGACGAAGGCTGCGGTCAGCAGCAGCGTCATAAGCAGCGCGGCGAGTGTCGGATGGCGCGGCAGCCTGGCGCGCAGGGGCTGAAACAGCGGCCAGGTGGCAAAGGCGATGATGATCGCCCACGCCACCGGGACGATGAAGAGATGGAGCACCGCATAGCCGAGGACCAGCAGGCCGCCGAGCAGGAAGCCGAGGATGATCCGCCGTGCGATCCTTTCGGCGAACTGGTCGATCATGGGCGGGCCCTCGCGCGGCCGGCGGTGGGGGGTACGGTCTCCTGTGCCGGCTGGGGGCACGCCAGGCATGCATGAGGGCCCTGCAGCGGCGGCTTCATCGTCAGTCCGGCGAAGGCTTTTCCGGCTGCGCATCGGCCGTTTCGCCGCCGACGGGCTCGGGCATCGGGCTCGCCAACACCTTGTCGATGCGCTTGCCGTCGAGGTCGACGACCTCGAGGCGCCAGCCTTCCCAAGTGGCGACGTCGCCGGTATTCGGCAGGCGTCCGAGCAGCCACATCACCATGCCGGACAGCGTGTGGTAGCGGCCCCGTTCCTCTTCCGGAACGGCTTTCATGCCGAGGCGGTCTTTCAGTTCGACCACCGGAATCAGGCCGTCGAGCAGCCAGGAGCCGTCTTCGCGCTGCACCGCCCAGGCTTCCTCCTGGTTGTCGGGCAGGAACTCGCCGGTGACCGTCTCGATCACGTCGTGCAGCGTCACCATGCCCTGTACTTCGCCGTACTCGTCGATGACGAACACCATGTGCGTGCCCGAGGCGCGGAACTGGTCGAGCAGCTCCATGCCGGTGAGCGATTCCGGCACATAGACCGGCAACTGCAGCTCCTTCGTGAGGTCGACCTTGGCGCCGCGCAGCGTCTGGTTGAAGAGCTGCTTCGAGCCGATGATGCCGAGGATCTCGTCGAGCCCGCCACGGCACACCGGGAAGCGCGAGTGGTTCGATTCCGCCATCAGGGCGAGGTTGTCGTCCAGCGGGCGGTTGAGGTCCAGCCACACGATGTCCGAGCGCGGCACCATCAGCGAACCGATGTGGCGATCATCGAGGCGGAACACGTTGCGCACCATCGTGTGCTCGCTCTTCTCGATCACGCCGGCCTCGGAGCCCTCGTCCAGCATGGCGTGGATCTCTTCCTCGGTGACGCTTGGCCCGCTGGTTTCGCGCTGCCCCATCAGGCGCAGCAGCAGCGCAGTGGAGCCCGCGAGCAGATGGACGAAGGGGCGCGAGGCAATCGACAGCATGTTCATCGGCCGCGCCACCAGGCGGGCGATGCCTTCGGGGTTGATCTGGCCGATGCGCTTGGGCACCAGTTCGCCGACGACGATGGATACGTAGGTGATGACGACCACGACCAGCACTGTGGAGCCGATCTCGCTGACGTCTTGATCCATGCCGAAGGTCTGCAGCCAGTGCGCCAGCGGGCCGGCGAGAGCCGCCTCGCCGACGATGCCGTTGAGGATGCCGATCGAGGTGATGCCGATCTGGATCGTGGACAGGAAGCGTGTGGGCTCCTCGCCGAGCTTCATCGCGACCGCGGCCGAGCCGTCGCCGTCTTCGGCAAGCCGCGCGAGCCGGGCACGGCGCGCAGTGACGAGTGCGATCTCCGACATGGCGAACAGGCCATTGAGGATGATCAGGGCGATGAGGACTAGGATTTCCATGCGGATTGTTCAGCGGAGGGACTGGAGGCCAGCGCGGCCCTGCCGCCGGGCAGGCCGGGACAGGCGGACGGAACCGGAGGCGTGTGCGTTGCCTTGGGGGGGCATGCCCGGCGCGGCGGGCGCCGACCGGGACGGGCGCATGCGCGGCGACGCCGGGGGGCGTTCGGCGCACGCGACCGGCGGCCGACATCGGCCGGGAGTATCGGCTTCCGCGGCGAGCGTGTCGCCGTCGTCGGGCCGTTCGGAGACAAGGCAGGGGAGGAGGGAAGGACTACCCATACGGCGGGATCAGGCAACCCCGCACAACCCTTTATCTGTTGAGACAAATTCAATCATGCCGGAAGGCATCGTGCTTGTCATCCTTCGGTCCGTCCTCGGGTGCAGGCGTGTCGCCTGCCAGTGGCCGTGCGGCCGGCGGCCGGGTGCGAATCCGAGGCCGCCTTGGCGTACCATCGTCCACCCGGCATCTTTCGACAATGACAGGAGGCGGACATGAAAACCTCGGTGATCTTGACCTTGCTCGGGCCGGATCGTCCCGGCCTGGTCAGCGCGCTGGCGGCGCGTGCGAGCGCGGGCGGGGCGAACTGGATGGAGAGCCGGATGGCGCAGCTGGCGGGGCAGTTTGCCGGCGTGGTGCGTCTGGAAGTGGAGGAGGCGGCGGCCGGACGGCTCGAGGAGATGCTGCGCGGGCTGGAGACCGAGGGGCTGCGCATCGTCATCGAGCGCGGCGTGGTGCCCGCAGCCGTCAGCCTGCACCGGATCCAGCTCGATCTCGTCGGCCACGACCGCCCCGGTATCGTGCGCGACATTTCGGCCGTGCTCGCGCGCCACGGCGTCAGTATCGAGGCGCTGGAGACCGCGTGCGAGAGCGCGTCGATGTCGGGCGAGCCGCTGTTCCGGGCGCGGGCGGCACTCGTCGCGCCGGCGGGGGTGGCGCTCGACGCGGTGCGCGACGACCTCGAGGCGCTGGCCAACGAGCTCATGGTCGATCTCGAATTCAACGATGCGGGTGGTCCGACGATTGCAGCCTGAATCCGCCCCCGGCCGGCGTCCGCTGCCGGGCCCGTTGCGCGCGCTCGGGCACCGCAACTTCCGCTACTACTTCGGCGGCCAGGTGGTGTCCATCCTCGGCACCTGGGTGCAGCAGGTGGCCTTGTCCTGGCTCGTGTATCGGCTCACCGGCTCGGTGGCGCTGCTCGGGCTGGCGACCTTCGCCGCCCTGTTGCCGATGCTGCTGGTCGGGCCGCTGGCCGGGGCCTGGATCGACCGCCACGACAAGCGCAGGCTGTTGATCCTGGTGCAGGGGCTGCTCGCGCTGCAGGCGCTCGTGCTCGCGGGTCTGACCGCGCTCGACGCGATCGGGCCGACGCTGATCGTGACCATGTCGGCCGTGCTCGGCGTGCTCAACGCCTTCGACACGCCGCTGCGGCAGTCGCAGATCGGCGTCTTCGTTGGCCGGCGCGAGGATCTGCCGAACGCGCTCGCGCTCAACGCCATGGCGTTCAACGCCGGCCGCTTCATCGGCCCGCCGCTGGCGGGCCTGTTGCTCGGCTTTACCTCGGAGGCGGTGTGCTTCGCGTTGAATGCACTGTCCTTTTCGGCGCTCGCGTTCGGCGTCTGGCGCATCCGCGTCGATGCGCCGCCACGCGCGCAGGGCTCGACCGCGGCGGTGTTCCGCGAAGGCCTCAAGTACGTCTGGGACGAGTATCCGGTGCGGATGCTGATCTTCATCCTCGCCACGGTGAACGTCACCGCCTCGAGCTACGCGGTGCTGCTGCCGGTGTTTGCCAAGGACGTGTTCGGCGGCGATGCGCGCATGCTCGGCTGGCTGTGGGGGGCGGCGGGCTCGGGGGCCTTCCTCGGCACCATCTTTCTCGCCACCCGTCAGCGCCTGCCGGGGCTGGTGAAGGCGGTGGTCGGCGGCGGGGCGGTGAGCGCGGTGGCGCTGCTCGTGTTCGCCTATAACCGCCACATGGCGGTGGCGTTGCTGGCCATGGCGACGGTGGGCTTCGGCATTTCGGTGTGCAACGTGGCGACCAACATGCTGCTGCAGAGCCTGGCGCCGGACCCGTTGCGCGGGCGGGTGGTGTCCTTCTTCAGTTCGACGCGCTTCGGCTTCGACGCCATCGGTGGCCTGCTCGCCGGCCTGCTGGCAGCGCGGATCGGGGTGCAGGCCGCGATGCTGGGCGAGGGCCTGGTGCTGGCGGCGTTCTGCCTGTGGACGCTGCGCATCGTGCCGCGGTTGCGGGCGGGCGTGCGGCGGCAGGTCGAGGCGCGTGCGGGCTGACCGGCTGGCGCAAGGACCTGTTCCGCCGGCGTTTCATATGTTGACGTTTACGTTAACTGGAACTATGTTGCGCGCCTGTGAGGGTGCCGACCGGCACCATGAAGAGGAGAAGGGCAATGCAGATCGAAAATGGCGTGTTCGTGGTCACCGGTGGCGGCTCCGGCCTGGGGGCGGCCACCGCGCGCATGCTCGTGGAGGCCGGCGGCCGTGTCGTGCTGGCGGACGTGAATCGCGAGGCGGGCGAGGCGGTGGCGGCCGAGCTCGGTGCTTCGGCGGCGTTCGTCAGCACCGACGTCACCGACGAGGCGAGTGCGAAGGCGGCGATCGAGCGTGCCGTGTCGACCTTCGGCGGCGTCAACGGCCTGATCAACTGCGCCGGCGTCGCCCCGGCCGAGAAAGTGGTGGGGCGCGAGGCGCCGCACCGGCTCGAGTCCTTCGCGCGCACGGTCAGCATCAACCTGATCGGCACCTTCAACATGATCCGGCTCGCCGCCGACGTCATGAGCAAGGCCGCGCCCAACGCCGGCGGCGAGCGCGGCGTCATCGTCAGCACCGCCTCGGTGGCGGCCTTCGACGGCCAGATCGGCCAGGCCGCTTACGCCTCGTCCAAGGCCGGGGTCGTCGGCCTGACGCTGCCGGTGGCGCGCGAACTGGCGCGCTTCGGCATCCGCGTCATGACCATCGCCCCCGGCATCATGGAGACGCCGATGCTGATGGGCATGCCGCAGGACGTGCAGGACTCGCTCGGCAAGATGGTTCCCTTCCCCTCGCGCCTGGGCAAGCCGGCCGAATTCGCCGCGCTGGTGCGCCACATCGTCGAGAACGCCTACCTCAACGGCGAGGTGATCCGCCTCGACGGCGCGATCCGCATGGCGGCCAAGTAAGCTGCGTTTTCCGCTCCGGCGCCGTGGTGTGACAGCGCGTCGCAGCCATGCTGCGCTGCAATGGCCGGGGGTTTGGAAATGTGCTAAAAGAGCGCATCCATTTCGACCGCCCCGGGTGGCCAGGCCGTCCGGGGCGGCTTTGCATTGCCGCCGATGACCTCTGCCGAACTGCCCGCCACCGCGGCCGACGCCGCCCCGGACGCCGACTGTTACCACTGCGGCCTGCCGATTCCGGCGGAAACCCGCCACTACGTGCGCGTCGACGGCCGTGACCGGCGCATGTGCTGCGTGGGTTGCGAGGCGGTCGCGCAGTCGATCGTCGACAACGGCCTCGTCGACTACTACCGCCACCGCGACGCGATGCCCGAGACGCGGCGCGAGGCGATGCCGGCCGAACTGCAGGAGCTGGGCCTCTTCGACCACCCCGATTTCCAGAGGGGCTTCGTCCGCCCGGTGGGCGAGCATGAGCGCGAGGCGGCGCTGATCCTCGAAGGCATCACCTGCGCCGCCTGCGTGTGGCTGAACGAGAACCACGTCGCGCGCCTGGCGGGCGTGTCCGCGGTCGAGATCAACTACGCGACCCGGCGCGCGCGCGTGCGCTGGGATGAACGCAAGGTCAGGCTGTCCGGCATCCTCGCCGCGATCCAGGCCATTGGTTACCGCGCCTATCCCTATGACGCCGAGCGCTCCGAGCAGATCGCGCACAAGGAGCGGCGCTCGATGCTGTGGCGGGTCTTCGTCGCCGGCTTCGGCATGATGCAGGTGATGATGTACGCCTTCCCCGTCTATGTCGCCGGCGAAGGCGACATGACATGGGACATCGAGCTGCTGCTGCGCTGGGCGAGCCTGCTGCTGACCCTGCCGGTGGTGTTGTACTCCGCGGCGCCGTTCTTCCAGCGTGCCTGGCGCGACATCCGCCTGCGCCGCCTCGGCATGGACGTGCCGGTGGCGCTCGGCGTGGGCAGTGCCTTCCTCGCCAGCCTGTGGGCGACGCTGACCGACGGCCCGGAAGTGTATTTCGACTCGGTCACGATGTTCGTGTTCTTCCTGCTGGGGGGGCGCTACCTCGAGATGATCGCGCGCCAGAAGGCGGTGCGCGGCGTCGAGGAACTCGGCAAGGTGCTGCCGTCCTTCGCCGAGCGTCTCGCCGGCTGGCCGGCACAGTCCGCGGCCGAGCGCGTGCCGACCGCTCAGCTGGCGCCGGGCGACGTCGTGCGCGTGCGCCCGGGCGAGGTAATCCCGGCCGACGGCGTGGTGGTTGAGGGCGCCGGCGAGGTCAACGAGGCGCTGCTCACCGGCGAGAGCCTGCCGGTGCCCAAGCGCGCGGGCGAGCCGCTCACCGGCGGCAGCATCAATGTGTCCTCGCCGCTGCTGTTTCGCGTCGAGCAGGTGGGCGACGGCACCCGGCTCGCGGCGATCCGGCGCCTGATGGAGCGGGCGGCGAGCGACAAGCCGCGCATCGCGACGCAGTCGGATCGCGTCGCCGCATGGTTCATCGTCACCCTGCTGGTGCTGGCCAGCGTCACCGGCGTGGCGTGGTCCTTCATCGACAGCGCGCGCGCGCTGTGGGTGTTCGTATCGGTGCTGGTGGTCGCCTGTCCCTGCGCGCTGTCGCTGGCGACGCCGACCGCGCTCACGGTCGGCACCGACGCCATGGCCCGGCTCGGTGTGCTGGTGACGCGCGGTCATGCGATCGAGACGCTGGCGCACGCGAATCACTTCGTTTTCGACAAGACCGGCACGCTGACCCATGGCCGCATGCGCCTCGAGGAAGTGCGGCCGCTCGGCGCCCAGGGCGAAGCGACGCTGCGCGCCATCGCCGCCGCGATCGAGCAGGGCTCCGAGCATCCGGTCGCCGCCGGTTTGCGCGAGGCGGCCGGGGGGCTGGCCTTGCCGGCGGTGAGCGACCTGCGCGCACAGACCGGCCAGGGCATGCAGGGCAGGGTGGGGGACGAAGTGATGTGGATCGGCCGACCCGATTTCGTCGCCGATCGCATCGGCCAGGCGCCGCCTGCGGCGCTGGGTGAGTTTGTGGCGTGCGGCGGTACGGTCGTGGCGCTGGGCGCGGCCTCGGGCTGGCTGGGGCTTTTCCGCCTGGCCGACACGCAGCGTGCAGAGGCCGCGGTGCTGACCGCGCAGCTCGCCCGCGACGGGCTGGCGATGAGCGTGCTGTCCGGCGACGCGCCGCCGGTGGTGGCCGCCGTGGCCAGGGCGCTCGGCATCGCCGCGGCCCGCGGTGGCATGACGCCGCAGGGCAAGCAGGCGCAGATCGCGCAACTGCAGCAGGGCGCCGATGCCGTGGTGGCGATGGTGGGCGACGGCGTAAACGATGCCCCCGTGCTGGCGCAGGCGCATGTCTCGATCGCCATGGGCGGCGGCACGGACCTCGCGCGCAACCAGGCCGACATCGTGCTGCTGAACGAGAACCTGGCCAGTCTCGGGCGTGGCATCGTGCTGGCGCGGAAGACGCTGAAGATCATCCGGCAGAACCTGTGGTGGTCGTTCGCCTACAACTTCACATCGGTGCCGCTGGCGATGGCGGGGTTGGTCACACCCTGGATGGCCGGCATCGGCATGGCAGCGAGTTCGCTGCTTGTCGTCATCAATGCAATGCGGCTGCAGCGCGTTGCGCGTCGCACCTGAGCGCCCACGGAGGCCTGGATGGAAAGCCTGTATTTGCTGATTCCGCTGTCGGTCGTGCTGGTGTTTGTGATCGGGCTGTTGTTCTGGTGGTCGCTGCGCA
>JANJTU010000280.1 GCA_024710965.1 Thauera sp. | reverse complement strand
CAGCGTGATATGACCCGAATGTCGCCAGCCCTTGAAACGGTCCACCACGAAGGTGAGGCCCGATGAGCCTTCGGTGAGGTAGGGCGTGTCGATCTGCGCGATGTTGCCCATGCAGACCACCTTGGTGCCGGGGCCGGCGCGGGTGATCAGCGTCTTCATCTGCTTCGGTGTCAGGTTCTGCGCCTCGTCGATGATCAGGTACTTGTTGAGGAAGGTGCGCCCGCGCATGAAGTTCAGGCTCTTGATCTTGATCCGGCTGCGGATCAGGTCGCGCGTGGCGGCGCGGCCCCAGTCGCCGCCTTCGCCGGCGGTGCCATTGAGGACGTCGAGGTTGTCCTCGAGTGCGCCCATCCACGGCGCCATCTTCTCTTCCTCGGTGCCGGGCAGGAAGCCGATGTCCTCGCCCACCGGCACGGTGACGCGGGTCATGATGATCTCGCTGTAGCGCTTCGATTCGAGCACCTGCGTGAGCCCGGCGGCGAGGGTCAGCAGCGTCTTGCCGGTGCCGGCCTGGCCGAGCAGGGTGACGAAGTCGATCTCGGGGTTCATCAGCAGGTTCAGGGCGAAGTTCTGCTCGCGGTTGCGCGCGGTGATGCCCCAGACGTTGTTCTTGTGGTGGCTGTAGTCGGTCAGCGTCTCCAGCACGACGCTGCGCCCGTCCTTCTCCTTCACCCAGGCCTGCAGCGCGCTGTCGCCGTTCTGGAAGACGAACTCGTTCACCAGCATCTCGGGCGCGAGCGGGCCGGAGAGGCGGTAGTAGGTGTGGCCTTCCTCCTTCCACGACTCCATGCCGCGACCGTGCGCGTCCCAGAAGTCGGCGGGCAGCTCGCGCGTGCCGGTGTACAGCAGGTCGGTGTCCTCGAGGACCTTGTCGTTGAAGTAGTCCTGCGCCGCCAGGCCCAGCGCGCGCGCCTTGATGCGCATGTTGATGTCTTTCGACACGAGGATCACTTCGCGCGCCGGCTGGCGCTCGACGAGGTGCATCACCACGGCGAGGATCTGGTTGTCGCCGCGCGCGGTCGGCAGGGCGGCCGGGAGTTGCGCGCTGATCGCCTCGGTCTGCAGGAACAGGCGGCCGGTGGCGAGGCCGCGCGAGGGCGCTTCGAGCGCGATGCCCTGGTCGATGCCGTCGGCCGCGGAGCTGACGATCTCGTCGAGCATGCGGCTGGCCTGGCGCGTGTTGCGCGCGACTTCGCTCATGCCCTTCTTGTTGTTGTCCAGTTCCTCCAGCGTCATGATCGGCACGTAGAGGTCGTGCTCCTCGAAGCGGAACAGGCTGGTCGGGTCGTGCATCAGGACGTTGGTGTCGAGCACGAACAGCTTCTGCGCCTGGCGGGCGCTCCGGCTACGGCGGCGCGGGCTGGCGATGGCGGCGGATTCGGGTTTGGCGTCGGTCTTGCGGGTCGCGGGCATGGTCGGTTTCGGAACTGGGCGATTGGGGGTTACAGCGACTGGACGAATCCGAGCACTTCGGCGGCATGGCCGGGCACCTTCACCCCGCGCCACTCGCGCGCGATGTGCCCTTCGGCGTCGATGACGAAGGTGCTGCGCTCGATGCCGCGGACCTGCTTGCCGTACATGTTCTTCAGCTTCATCACGCCGAAGGCCTCGCAGGCGGTTTCGTCGGGGTCGGAGATGAGCTCGAACGGCAGCTCGAGCTTGGCCTTGAAGTTGTCGTGGCTCTTCAGGCTGTCGCGGCTGATGCCGAAGATTTCGCAGCCGGCGGCGGCAAACGCGGCGTGCTCGGCGCCGAAGTCCTTCGTCTCGTTCGTGCAGCCCGGGGTGCTGTCCTTCGGGTAGAAGTAGAGCACGACCTTGCGGCCACGCAGCGCGGACAGGGTGATCGTTTTGCCGCCGGTGGCGGGCAGGGTGAAGTCGGGGGCGAGGGGGGCGCTCATGCGGTCTCCTGTCGGGCGTCACTCGGGCGCCGCCGCAGTGGGCGTGCGCGTCCGCTTCAGGGTAGCGGACCGATGTGGCGCTGACAATCGCATGAGGGTAATCGGCCCAGATGCGCGGCCCAGATGCGCGGCCCGGGTGCGCGGCCTGGGTGCGCCCGCCGCGCGTCCGCCGGGCAAGGGGCGGACGGCTTCACGCAGGCGGATTCAGCCGGCCGCGTCGAACAGCAGGGCGAGGCCGACGGCGCGGCCCTCGCCGACGAGGATGTTGTAGGTGCGGCAGGCGGCCGCGAAGTCCATGAACTCGAAGCCGATGCGGGCCTCGATCAGCGGCCGCAGCAGCGCCGGTGACGGGAAGCGCTGGCGACTGCCGGTGCCGATGAGGACGATCTCGACGCCAAGCTCGACCACCTGGCCGAGATCGTCGGCGGCAAGCGTGGCGAGGTCCGCCGAGGCGTGCGGCGCCCAGCCGGCGACGACACGGCTGGCGGTCACGAGCAGGTTGCCCTCGTGGCGCACCCTGCTGATCATGACGTGGTCGGCGCCGTAGCCGGTGATGGTGTTGGTGTTGGCGTTGTTGTCGAGGTAGAGCTTCATCGTGCTGTGCGGCGAGAGTCAGGCGGACGGGTGTTCCGCCACCGGGTTGGTGGAAGGCCGGGCGGCGGGTCGATGCCGGCGCGGCACGCGGGGCCTGCAGGCAAATTGCCGCAGTGCGGCAGCACGGCTAAGATAACAATCTTTTGCGGCGCAGGGGAATGCCTGCGCCGTCCTCTCCCCATCGACCAGGAAAGGCGATCATGAAAGCGGTGAAGACACTCGAACTCGCAACGGCATCCCCGGAACCGGTGATCAAGGCCGAAGCGGGTGCCGCCGCCCCGCGCCCGATCCGCAAGTCGGCCAAGCTCGCCGAGGTCTGCTACGACATCCGCGGCCCGGTGCTGACGCGCGCCAAGCAGATGGAGGACGAGGGGCACAAGATCATCAAGCTCAACATCGGCAACCTCGCCGCCTTCGGCTTCGATTCGCCCGAAGAGATCCAGATGGACATGATCCGCAACCTGCCCAACGCGGCGGGCTACTCGGACTCGAAGGGCATCTTCGCCGCGCGCAAGGCGGTGATGCACTACACCCAGCAGAAGGGCATCCGCGGTGTCGACATCGAGGACATCTACATCGGCAACGGCGTCTCCGAGCTGATCGTGATGGCGATGAACGCGCTCCTCGACGCTGGCGACGAAGTGCTGGTGCCGGCGCCCGACTATCCGCTGTGGACCGCGGCGGTGAGCCTGTCCGGCGGCAAGCCGGTGCATTACCTGTGTGACGAGGCGAACGGCTGGCTGCCCGACCTCGCCGACATGCGCGCGAAGATCACGCCCAACACCCGTGCGATCGTGATCATCAACCCGAACAACCCGACCGGCGCGCTGTATCCGGACGCGGTGCTGAAGGAGATCGTGCAGATCGCGCGCGAGCACGACCTGATCCTGTACGCGGACGAGGTGTACGACAAGGTCTTGTACGAGGGCGTCAGCCACACCTCGGTCGCGGCGCTGTCGGAGGACGTGCTGACGATCATCTTCAACGGCCTCTCCAAGAACTACCGCTCCTGCGGCTACCGCGCCGGCTGGATGGTGGTATGCGGCGACAAGCGTCGTGCCGGCGACTACATCGAGGGCCTCAACATGCTCGCCTCGATGCGCCTGTGCGCCAACGTGCCCGGCCAGCATGCGATCCAGACTGCGCTCGGCGGCTACCAGAGCATCGACGACCTCGTCGGCGAGGGCGGCCGCATGCGGCGCCAGCGCGACCTCGCCTGGGAGCTGATCACCGCGATTCCGGGCGTGAGCTGCGTGAAGCCGAAGGCGACGCTGTACATGTTCCCCAGGCTCGACCCGAAGCTGTACCCGATCGAGGACGACCAGGCCTTCATCGCCGAGCTGCTCGAGGAGGAGCGCGTGCTGCTGGTGCAGGGCTCGGGCTTCAACTGGCCGCAGCCGGATCACTTCCGCCTCGTCTTCCTGCCGCACGAGGACGACCTGCGCGACGCCATCGGCCGCGTCGCGCGCTTCCTCGAGCACTACCGCAAGCGCCACGGCACCTGAGCCGGGTGCCCGTTCCACTCCCACCTTCAACGCAACACGGAACTCACTGCATGAAACCGATCAATGTTGGCCTGCTGGGCATCGGTACCGTCGGCGGCGGCACCTTCACCGTTCTCAAGCGCAATGCCGAAGAGATTACCCGCCGCGCCGGCCGCCCGATCCGCATCACCGCGGTGGCCGACAAGAACCTCGAACTGGCGCGCAAGGTCACCGGCGGCGACGTCCGCCTGACCGACGACGCCTTCGCCGTGGTGGCCGACCCCGAGATCGACATCGTCGTCGAACTGATCGGCGGCTACGGCGTGGCGAAGGAGCTGGTACTGAAGGCGATCGAGAACGGCAAGCACGTCGTCACCGCCAACAAGGCGCTGCTCGCGGTGCACGGCAACGAGATCTTCGCCGCGGCGCAGAAGAAGGGCGTCATGGTGGCCTTCGAGGCCGCGGTGGCCGGCGGCATCCCGATCATCAAGGCGCTGCGCGAGGGCCTCACGGCGAACCGCATCGAGTGGATCGCCGGCATCATCAACGGCACGACCAACTTCATCCTCTCGGAGATGCGCGACAAGGGCCTGCCGTTTGCCGAGGTGCTGAAGGAAGCACAGGCGCTGGGCTACGCCGAGGCCGACCCGACCTTCGACATCGAGGGCGTCGACGCCGCGCACAAGGCGACGATCATGAGCGCGATCGCCTTCGGCATCCCGATGCAGTTCGACAAGGCCTACGTCGAAGGCATCAGCAAGCTCGATGCGATGGATATCACCTACGCCGAACAGCTTGGCTACCGCATCAAGCTGCTGGGCATCGCGCGCCGCCGCGAGCAGGGCGTCGAGCTGCGCGTGCACCCGACGCTGATCCCGGCCAAGCGCCTGATCGCCAACGTCGAAGGCGCGATGAATGCAGTGCTGGTGCAGGGCGACGCCGTCGGCGCCACGCTGTACTACGGCAAGGGTGCCGGCGCCGAACCGACCGCCTCGGCCGTCATCGCCGACCTGGTCGATGTCACCCGCCTGCACACCTCCGACCCCGAGCACCGGGTGCCGCACCTCGCTTTCCAGCCCGACCAGGTGCGCGACGTGCCGGTGCTGCCGATCGAGGACGTCGTCACGTCCTACTACCTGCGCATGCACGTCGAGGACAAGCCGGGCGTCCTGGCTGACATCACCCGCATCCTGGCCGACAGCAGCATCTCGATCGAGGCGCTGCTGCAGAAGGAAGCGGCCGAGGGCGAGTCGCACACCGACATCATCATGCTCACGCACCAGACCACCGAACGCAACGCCAACGCCGCCATCGCCAGTATCGAGGCGCTGCCGGTGGTGCAGGGCAAGGTGGTCAAGCTGCGCATGGAAAGCCTCTGAGTCGAGGCGGGCACAAGCAGCCGGGCCGCGCCTCACAGGGTGCGGCCCGTTTTTGTTGGTACGTCCTTCGCCGCCCGGAGGCGGGCAGCCATGAACTTCGTCGCGCTCGATTCCCTGCTCCTCACCTATCTCGTTGCGGTCACCCTGCTGACGATGGCGCCAGGGGCCGACACCTTGCTGGTGTTGCGCGCGGCGCTGGTGCGCGGACGGCGGGTGGCCGTGGTGACCTCGTTCGGCATCTGCTGCGGCCTTTTCATCCACGCTGCGCTGTCGGCCCTCGGCATGTCGGCCATCCTCGCGCGCTCGGCCACGGCGTTCGAGCTGCTCAAGCTGGCGGGCGCGGCCTATCTGGTCTATCTCGGCATCGGTGCGCTGCGCGAGGCCTTCGCCCGGCCACGGCAGGCCGGCGCGCCGCTCGAGCCGGCCGCGGGGAGCGACACGCCACGCCCGCGCGGTGCGTGCGCGGCCTTTGTCGAAGGCCTGCTGAACAATGTCCTCAATCCGAAGGCCGCGGTGTTCTATCTCGCCTTCCTGCCGCAGTTCATCCGCGCCGGCGACCCGGTGATGCTGAAATCGCTCTTCCTCGCCGGCGTGCACTTCCTCGTCGGCATGCTGTGGCTGGGCATGCTGGTGTGGCTGGTGGGCAACGCGCGGCGCTGGCTGGAGCGCCCCGCCGTCAAGCGCTGGCTGGAAGGCGTCTCGGGCGCGATGCTGCTCGGGCTCGGCCTGCAACTGGCGCTGTCGCGCGGGCGCTGAAGCGACGGTGCACAGGAGCATCGCAGGCGCCGACGGGGCTGGCGCGGTGCCGGCGGCGCGGAGCCGTCGCGGTCGCGGGCTCCCGTCAGCGCCGGAACGATCTCCCGCTCGAGACCGGGGCGCGTGAAGGCGTTATGCTTATGCCTTTGTTGGCCGCCGGGGAGTGATGCCCGCATGGAATCGAGGATCGATCAGCTATTCATCGGCAGGCTGCGCCCGCTGCTGCCCGACGGGGAGGCGACCGGGATCTACAAGTCGGCTGCCGGCGGCGCGGTGATGCTGACGCCGCTCGGCCTCGCTGGCGACGAACACGGCGATCCGCGCCATCACGGCGGGCCGGACAAGGCCCTGCACCAGTTTCCCGCAGAGCATTACGCGGCGCTGGCACAGGCGTGGCCCGAGCGTCGCGACCTGCTGGTGCCGGGCGTGCTGGGGGAGAACGTCAGCAGTCACGGCCTCAGCGAAGACACGGTTTGTATCGGCGATATCTTCGCCATGGGGGCAAGCCGCGTGCAGCTCAGCCAGCCGCGCTCGCCGTGCTGGAAGATCGACCGCCGGCTGGGTGTGCCGGACGCGTCGCGCTTCGTCGAGGCGGCGGGCGTCACCGGCTGGTATTACCGCGTGCTCGAGCCGGGGCCGATCGCGGCGGGCGACGCCATCACCCTCCTCGAGCGGCCGAACCCGGAGCTGACGCTGGCGCGCTACTGGGACATCACGCTCGCACACCGGCCGGAGCCGGCCGCGCTGCGGCGCGTGGCCGCCGCGCCAGGCCTGGCCGCGGACAAGGCGGCGCGCTGGCTGGCGCGTGCCGACTGGCTGGAGCGCAATGCCGCACAGGCGGCGGGCTGACCGGCCTGTCGCGGACGGCGACGCCGGGTGCAATCTTCGACGGCGGGCAAGCGGCTTCATGCCTACACTGCAACAGGGACGCGCCGCTGGCGCGGCGCCAGGGGCGTGTCCAGCGCCCCAAGCTCCAACGCAGGAGGAAGCATCCATGTCGGACGCAACGCCGCACATTGCGCAGAAGGGGCCGTTTGCAGTGGAGGTGGAAGCGGGCAAGCGATACCTGTGGTGTGCCTGCGGCCGGAGTCGGACGCAGCCGTTCTGCGACGGTTCGCACAAGGACACGGCCTTCAGCCCGGTAACGTATGTCGCGGAGCAGTCGGGCACGGTCTACTTCTGCGGCTGCAAGCACAGCGGCCATAAGCCACTTTGCGACGGCACCCACAACACACTTTGACGCGCCAGTGCGCGGCGACAGGTGAGGCAATGGCCTTCAAGCTGACCGTCTTCATTGCCATTCTGATCGCGATCGGTGTGCTCGGAATGCGCTGGTATGCGGCAGCGCTCAGGCAGTTCGAGTTGCGCCGGGTGGCGCTCGACGACGAATCCGAGGGCCGCGAACCGGCCGCGGAGGCAGCGCGGGACGGCGCCCGTCGGCGCCGATGAGTCAAACGCCAGGCACGGGAGGCATCATGTCGGATCATGTGTACAAGCTGGTAGAGGTCGTCGGCTCGTCCAAAGTGGGTATGGATGACGCCATCCGCAATGCGATCGAGACGACGGCGCAGACGATCCGCCACATCGACTGGTTCGAGGTGATCGACTCGCGCGGTCATGTCGTCGATGGCAAGGTGGCGCATTTCCAGGTCACGCTGAAGATCGGTTTCCGCATCGAGACCGAGTGAGTTCGCGCGCCCGGCGTGGCCGGGCCGCAACGCGGCGGGCGGCAGAGCGGGGAAGGGCGTGAATCTTGCGCGGGAGTGCGCGAATGCTGCGCGGCATTCGTTAAACTCTCGCCTTTGCGCCGAGGCCGGGATGGATTCCCGGGCTGGGGCGCGACCTCATCTCCCGAAGCTCCAGAGGACTTTCCGTGAAGTACATCTCGACCCGCGGCCATGCCGCCCAGCCGGCCAATCCGGAGTTCTGCGACATCCTCCTCGGCGGCCTGGCGCCCGACGGCGGCCTGTACCTGCCCGAAACCTATCCGCAGGTGAGCCGCGCCGAGCTCGATGCCTGGCGTTCGCTGTCCTACGCCGAGCTGGCCTTCGCGATCCTGTCGAAGTTCATCACCGACATCCCGCCCGCCGATCTGAAGGCGATCTGCGACAAGACCTACACCGCCGAGGTCTACTGCCACGCCCGCAAGGGCGACCGTGCGGCCGACATCACGCCGGTGCACTGGCTCGAGGAAGGCCGCCTCGGCCTGCTCGAACTGTCGAATGGGCCCACGCTCGCCTTCAAGGACATGGCGATGCAGCTGCTCGGCAACCTGTTCGAGTACGTGCTGGCCAGGCGCGGCGAGACGATCAACATCCTCGGCGCCACCTCGGGCGACACCGGCTCGGCCGCCGAGTACGCGATGCGCGGCAAACAGGGCGTGCGCGTCTTCATGCTGTCGCCGCACGGCAAGATGAGCGCCTTCCAGCGCGCGCAGATGTATTCGCTGCAGGACGAGAACATCTTCAACATCGCCGTCACCGGCATGTTCGACGACGCGCAGGACATCGTGAAGGCGGTGTCCAACGACCACGCGTTCAAGGCCAGGCACAAGATCGGCGCGGTGAACTCGATCAACTGGGCGCGCGTGGCGGCACAGATCGTCTATTACTTCAAGGGCTACTTTGCCGCGACCACGTCCAATGACGAGGAAGTCGCGTTCTGTGTGCCCTCGGGCAACTTCGGCAACATCTGCGCCGGCCACATCGCGCGCCAGATGGGGCTGCCGGTGGCGAAGCTGATCCTCGCCACGAACGAGAACGACGTCCTCGACGAGTTCTTCCGCACCGGCGTCTATCGCCCGCGCAAGGCGGCGGAGACGCACGTCACCTCCAGCCCGTCGATGGACATCTCGAAGGCGTCGAACTTCGAGCGCTTCGTCTACGACCTCGTCGGCCGCGACCCGAAGAAGGTGGCCGAGCTGTGGGCCGAGGTGGACGCCGGCCGCGCCTTCGACCTGTCGCAGACGCCGTATTTCGCCCGCCTGGCCGGCTTCGGCTTCGTCTCCGGCAGCAGCAGCCATGCCGATCGCCTGGCGACCATCCGCAAGGTGTTCGAGCAGTACGGCGCGATGATCGACACCCACACCGCCGACGGCGTCAAGGTGGCCTGGGAGCAGGCGGCCAGCCTGCCGGCGGGGGTGCCGCTGCTGGTGCTGGAGACCGCGTTGCCGGTGAAGTTCGCCGAGACCATCCGCGAGGCGCTGGGGCGCGAGCCCGAGCGTCCCGCCGACCTCGAGGGCATCGAGAACCTGCCGCAGCGGGTCGAGGTGATGGCGCCGGATGTCGAGGCCGTGAAACGTTTCGTGGTGGAGCGCGTCTAATTTCTTGTGTCTGGGGGCAGGGGCGCACCGAACGGGGAACGGCCCCGTTGGTGCCTCGACTCGCCCCCGGCAACAGGCGGCGACGACAGCAGGGGGCTGGCGCAGGGAGGCGGAGGGAACCGTCGCGGCGGTTCCGGTTCGGGACAAGAACCACTCATCCCCGAAACCTCACGCTCGGGAGCATCATCATGGCAATCGCGTCCAAAGTTCAGGAGTACCTATCCCGGCGCGGAATGCAGTACGACGTTCTGACGCATCCGCATTCCCATACCAGCCTGGAGACGGCCCACCTGGCCCATGTGCCGGGGCATGCGCTGGCGAAATCGGTCGTGCTCGAGGACGATTTCGGCTATCTGATGGCCGTATTGCCCGCCGACCAGCATGTGCAGCTCGGCAAGCTCAGCAAGGAGCTCTCCTGCCGCCTGCGCCTGGCGACCGAAGGCGAACTCAAGCGCATGTTCGACGACTGCGAACCGGGGGCGATCCCATCGCTCGGGGCGGCCTATGGCTTGCGGATGATCGTCGATGACAGCCTGGCTGACGAGGCAGAGATCTACTTCGAAGCCGGCGATCACGAGCAGCTGATCCAGATGAGTGGCAGCGACTTCATGGCCTTGATGGAGGGGGCGGGCCGCGCCGATTTCAGCGAGCCGCGCTGGCATCATTGACGATCCGGGCGCGGGTTCGCCCGCGCCCGCGCTTCAGCCTGGCGCGCGTAGCTGATCGACGATCGCGCGCATGCGCTGCCAGTGCGAACCTTCCCAGAACACCCGCCCGCACTGGTCGCAGGTGCTGAAGCGCTGGTAGTGCTCGCGCACGCGGGGTGGCAGAAGGTCTTCGATGACCGCCTTGTCCACCGCGCGCAGAGGCGCGTTGCATGCCAGGCACAGAGTGAAGGGGCGGGCGCTGCGCGCGAGGTCGAGCCGGTCGTAGACCTCGCGCAGCTGCAGCGCGGACTTCAGCGCATGGACGAAGCAGCCGTGGGTGATCGTGCGCCGCTTGAGCAGTTCGCGGTCGCGGGTGAGGACGATGCGGCCTTCGCGGGCAGCGATGGTTTCGATTTCGGCATCTTCGAAGTGATTGTCGTAGAGGGTGTCGAAGCCCATCATCCGCAGCAGGTGCGCGAGCCCGCCGAGGTGGGCATCGGCGACGAAGCGGGTGCGGCGCAAGGGCTGCGCGCGCACTCGCAACAGCGGCGTGATGTCGAGCGCCTCGAACTTCGGGTAGACGCTGACGCGGTCGCCATCGTGCAGAAGGCGGTCGAAGCCGACCGATTCGCCATTCACGAGCACGAGTTCGACTTCGGTGTGCGGCACGCCCAGGGCTTCGATCATGTGCTTGACCGTCGCCGCGCGCGCGCAGACGGCGTCAAACTCCCGTCGGCGCCGCTCCGGTGCAAGAAAGTCGTTCAGTTCCTCGTAGAAGCGGAATTGCGCCGTCACGCGTGCGTCGGGCGCGGGTGCCGCGGCGTTCATGGCGGTGCAGGATCGGGCCGATAGCCGAAGCGTGCGGCAACCTCGCCGCGGTCGATGAACTGCAGCGGCAGACCGTGCCAGAAAACGCCCGAAGCGCCGCCCATCACCGCCAGCAGCGCATCTTCCGGGGCGGGCGAGTCGTCGACCAGCCGGCACGTGGCGAGAAAGGCGGTGAGCTCGCGGTCGTCGAGGAGGCCGATGCCGAGCGCCGTGTGCAGCAGCACGTTGCCTTCGTCGTCGAGGTAGGCGGCATCGATCGTGCCGGAGTCCGCGCCGGTGTGGGTGCGCGTCGCGCCGTTCGCCTGCAGGCGCAGGACCCAGGGCGTGTACTCGAGCGCGACGAACACCCGCTGCGGTCCGTTGTGCACGAGCCAGTTTCCGTCCCCATCGCTGGCGTAGCCGGTGTTGAGGAGGGCGAGGAGGCCCGGGTGGCTCACCCGTTCCCCCTGCAGGCGCCAGCTGCCGCGACGATCGAGCGAGAGCCAGCCGTAGCAGGCCGGGACATCCGGCCAGCGGCCAGGCGCCTTGGCGTCGGGGCGGGGCATCGCGATCCGGGCGTCGCGCCGGGGGGGTGAGGAGGGACTACGCATGCGGGCACAGCGTCGACTAAGGTGACGGAAGGAGGCAAGGGGCCAGGCCGTCGCCGGCCCGATGCGCTCGCGGTTCCGTGATCGTAACCCTTTTCCGCCGGGGAAGACGATGAATGCCTTGTCGATGCTCTTCGTGGCGATGCTGGCGTCGATCTCTGCTGTGCACGCTGAATGGCTCGCGCGCGGGAGCAAGGACTGGGCGCCGATCGTGTTCTCCAAGTCGGGCATCGGCACCGCGAACGCGGTCGCCGAGGCGCGGGCCACGCGCGAGGAGATCCAGGGCTGGTGCGAGAACTGGAGCCCGGGTGACCGCGACTGCGTGCAGCGCGAGCTCGCCAGCGAGGATGCCCGCCGGGTGTTCCGCGCCACGGCCGACTGCACGCGGGGCCGCATCACCGCCATCGATGGCCGGAGCTACACCTTGGCCGGCCGTTGGGACCACAGCGATATCGGCGGCGGACGGACGCGCTGGCGCGACGCCTCGGGGCGCATCGTCGGCCGTGACAACGCCAGTGGCGGGCTTGGCATTTCGCAGCAGTGGGAGGTGCTCTGCCCGGCGAAGGCGGCCGTTCCGGCGCGCCCCGCTACCGCACCGGCCGCGCGCGCAGCGCCGACGGTCCCGCCCGCCGCAGCGGCCAGCTTCGCTGTCGGCGAGATCGTCTATGCGCGCTTCGGACCGGCCTGGGTGCGCGGCCGGGTGACGAAGATCAGCCGCGTGGCCGCCGCGCGCGGCCACGAGCTGGCCTACAACGTCACCCTCGACAACGGCGAGCGTGGGGTGTTGCCGGCGCACATGATGCGCAAGGCGCCCCGGCCCTAGGCCGTGCGCGGCAGCGGCTTCAGTCCTCGACGTGGCGCAGTGAAAGGTCGAGGGCGCGCACGTCCTTTGTCAGTGCGCCGATCGAGATGCGGTCCACACCGGTGTCCGCGATGGCGCGCACGCGTTCCAGGTTGACGCCGCCGGAGGCTTCGAGCTCGGCACGCCCGGCCGTGATGCCGACGGCTTCGCGCATCTCGTCGAGCGTCATGTTGTCGAGCAGGATCATGGTGACGCCGGCATCGAGTGCCTCGCGCAGTTGCCCGAGCGTTTCCACCTCCACCTCGATGAAGACGTTGGAGGGCGCGATCGTGCGTGCCTGGTCCACTACCTCGCGGATGCTGCCCGCGGCGATGATGTGGTTCTCCTTGATCAGGATGCCGTCGTAGAGGCCGACGCGGTGGTTGGTGCCACCGCCGACCGCCACCGCGTATTTCTGCGCCAGGCGCAGGCCGGGCAGCGTCTTGCGCGTGTCGACGATCTTCGCCTTGGTGCCCTGCACCGCATCGACGAAGCGGCGCGTGACCGTGGCCGTGCCCGACAGCAATTGCAGGAAGTTGAGCGCGGTGCGCTCGGCGGTGAGCAGCACGCGGGCGCGGGCGATGATGTCGCACAGGACCTGGCCGGCCTTGACCGTATCCCCGTCCTTGACGTGCCAATGCACGACTGCGGCCGGGCTCAGTGCGGCGAAGGCGGCGTCGAACCAGGCCGTGCCGCAGATCACCGCATCCTCGCGGGTGATGACGCGGCCGCGCGCTTCGGTGTCGGCGGCGATCAGGCGCGCGGTGAGGTCGCCCGTACCGATGTCTTCGGCCAGCGTGGCTGCGACGTTGCGCTGGATTTCGACGCGAAGCTGTTCGGATAGCATGGCGGTGCCCGCAGAGGTTTGTGGAGGCGGGATTTTAGCATCGGGCGTGCCCGCCACGGTCGCTCCCGTCGCGGGCCAGTGGCGGCGGTGGCGCCCGGCGCCGGCGCGGAGGACAATCCGCGGGCGCGCCGAGTCGATCCCGAATCGCGCCCGAACCCGCCCCATCTGGTGACGAATTGAAAACCCGCGATCTCATCGACCTTGTTCTGCTCGCCGCCCTCTGGGGCGGCTCCTTCCTGCTGATCCGGATCGCCGCGCCGGCGTTCGGCGCCTTCGCGCTGATGGAGTTGCGCGTGGGCCTGGCGGCGCTGGTGCTGCTGCCGGTGCTGTTCATGCAGGCTGGCGTGGGGCGGCTGATGGCGAACTGGCGGGTGCTGCTGGTCGTCGGCTTCTTCGCCTCGGCGCTGCCCTTCGTCCTCTACGGCTGGGCGATGCTGTCGGTGACGGCGAGCTTCGCGTCGATCGTCAATGCGACGACGCCGCTCTTCACCGCGCTCGTCGCCTGGGTGTGGTTGAAGGACAGGCTCACGCCGGTGGCGCTCTCGGGCATGCTCGTCGGCGTCCTCGGCGTGGTCGTGCTGGTGTGGGGTCAGGCTTCGTTCAAGCCCGGCGGCAGCGGCTGGGCGGTGCTGGCCTGCCTGGGAGCGACGCTGTCCTACGGCTTGGCCGCGGCCCTGACAAAGCGCTATCTGACCGGCGTCGCGCCCATGGTGACGGCCACCGGCAGCCAGCTTTTCGCGGCGCTCGTCCTGCTGCCGCCGGCGCTGCTGACGTGGCCGGCGCAGACGCCTGCGGCCTCGGTGTGGGCGGCGGTGGTGGCGCTTGCCGTGCTGTGCAGCGGGCTGGCCTATGTGCTGTTCTTCCGCCTGATGGCCAGCGTGGGGCCGGCGCGCACGGTGACGGTGACCTTCCTGATTCCGGTCTTCGGCATGCTGTGGGGCGCGCTCGTGCTCGACGAGGCAATCACGCCGCGCATGCTTGCCGGATGCGCGGTGATCCTGCTCGGCACGGCGCTGGCGACCGGTGTGCTCGGCGGCCTTGCACTCGGCAGGAAGCAGCGGGCGTGATCGCCGGCGGCCGGCGCGGCACGGTGGCCGGCGAACTCAGTCCTTGTGCCGGCCGAGGATCGGCTTGCGCCGGCTGTCGAGGGCGATGATGGCGCCAGCGGTGGCGATGATCAGGATGCCGGTGAGCGCGAGGCCGTCCGGGATGTGACCGAACAGGATGCCGCCCACCAGCGTGGCGAGCACGAGCTGGGCATACAGGATGGGCGACAGCACCGACGCCGGCGCCTCGCGAAAGGCGCGGATCAGCAGGAAGTGACCGACCCCGCCGAAGACCCCGAGTGCGACGACCAGCAGCCCGTCGACCAGCCCCGGCATCGGTCCGCCCCAGATCCACGGCAGCAGCAGCGTCATTGCCATCGTGCCGATCATCGCCGTGTAGAACAGCATCGTGACCGGGTTTTCGGTGCTGGACAGCTGGCGGGTCTGGATCTGGTAGATCGCGTACATCAGCGCCGCGCCGAGCGCGAACAGGATGCCTTCGCTGACGAGACCGCTGCCGGGGCGGGCGATCAGCAGCACGCCGACGAAGCCGACGATGACCGCGCCCCAGCGCAGCGCCCCGATCTGTTCGCCCAGCACCGGGCGGGCGAGCAGGGTCACGATGAGCGGCGCCATGAAGATGATCGCTGTCGTCTCCGCGAGCGGCATGCGGGTGAAGGCCGCCATGCCGAAAAAGGTCGTGGCGAGCAGGCACAGCGCGCGCACGACCTGGCGCCTTGGTCGCGAGGTGGCGACCAGGCGCAGGCGCATGCTCGGCGCGAGGAAGACGACCATCAGCAGGAAATGCACGGTGTACCGCGCCCAGACCAGCATCGGCACTGGGTAGCGCTTGCCGAGATGGGTGGCGGTGGCGTCCAGCAGCACGAACAGGGTCAGGGCCCCGACCAGCAGCAACACCGCGCGCATCAGCGGCGACTGCGGCGCGTCGGGTGTCAGGGGCGCGCGCCTGGGAGAAAACAGCCCGGCCATTCAGCGCCCGCCCAGGACGAGGCCGGGATGGAGGTCCCGTTGGGGGGAGCGCTGAAGTTCGCGCTGATTCTCGCGCTGCGCCTCGATCAGCCAGCCGTTGAAGACGCCACGTGCGGCGTCGATCGTTTCGCTCGCCGTCAGGCCGATCGGGCCAATACCCTCGCGCGCCAGGCGGTCGGCCGCAGCGCCGTGCAGGTGCACCGCTGCGATCAGCGCGCTTTCCGGCGGCCAGCCCTGTGCCAGCAGGCCGACGACGAGGCCGGTCAGGACGTCGCCCATTCCCGCGCTGGCCATGCCCGGGTGGCCGGTGCCGTTGATGAACCAGCGCCCGTCCGGCGCGGCGATGATGCTGCCGTAGCCCTTGAGCACGACGAGCGCCCGGTGCCGACGGGCGATCTCCAGTGCGGCCTGAAGCCGGTCGCGCTGCACGCTGGCCGTGTCGGTGCCGAGCATGCGAGCGGCCTCGGCCGGGTGGGGCGTGAGCACGCTGGGGGCGCGGCGCGCGGCCAGCGTGGCCTGTAGCGCGGGGTTGGCGCCGATCAGGTTGAGCGCGTCGGCGTCGAGCAGCAGCGGGATTTCGCGCGCGAGGGCGGCGGTGAGGATGGCTGCCGAGGCGGGCTGGATGCCAAGGCCGGGGCCGATGGCGAGCGCGCTGAGTTTTTCGGGCAACTGGTTGGCGCGGCGGAGCATGAGCTCGGGGTGGGCAAAGTCCACCGCGGGGCCGTGCTCGTCGAGCAGGCCGACATAGACGCGGCCCGTGCCCAGCCACAAGGCGCTGCGCCCGGCGAGCAGCGCCGCGCCGACCATGCCGGCGTTGCCGCCGAGGATGCCGGCGTCGCCGTAGATGCCCTTGTGCGTGTTGCGCGGCCGCGGTCGCAGCTGGTTGCGGAACAGCGCCGGGCTGACGGCATGGCCGGTGGCTGGCAGCCAGGCCGGGGCGTCGAGATCGAGCCGCTGCACGCTGACCTCCCCGCAGTAGTCGGGGCCGTCGTGCGTCAGCAGGCCAGGCTTGAGCGCGATGAAGGTGGTGGTGTGGCTGGCGCGGAAGGTGGTGCCGAGCGGCTGGCCGGTGTCGGCATCGAGCCCGCTCGGCACGTCGAGCGCCATGCGCGGCGCGGGCTGGGCGTTCAGGGTGTCGATCCAGGCGGCGAAGCGGCCCTGTACCGGGCGCCTGAGGCCGATGCCGAACAGCGCGTCCACCACCAGCGCCCAGCCGTTGGCGGGGGCGGCGGGCAGGTCGGAGACGATCGTGCCGCCGGCGGCGAGATAGTCCGCGTGCGCCTTGGCGGCGTCGCCCGGCAGGGTGGCCGGGTCGTCGGCAAAGGCGACGATCACTTCGCGTCCGGCCTGTGCAAGCTGGCGCGCCATGACGAAACCGTCGCCGCCATTGTTGCCCGGGCCGCAGGCAATGAGGATCGGGCCCGGACGGTCCATGATCAGGCGCACCGCGTCTTCGGCGGCGGCACGGCCGGCGCGCTCCATCAACGACGGGCGTGCGCTCGGGATGAGCTTGTGCTCGATCGTACGAATGCCGGCGACGGGATAGATCGGACGGGCGGCGCTGAACATGGTGCGACTCCATGGGTGGAGCCGGGATTCTACGTCCTGCGTGGGTGGTGTCGGTGAATTGCGGATTACATCGGCACACGACATCGGCGGACGAGGTCGGCTGATGACAGCGACACCGCAGCCAGGCGCTCGTTCAGGCCATGCCCGCCGGGTGGCGCTTCTCCATGCGCACTTCGTGGGTGACCTCGACGTGGCCCTTTTCGTCGACCGTTTCCAGCCGCACGGTGAAGCCCCACAGGCGGGCGACGTGCTTCAGGACCTGCTCGGTGGACTCGCCCAGCGGTCGGCGGTGGAAGGGTTGGTGGCGCAGGGTGAGCGAGCGGTCGCCGCGCAGGTCGACG
>JANJTU010000256.1 GCA_024710965.1 Thauera sp. | reverse complement strand
GACGACGCCGCTGCGGGTGGTGAGGCCGGCGAGCACGCCGCCGAGATAGGCCGACTGCTCCTGCAACACGTCGTAGCTGGAAAGGTTGGCACCGCTCACCGCGCCCTGGGTGACGACGAAGCGAACCTTGGGGAACTCGGCCGCGACCTGTGCGGCCGCCTCGTTGTTCTGCCCGCCGTGGGCAACGACGAGGTCGACGCCGCGGCCGGCCAGCTCGCGCAGGGCGGCGACGAGCTTGTCCTTCTGCGGCACGATGTTGGCGATGTAGTGCGTGCGCACGCCGAGCTCGGCGCGGGCGCGCTCGAGGCCGCGATAGCCTGCCTCCATGAAGCCGCGGTCGTCGACCTTGCCGGCGAACAGCGCGCCGACCGTGGGCGCGCCGACCGCGGCGCGGGCGTCGGCGGCCAAGCCGACGGTCGATACGCCGAGCGCGCCGAGGGCACCGAGGCCGCCGAGCGCTGCGATGAAGTGCCGGCGGCCGGCGCGGAAACCTGCGTCGTCATGTGTCATTTTCGTCTCTCCGTGGGGGTGGGGCGGCCGTTGCCGGCCGTTGTCCTTGGCGCCGGAGTCACCGTTGCGGGTGCTCAGGCGCGCGCCGGTGCGCTGGGGCGGTTACTCAGAAGTGCCATTCCATCTGGACGGTCGGCGCGTCGGTATCGATACCCGGCTTTTCCGCGCCGGTGGCGAAGTCGTGGTTGCCGAACTTGTTGCGCCAGTATTCGTAGCCGACGCCGACGAGGAAGGTGTTCTTGCTCCCCCAGGCGATCTGCCCGACATCGACCATCAGCGCGGCGCGCATCAGGGTCTCGGTCTTGGTCTGCACGCCGGCGTAGTCCTTGCCCTTCTCGCCATTGACGTTGACAAAGCCCTGGAACTTCAGCGGCACGGCGCCGGCCTGGAAGGGGATGCCCCAGGCGGCGCTGAGGATCCACTGCGGGTCGAAGCTGATGTCGCTCTTCGCGCAGGCGGGCGTGCCCAGGCCGCAGTGGTTCCATTCCTTGCCGGCGAGCAGGCTGACGTCCAGAAAGCCGGGCACGTCGAACTTCAGCGTCGGGCCGACGACGACGAGGCGCTTGCGCGGTGCGAAGGCGGTGTTCTTGGTGTTGAGGTCGAAGCCGGCGGTGATCGCCACTTCCTTCACTGGGCCGAAGGCCAGGCTGCGCTCGAACACCTTGCCCAGATGTACCTGGTGGCGATAGGTCAGGTACACCTCGGCGGCGCCGTTGTCGCTACCGTCGGCCGGGTCGGCGCTGTCGGACTGGAGGAAGTCGACGTTGAGGAAGTTCTGCCCCATCGCGTAGCCGCTCGCATGGGTGAACTGCAGCACGTGCTTCTCGACGTCCTTCGGGTTGGCCGGCTCGCGGAACTCGGTGCCGTAGCGGTAGCCGACGAAGGTGTCGCTCCAGGTGGCGGCCTGGGCGACCGGGGCCGCGAGGAGGCAGCCCGCGGCCAGTGCGGCGAGGGCTTTCAGTTGCATCTTCAAGAAGTTGTCTCCGTTATTGGTATGGACTGAGGGTGGGGTGAATCAGTGCGCTTCGGCGGCCTTGGCGGCTTCGACGCTGGCGGCCTCGTCGGCCTTGCCACCGTTGAAGTAGAGGTTCAGGACGACGGCGGAGATCGCGGTGAGCAGGATCCCGGACTCGAGCAGCGGGTGCAGGCTGTGCGCCATGTGCTGGGTCCAGCGCGGGGCGACGAGCGGGATCATGCCGGCGCCGATCGAGATCGCGACGATGTAGAGGTTGTTGCGGTTGGTCTTGAAATCGACGTTGGCGAGGATGCGGATGCCGGTCGCGGCGACCATGCCGAACATCACCAGGCCGGCGCCGCCGAGGACGAAGGTCGGCACCGATTCGACCAGCGCCGCCATCTTCGGCAGCAGGCCGAGCACGATCATGATCAGGCCGGCGGCGACGCAGACCCAGCGGCTCTTGACCCCGGTGACGCCGACCAGGCCGACGTTCTGCGAGAAGCTGGTGTAGGGGAAGGTGTTGAACACGCCGCCGATCACCGTGCCCAGGCCGTCGGTGCGCAGGCCGGCGGCGAGCTCCTTCTGCCCGAGCTTCTTGCCGGTGAGGTCGGACAGCGCGAGGAACATGCCGGTCGATTCGATCATGACGACGATCATGACCAGCGTCATGGTCAGGACCATCACCAGGTCGAAGGTCGGCATGCCGAAAGCGAAGGGGGTGACGATGTCGAACCAGTCGGCCTTGGCGACCTTGTCGAAGTGCATCTTGCCCAGGCCGGCGGCGAGCACGCAGCCGAGGATGATGCCCAGCAGCACCGCGATGTTGGCCACGAAGCCGCGGCCGTAGCGCACCAGCAGCAGGATCGCCACCAGCACGAAGGCGGCGACCGCCATGTTGTCGAGCGCGCCGTAGCTCGGATTGTCGACGAGCGGGATCTTGCCGAGCGTGATCGCCGGCGCCTCCGCGCCCGGCGGCAGGGTGGCCGCAGCTTCGGCCGCCTTCTGCCTGGCGGCATCGACCATCTGCACGAGCTTGGGCACGTCCGTGCTCTGCGCCAGGAAGGCCGGGCCGCCCATCGCCCAGCCGATGCCCACCCGCATCAGGCTGATGCCGATGATGGCGATGATGGTGCCGGTCACCACCGGCGGGAAGAAGCGCAGCAGCCGGCTCATCAGCGGCGCGATCGCGATCGAGATCAGGCCGGCGCCGATGATCGCGCCGAAGATCGCGCGCGCGCCCTCGGGGCCGCCCTGCACGTTGGCCATCGCCACCATCGGCCCGACCGCGGCGAAGGTGACGCCCATCATCACCGGCAGCTTGATGCCGAAGTGGCGGCCGAAGCCGAGCGACTGGATCAGCGTCACCAGGCCGCAGCAGAACAGGTCGGCGGAAATCAGCATCGCCACCTGCTCGGGGCTTAGCTGCAGCGCACGGCCGATGATCAGCGGCACTGCCACCGCGCCGGCGTACATCACCAGCACGTGCTGCAGGCCGAGGGTAAACAGGCGCCCGCCGGGCAGGCGCTCATCGACCGGATGGACCTGGGGGGCAGCGCCGTCGGGTTTCGGGTTGGACATGCTCGTCTCCTTTCCATTTTTTGCGTTTTGGTCACCGGCGGCTCCTTCCTGCGATCGCGGGCCGGCCGGGTAATCAGACGGTGGGCGTGCGCGCGCGGTCGGGTGGTGCGCGCTGCGTGGCCGCCGGGCTCCGGCCCCGGTTCGGTGCGGCGGTGAGCGGCCACGCCTCACTGCATTGATCTGAAACAAAGTCTAGGCATTCCGGGGGCGCTCGGAAGCGGGTGTCGGCTAATAAGTGGAATAGGAGAATTTATATAGTGGCGTGCGTGGACGCCGTCGCCACGACTTGGCCAGCCGCCTTCCGCGCAGCGGCGCGGGGCTCGGCAGCCGGCCTGCAGTGGCCGGGTCGGGTAAATGTATAGACATGTGCTCGACCGCTCCTGCGGTCCCGCGGCGATCCCTCCACCGTGCGCCCCGTGCCCCGATCTGGCGCCCAGTGCAGGCCCGTGCCCTTGATGCATCGGTGTGATGCAGCAGATCGGGCAGCAGGCTGGCGGAGCTTGGCTGCCTGCCGGGCGCTTCTGTTTCCGGAGCGGGGCAGGTCCGCGCACGCGCTTGACCTCGGTCGAATGTTTGTCTAATGTATATACAAATACTGCGACGAGGTTTTCGATGAGCACGCAATCCGGACAGCGCCTGCTGTGGCGCGAGGTGACGGTCTTCGACGGGCTGCAGACGCTGCCGCAGTCGATGGCGGTCTGTGTCGAAGGCGGCCGCATCGCCGGCTTGTGGCCGATGGCCGAGTTCGACCCCGCACAGGCCGCCGGCTCGATCGACGCCGGCCGCGGCGGGCTGATGACGCCGGGCCTGGTCGATTGCCACACCCATCTGGTGTTCGGCGGCAACCGCGCCGACGAGTTCGCGCAGCGCCTGGAGGGCGCCAGCTACGCCGACATCGCCCGCGCCGGCGGCGGCATCCTCAGCACCGTGCGCGCCACCCGCGCGGCGAGCGAGGACGCGCTGTTCGAGGCCGCGCGGCCGCGCCTGCAGGCGATGCTCGCCGACGGCCTGACCACGGTGGAGATCAAGTCCGGCTACGGCCTGACCGTCGCCGACGAGCTGAAGATGCTGCGCGTCGCCCGCCGCCTGGGTCGCCCGGAAGAAGGCGGGCTGCCGCTGCGCGTGGTGACGACGCTGCTCGGCGCCCACGCCTTGCCGCCCGAGTTCGCCGGCGCCAGCGACGCCTACATCGAGCTGGTGTGCGACGAGATGATCCCGGCCGCCGCCGAAGAGGGCCTGGCCGACGCGGTGGACGTGTTCTGCGAGGGCATCGCCTTCAGCCCGGCACAGTGCGAGCGCGTGTTCGCGGCGGCGCACCGCCACGGCCTCGCGCGCAAGGCCCATGCCGAGCAGCTGTCGAACCTCGGCGGCGCGGCGCTCGCGGCGCGCTTCGGCGCGCTGTCGGCGGACCACCTCGAGTTCCTCGACGAGGCCGGCGTGCAGGCGCTGGCCGCCGCCGGCACCGTCGCCACGCTGCTGCCCGGCGCCTTCCACACCCTGCGCGAGACGCGGCTGCCGCCGCTCGAGCTGCTGCGCCGCCACGGCGTGCCGATCGCGCTCGCCACCGATGCGAATCCGGGCAGCTCGCCGCTGTTCATGCCCACGCTGATGCTGAACCTGGCGTGCACGCTGTTCCGCCTGACCCCGCGTGAGGCGCTCGCCGGCATGACGGCGCACGGCGCGCGCGCGCTCGGCCTGGCCGACACCGGCCGCATCGCCGTCGGCCGGCGCGCCGACCTCTGCGTGTGGGACGTCGGCCAGGCGGCCGAGCTGGCCTACGCGGTGCAGCCGGGGCGGCTGCGCCAGCGCGTGTTCGACGGCCGCATCACGCATGACCGCAGCCAGGAGCGCACCGATGAACGCTGACTCCATCGCCGACCGCCTCGACCTGACCGCCTGGGCCGGCCGCGTCGATCCCGAGCCCGACAGCCTGCGCTGGCACCAGTGCATCCGCCCGCTGCGGGCGGACAGCGCCGCCGGGCTCGCCCTGCTCGGCTTCGCCTGCGACGAGGGCGTGCGCCGCAACCAGGGCCGCCCCGGCGCCGCCGGCGGGCCGCTGGCAATGCGCAAGCTGCTCGCCAGCGTGGCCTGGCACCGCGCGGGCCCGGCCTGGGATGCGGGCGACGTGGTCTGCGCCGACGGCGACCTGGAAGCGGCGCAGGCGCGCCTCGGTGCGGCCGTCGCCGCGCTGCTCGCCGCCGGTCACCTGCCGCTGGTGATGGGCGGCGGCCACGAGGTCGCCTTTGGCAGCTGGCAGGGGCTGGCCGCGCACTTCGCCGCCAAGGCGCCCGCGGGCCGGCCGCCGCGCCTGGGCATCGTCAATTTCGACGCCCACTTCGACCTGCGCGACCCGAGCCACATCCATTCCTCGGGCACGCCCTTCGCCCAGATCGCCGCCGACTGCGCGGCGCGCGGCTGGCAATTCCGCTACGCCTGCCTCGGCGTCAGCCGCGCCGCCAACACCCGCGCGCTGTTCCAGCGTGCCGCCGAGCTCGGCGTGCTGGTGCGCGAGGACCGCGAGCTCACCGCCGAGACGCTGCCGGCGACCGGCGCCGCGCTCGACGCCTTCGTCGCCGGCTGCGACGCCATCCAGCTCACGATCGACCTTGACGTCCTGCCCGCGGCCGAGATGCCCGGCGTCAGTGCGCCCGCGGCGCGCGGCGTGCCGCTCGCGCTGCTCGAGCCGCTCGTCGAGCGCGTGCGCGACAGCGGCAAGCTGCGCCTGGCCGAGCTCGCCGAGCTCAATCCCGAATTCGACATCGACCACCGCGGCGCGCGCGTTGCCGCCCGCCTGATCCACACCCTGAGCCTGGCCGGCTGAGCCCTGCCGGCAGCCTTTTCGACCACCACCCCGAAGCCCACCCCGACCCCCGAGAGGAAGACCATGGACATGAACACGCCCGATCCGCGCCACGACCCCAGCCGCCGCATCATCGCCCCCACCGGCAGCGCGCGCAGCTGCAAGAGCTGGCTCACCGAAGCCGCGCTGCGCATGCTGATGAACAACCTGCACCCGGACGTCGCCGAGAAGCCGGAAGACCTCGTCGTCTACGGCGGCATCGGCCGCGCCGCGCGCAACTGGCAGTGCTTCGACAAGATCGTCGAAGTGCTCAAGCGCCTCGAGGACGACCAGACCCTGCTGATCCAGTCGGGCAAGCCGGTCGGCGTGTTCCAGACCCACCGCGACGCCCCGCGCGTGCTGCTGGCCAACTCCAACCTGGTGCCGGCGTGGGCGAACTGGGAGCACTTCAACGCGCTCGACCGCAAGGGCCTGATGATGTACGGCCAGATGACCGCCGGCTCGTGGATCTACATCGGCTCGCAGGGCATCGTCCAGGGCACCTACGAGACCTTCGTCGAAGCCGGCCGCCAGCACTACGGCGGCAGCCTGCAGGGGCGCTGGGTGCTGACCGCCGGCCTCGGCGGCATGGGCGGTGCGCAGCCGCTGGCGGCGACGCTGGCCGGTGCCTGCTCGCTCAACATCGAATGCCAGCAGTCGCGCCTCGACTTCCGCCTGCGCACGCGTTACCTCGACGAGCAGGCCGCCGACCTCGACGACGCCCTCGCGCGCATCGTGCGCTACACCGCGGCAGGCAAGGCGGTGTCGATCGGCCTGTGCGGCAACGCCGCCGACGTGCTGCCCGAGCTGGTGCGCCGCGGCGTGCGCCCGGACCTGGTCACCGACCAGACCAGCGCCCACGACCCGCTGCACGGCTACCTGCCGGCGGGCTGGAGCTGGGACGAGTACGTCGCCCGCGGCAAGACCGAGCCGGAACTGGTCGCGAAGGCCGCCAGGCGCTCGATGGCGGTGCATGTGCGCGCCATGCTCGAGTTCCAGAAGCGGGGCGTGCCGACCTTCGACTACGGCAACAACATCCGCCAGATGGCGCTGGAGGAGGGCGTCGACAACGCCTTCGACTTCCCCGGCTTCGTCCCCGCCTACATCCGTCCGTTGTTCTGCCAGGGCATCGGGCCCTTCCGCTGGGCCGCGCTGTCGGGCGACCCCGAGGACATCTACAAGACCGACGCCAAGGTCAAGGAGCTGATCCCGGACGATCCGCACCTGCACAACTGGCTCGACATGGCGCGCGAGCGCATCAGCTTCCAGGGCCTGCCGGCGCGCATCTGCTGGGTCGGCCTGAAGGACCGCGCCCGCCTCGGCCAGGCCTTCAACGACATGGTCGCGAAGGGCGAGCTGAAGGCGCCGGTCGTGATCGGCCGCGACCACCTCGACTCCGGCTCGGTCGCCAGCCCCAACCG
>JANJTU010000235.1 GCA_024710965.1 Thauera sp. | reverse complement strand
CGCCTGAGCGTCTCCGACGGCAGCTCGCCGAACATCGTCCGGTACTCGGCGGCGAAGTGCGACAGGTGCCAGAAGCCCCAGCGCGCGGCGAGGTCGGCGACGGTGGCGCGGCCGTTCGGGTCGGCGGCCTTCAGCGCGCGGCGCACCGCGTTGAGACGGATCGCGCGCAGGAATTTCACCGGGTTCAGCTCGAGCACGTCCTGGAAGCTGTATTGCAGGGTGCGGCGCGACACGCCGAGCTCGATGCACAGGTCGGCGACCGTGATCGGCTCGTCGATGTGCGCTTCCATGTAGGCGCGCGCCCGCGCCACCACCTGCTGGCGGGCGCGACAGGAGGGGGCGGAGGCCGGCTGCGCGGCGTCCGGCGGCGACAGCGTGTCGAGCAGGGTGGCGAACAGCGCCTGTTCCATCGCCTTGCGCATCTGCGCGTGGTGAAGCAGCTCGGGCGTCGCCCGCAGGCTGGCCAGCATGGTCGCCAGCAGGGCGCCGAGCGCGTCGATGCGCTCGGGCGTCGCCGGCGCCATCCTGCGGCCGGCGAGCTCGGCCTCGAGGTCGCGGTGATCGACCCGCAGCGCATAGTCGTTGAGCGCCTCCGAATCGGCCGTGCAGGCCAGGATCTCAAGCCGGCGGGGCGTGCGGAAGTCCAGCTCGTCGTCCGCGCCCAGCGTCAGCATCGAGTGCGCGGTGTAGATCTCGCCGCCGAACCAGCCCGTGCCTTCGATCGCGACCGGCACGGCGAAGGTGCGCGAGCCCGGCCAGGCCACGCCCGCCTGATGGACAGCCTGGTTCAGGCCCTCGCGGAACAGCTGCACCTTGCCGAAGCAGAATTCCTCGAACACGCCGGCGAAGGCGCCGGCGCTGAGCTGGTCGTAGCGCTGCTGCCAGTTGGTCAGGCAGGCGGCGTGATCGTCGGCATCCAGCGTGTCGCGCAAGGTGTAGGAGTAGGGGGCCTCAGCCGGCTTGCGGGCAGCCGGGCTCATTGCCCGCACCCCCTCGGCGCGTGCCCGGTGGCGGTGGCGAACATGTCTCGTCCTCTCTCGACCGGCGTGCGGCCGTGCTTGTCGTTATGTGGTCCTGCGTGCGGATCGAGGGACTCGACTGCAGCCGTCCGATCCACCTTCTGCGTTCGAGCATGGCACGTCGCATCGTCCTTTTGCAAGCCGGCGGGCGCCCCGCCGGCTTGCCGTTTTCGGCTAACGCCCGCGCCGGGGCTGCGCCTAGGATCTGTCCGCCGCCTGCCCGATTCCGGCCCCGACCGGGACGGGCGGGCACCAGTGGTGGCGGCTGTGCAGGCCCTCGGAGAAGGGCCGGAAGCGGATCTCGTGCGTCGTCCTGCGGCAGCGCGAGAAGGAGACAGGATCGGATCGCCCCTTGCGAGCCAAGCCCGTTCTCGTCTTCGGCCTGCGCAGCGCTGCAGCGTCCCCGCTCCGGCGGGGCGCTTCATCAAAGGACATGACGAGGAGGTCCGATCTTGAAAATGAAAACTCTTGCCGCCGCGCTGACCAGCGTGGCCGCGCTGGGCCTCGCGCTGGCCGCGGCGCCGGCGGCGGCCGCTTCCGCCGAAGCCTTGCTGCGGGCGAAGTGCCTCGCCTGTCACACCGAAACCGACGAGGGCCTCAGCCGCATCAGCCAGCAGCGCAAGACGCCCGAGGGCTGGCTGATGTCGGTGGCGCGCATGCAGATCGTGCACGGCCTGAAGATTACCGACGAGGAGCGCCGCAGCGTGGTCAAGTACCTGGCCGACACCCAGGGCCTGGCGCCGTCCGAGACCGAGGGCGCGCGCTACGCCCTCGAGCGCCGCCTCAACACCGTGGAGGCCTTCGAGTCCGAGCAGTTCACCCAGATGTGTGCGCGCTGCCATTCCGGCGCGCGGGTGATGCTGCAACGCCGGCCGGCGGCGGAGTGGGAGCATCTGGTGCATTTCCACCTCGGCCAGTTCCCGACCACCGAGTACCAGGCCCTGGCGCGCGACCGCGACTGGTTCGGCATCGCGCTCAAGGAGATGGTGCCGGAGCTGGCGCGCACGCTGCCGCTCGCTTCCGAGGCCTGGAAGCAGTGGCAGGCGCGTGGCCCGCAGGCGGTCAAGGGCGAGTGGAGCCTGAGCGGCCACATGAGCGGGCGCGGCGGCTTCTCGGGGGTGATGAAGGTGGCCGCGGGCGAGGGCGAGGACCGCTACGCGCTTGCCTTCGACGGCCGCTGGGACGACGGCAAGCCGATGCAGGGCAAGGGCCAGGCGCTGATCTACACCGGCTACGAGTGGCGCGGCGACCTCGTCGTCGACGGCACGCCGATGCGCCAGGTGTTCGCGCTCGAGGACGGCGTGCTGCGCGGCCGGATGTTCCTGCGCGACCACGACGAGGTCGGTGCCGACGTCGTCGCCAGCCTGCAGCAGGCGGGCAGCAGTCGCGTGCTGGCGGTGCATCCGGCCCATCTGAAGGCGGGCGAGACGGCCGAGCTGCGCATCGTCGGCGCCGGCCTGAAGGGCGAGGTGGCGCTGCCCCGGGGCGTCGAAGTCCTGCAGACGGTCAAGCGCTCCGCAGCCGAAGTCGTGCTGCGAGTGAAAGTCGATGCGGCGGCGCGCGGCGTGCATCCGGTGGCGGTCGGCGAGGCCGCCGGCGGCAGCCTCGCCCTCTACGACCGCATCGCCGCGGTGAAGGTGACGCCTGCCTTCGCGGTCGCCCGCATCGGCGGCAACGGCACGCCGACGGCCAAGGTCGAGGCGCGCTTCGATGCCGAGGCCTGGGCGGCCGGGGCCGACGGCCAGGCCGGTACCGCGGACGACTTCCGCATCGGCGTGGTGCCGGCGAGCTGGGCGGTGGAACCTTTCGACGAGGCCGCGGTGCGTGACGAGGACCTCAAGTTCGCCGGCCTGATGGATGCGGCGAGCGGCGTGTTCGTGCCCGGTGACGCCGGCCCCAACCCCGCGCGCCGGATGTCGGCGAGCAACGTCGGCAACCTCAAGGTGGTGGCCGAGGTGGCGCAGGGCGGCGAACGCCTGCGCGGCGAAGGCCAGGTGATCGTCGCGCCGCCGCGCTGGAACAACCCGCCGATCCCCTGATTCGCGCCATTCCGCGCTCCGGCAGGCCCGGCCTGCCCTCCGCAACTCCGACACGAAAGGAGGCCCCCATGGGCGCCGTCTTGAACCTGGTGCAGAACAACCTGCACGAGCTGCGCGTGGACGACACGCGCATGCTGTTCCACATCCCGAGCAGTTCGCTGTTCGCGCTCGACCCGCTCACCGCGGCGCTGATCGACCGCATCCGCCGCCAGAGCCTCAGCGCCGAGGCGCTGATCGACGGTCTGCGCGGCGAGTTCGAAGCCGGCGAAGTGGCCGAGGCGATCCGCGAGCTGGTCGCACTCGAGCTCATCGACGACGGCCGTCCGGCCGGCGCCGCGGCGCCGGCGCACCGCTTCGAGCGCTTTCCGCTCACCACGGTGGTGCTCAACGTCAATACCGGCTGCAACCTGAGCTGCACCTACTGCTACAAGGAAGATCTCGACAAGCCCTCGGCCGGCCGCAAGATGGGCTTCGACACCGCGCGCGAGTCGATCGAGATGCTGCTGCGCGAGTCGCCCGACCAGCCGCGCTACAACGTGGTGTTCTTCGGCGGCGAGCCGCTCAGCAACCTGCCGCTGATCAAGCAGGTGGTCGAATACTGCGAGGCGCGTTTCGCCGAACTGGGCAAGCAGGTCGATTTCGTCATGACGACGAACGCCACCCTGCTTGCCGACGACACCATCGCCTGGCTCAACGCCCACCGCTTCGGCCTGTCGATCAGCATCGACGGCCCGAAGGCGATCCACGACCGCAACCGCCTCACGGTCGGCGGCCAGGGCAGCTACGAGACCGTGCGGCGCAAGGCCGAGCGCCTGCTGTCGCGCTACACGGCGCGGCCGGTCGGGGCGCGGGTCACGCTCACGAGCGGGACCACCGAGGTCGAGCGCATCTGGGACCACCTGTTCAACGAACTGGGCTTCGCCGAAGTCGGCTTCGCCCCGGTGACCTCGGGCGACATCAGCACCTTCAACCTCAGCAACGAGGAACTGGTCGAGGTGTTCGCCGGGCTCAAGCGGCTCGGCGAACGCTACCTGGAAGCGGCGCTCGAGGGGCGCAACATCGGCTTCTCCAACATGCACCAGCTGATCACCGACCTGCACGAGGGCCACAAGAAGGCGCTGCCCTGCGGCGCCGGGCTGAAGATGCTGGCGGTCGACCACAAGGGCGAGCTCAACCTGTGCCACCGCTTCACCGGCTCCGCGCTGCCGACCTTCGGCGACGTCAAGAACGGCATCAAGCGCGAAGCGCTCGGCGACTTCCTGGCGCAGCGCCTGGATCGCACCGACACCGGCTGCGCCAGCTGCCGCATCCGCAACCTGTGCTCGGGCGGCTGCTACCACGAGAGCTATGCGCGCTACGGCGACGCGGCGCACCCCACCTACCACTACTGCGATCTGATGCGCGACTGGGTCGATTTCGGCATCGAGGTCTACAGCCGCATCATGGCCGGCAACCCGGCCTTCATCGAACAGCACATTTCCCCGCGGAGGGCGTCATGAAACATCTGAAGGCGATCAACAACAAGGCGCGCCTGCTGGAGCAGGCAGTCACCGAGGATCGGGTCGAGGAAGTGGTGGCGATGAGCGCCATCGCCGGCTGCGCGGCCACCGTCGATCCAGGCTGGGAAGTCGATGCCTTCGGTGGCGTGTCCTCGCTGTGCCAGCCGATGGAGTCCGACCTCTACGGCTGTGCCGACCCCTGCTGGTGGCCGGCCCAGGTGCCCGACCTGATGACCACCTATCCGGACTGGAACAAGGACGCGAGCAACTCGCGCGAGGACTGGCGCAATCTCGGCTCGGTGTTCCCGGGCGACAAGCTGTAAGGGGGCGGACATGAAGCAATCGATGATCGGCGGCGCGCTGCGCCGCACTGCGGCCGCGCTGGCCTGCCTGGCGGCCGGCGCCTTGCCGGCGGCCGCGGCCAACGAGGCGCTGGCGCTCAAGTCCGGCGCCGAATACCTGATGGTGGCCAACTATCCGAACAACCTGAACGTGGTCGATCTCGCCACCGACAGCGTCTACAAGACCTGCAAGCTGCCCGACGCCTTCGGCCCCGGCACCACGCAGATCTCGCCCGACCGCCGCACCGCCTACATCCTCAACAACCGCTTCGGCACGATCTACGGCATCGAGCTCGACAGCTGCAAGCTGACGTTCCGCGCCGAGATGTCGCAGCAGCCGGGTGAACGCGCCAAGTCGATCGCCTCCTTCACGGTGAGCGCCGACGGCAAGGAGCTCTATGCGGTGCAGAACCCGACCACGATCAATCGCGACCACTACCGCGTCGGCGCGCCGCGCTTCGCCGTGTACGACACCGCGGCCGGACTGGAAGCGAAGCCGATCCGCGTGTTCCCCGCCCCGCGCCAGGCCAACATCATGCAGGCGGGCGACGACGGCGCGGTGTATCTGGCCGGTCCGAACCTCTACAAGGTGGATGTGAACAGCGGCGCGATGACGGTCGCGCTGCCGATCCGCGACTGGCAGCGCCCCACCCATGCGCCGCTCGACGTGCTCTACATCTGGCCGGTGCAGACGCCATCCCGCGACTTCACGCTGCTGTACACCACGGCGAAATACCAGGACGACAAGCAGGACCTGGCGAGCGCCGAGTACCAGTACGGCTTCCTCAACGTGAACCTGAAGAGCGGCGAGACCGAGGCGCGCGAGTTCGGCCCGCTGACCGAGATCTACTTCACCGGCATCCGCTCGCCGAAGGACCGCAACATCATCTACGGCCTGCTGCACCGGCTCACCAAGTACGACATCGCGCAGCAGAAGCTGGTGCAGGCCGCCGAGCTCGATCACACCTACTACACGGTGCTGAGCAACCAGGCCGGCAGCCGGCTCTACCTGACCGGCACCTTCAACGACATCTCCATCCACGATGCCGATTCGCTGGCCAAGATCGGCCAGGTGAAGCTGCCCGGCGGCGACATGTCGCTCGGCACCGGGCAGGTCTTCGTGCGCTGATCCCGACCCCCTGATCACCGAGCAAGTACGCCCCGCCGTTGCGGGGCGCCGCCGGGGCCCGGACGGGCCTCGCGGGACCGCGCACGCCAAAACAATGAACGAGGAGACGAACACGATGCGCATTCACCTGACCACCGCCGCGCTGCTGGCCGGCCTGGCGACGCTGGGCAGCGCCCACGCGGAAGATTTCTACGAGCGTGACGGCACGACGCTCGGCTTCAATGTCGACGGCATGGCCGGCGCCTTTTCCACCCGCGAGGACTATCTCGGCGAGGGCGGCAGGAAGTGGCGCGAGGCTTTCATCCACGGCGTGCTGGTGGGCAGCACGCGCGCAGGGGAAGGCGAGCTGTACGGCGGGCTCGGCGCGATCGCGCAGGGCAGCTGGGGCGACGGCGATGCCGGCGGTTACACCACCGGGCGCGAGCGTGACATCGATCTGGAGGACGCCTATCTGGGCTGGCGCAGCGCCGGCGGCCTGCTCGACTTCTCCTTCGGCCGCCAGCAATTCCAGCTCGGCGACGGTTTCCTGATCGCCGGCGACCGGATCAACCTCGGCAAGGGGCTGGCCGCGCTCGGCGTCGATGTGGACCGCGGCGGCGCCTATTACCTGGCAGCGAAGAAGAGCTTTCGCAACACCGCGCTGCTGCGCGTCGATCCCGCGGGGCCGCTGCGCGGCGATGCCTTCTGGCTGCAGTCGGACAACCCTTATCAGCAGGACACCGAGCTCGGCGGGGTGAACCTGGAGTACGTGTCGGAGACCCACGGCACGCTGGGCCTGAGCTGGATGAAGGTGCTCGAAGTGGACCGCGGCGCGGGGCTGGGCCTCTTCGACCGCCGCGACGGCATGCGTATCGCCAGTGTGCGGGGGCAGGGCAGCCTGGGGGTCGAGAACCTGTTCCTGTCCTTCGAGTACGTGGATCAGCGCGGCGGCAGCACGGCGGTGAGGAACGACGCCGACGCCTGGACCATCGAGGGCGGATGGACCTTCGCCGACCTGCCCTGGAGCCCGACGCTGAACTACCGTCACGCGCGCTTCTCGGCCGACAAGGCCTCGACCACGCGCAACGAGGCCTTCGACCCGCTGTTCTTCGGCCTCAGCCGCGGGCTGGGCACCTGGTTCCAGGGCGAGGTCGCGTCCAACTACGCCGGGCCGGCCAACAGCGGCAACAAGCTGGATCGTGTCGAACTCACCGTGCTGCCGCGCGAGGACCTGTCGGTGAGCCTGCAGTACTGGGACATCCGCTCGATCGGCGACGCACCCGACCTGGATGGCCGCGAGATCGACCTGTTCGCCTTCTGGCAGCTCGACGAGCACTTCACCTTCGTGCCCCTGCTCGGCCTCTACGAGCCGCGCGGCGCCGACGTGAAGGCCTTGCAGGGCAACGATAGACGCAACGTCTATCTGCAGGCGGTGCTGATCTACAACTTCTGACCGCGCCCGGCTTGCGGCGCAAGAAACCAACATGGATACGGAGACAACGATGGAACGCTACAAGGGTGAGCTGCTGAGCGACAACACGCGCCGCTTCCTGGCCCAGCCGCGGCGCATGCTGATCGGCGGCGAGTGGGTGGACGCCGAGGGCGGCGGCCGGCTGGAGGTGGTCGACCCGGCCAGCGCCCAGGTGTTCGCCAGCGTGCCGGCGGGCGGGCCCGCCGACATCGACCGCGCGGTCGCGGCGGCGCGGCGCGCCTTCGAGCACGGCGAGTGGCCGCGCATGCGGCCGGTGGACCGTGAACGCCTGCTGCTGCGCCTGGCCGAGCTGGTGGAGGCGAACGCGCAGGAGCTGGCCGAGATCGAGGCGCTCGACAACGGCAAGCCGGTGACCATGGCGCGTGCGGTCGATGTGGCGCTGGTGGTCGATTTCCTGCGCTACATGGCCGGCTGGGCGACCAAGCTCGAAGGCGCGACGATGGAAGTGTCGGTGCCGCTGGTGCGTGAGCGCGAGTTCTTCGGCTTCACCCGGCGCGAGCCGGTCGGCGTGGTGGGGGCGATCATCCCGTGGAATTTTCCGCTGCTGATGGTGGCGTGGAAGGCGGGCCCCGCGCTCGCTTCGGGCTGCACCATGGTGCTCAAGCCGGCGGAGGAGACCCCGCTGTCGGCGCTGCGCTTCGCCGAGCTGGTGCTGGAGGCCGGCTACCCCGCCGGCGTGTTCAACGTGGTCACCGGCCATGGCCACAGCGCGGGCGCGGCGCTGGCTGCGCACAAGGGCATCGAGAAGGTCGCCTTCACCGGCTCGACCGAGATCGGCAAGCTGGTCGGCAAGGCCGCGCTCGACAACATGACGCGGGTGTCGCTGGAGCTCGGCGGCAAGAGCCCGGTGATCGTGCTCGACGACGCCGACGTGAGCGCTGCTGCAGCGGGAGCGGCGCAGGCGATCTTCTTCAACCAGGGCCAGGTGTGCACGGCCGGTTCGCGCCTCTTCGTGCATAAGAGCCGCTTCGACGAGGTCGTCGACGGCCTGGCGGGGATCGCGGCGGGCATGA
>JANJTU010000169.1 GCA_024710965.1 Thauera sp. | reverse complement strand
ATCGAACCGACCTGGGCGATTTCCTTGTTGGTCGAGCAGGGCTTGGACAGCTTCTTCAGCTCTTCGATGGTGGCGATCACGGCCTTGTCGATGCCGCGCTTCAGATCCATCGGGTTCATCCCGGCGGCGACGAACTTCATGCCTTCGCGCACGATCGACTGGGCCAGCACGGTCGCGGTGGTGGTGCCGTCACCGGCGATGTCCGAGGTCTTGGAAGCGACTTCCTTGACCATCTGCGCGCCCATGTTCTCGAACTTGTCCTTCAGCTCGATTTCCTTGGCAACGGAAACACCGTCCTTGGTCACGGTCGGGCCGCCGAACGAGCGCTCGAGCACGACGTTGCGCCCCTTCGGGCCGAGAGTCACCTTGACCGCGTTGGCGAGGATGTTGACACCGGCGACCATGCGCTCGCGGGCGGAATCACCAAACTTGACTTCTTTAGCTGCCATTCTTCAGAACTCCTTGAATATTCGGTTGTGAATCGATGTGAAAGAGGGAGGCTCAGGCCTCGACCACGCCCATGATGTCTTCTTCGCGCATGACGAGGAGCTCTTCGCCCTCGACCTTCACGCTCTGGCCGGCATACTTGCCGAACAGCACCTTGTCGCCCACCGCGACGGCCATCGGACGAACCTTGCCGTCGTCCAGGATCTTGCCGTTGCCGACGGCCAGCACTTCGCCCTGGTCGGGCTTCTCGCCGGCGGAGTCGGGGATCACGATGCCGCTGGCGGTCTTGCGTTCGGCTTCAAGGCGCTTGACGATCACGCGATCATGCAAGGGACGAATCTTCATCGAGTTCACTCCTTCTTTCGGATTCAACTAACGAGGTAGGCGCGGGTCAGACCCGCAGAAAATTTCGCAGTGTGCGCCGGCGCGAAACCGACGCTGTTAGCACTCACTGCCAACGAGTGCTAATAATAGGGGCGGGTTTTGGGGATTTCAAGTGCGGCCATCGAGCACTTCACATCCGCTGCGGGCGGCCCGGTCGCCGCGGCGGCGCGCAGCGATTAAGCTTGCATCAACGAACCCGACGAGGCCAGACTGATGCGCGTGCTTGCACCGGAAGTGCTGTATACGCCCTGCGATCCGACCCTGCTCCGGTTTGCGGCCACGGATGAACTGCCCGACCTCGACGCCGCGCAGATCCACGCGCGTGCGGTCGAGGCGATGCATCTGGGCCTCGACATGCGCCACGAGGGCTACAACCTGTTCGTCCTCGGCGACACCGGCAGCGGTCGTCACGCCATCATCGACCAACTGCTGGAAGCCGAGCGCCAGAACGGCGAACCGGCTGCCGACTGGTGCTACGTGTACAACTTCGCCGACGCCGCCCACCCCAGGCTGCTGAAGCTGCCTTGCGACCGCGGCGCCGGCCTGCGCGACGACATGCAGCGCTTCGTCGAGGAACTGGTGCCGGCGATCGGCGCCGTCTTCCAGAGTGACGAGTACCGCAGCCGCGTCGACGCCCTGCAGAACGAGGAGAAGCAGCGCGAGGACGAGGCCCTGCGCGCCCTCGGCGACGAATCGGCGCAGCTCGGCGTGGCGCTGCTGCGCACGCCGCACGGCTTCGCCTTCGTGCCGACGAAGGACGACGGCGCCACCTTGTCGCAGCAGGAGTTCGAGCAGTTGCCGCAGGAACGCCAGCACGAACTGGCCGAGCGCATCAAGGCACTGCACGAACGCATGCACCGGCTGATGAACGAGTTCCCGAGCTGGCGGCGGGAGATGCAGGCCCGCATCAAGCAGGCCGGCAGCGACGCGCTGCGCGCAACGGCGACACACCTCATCGACGACCTCAAGGCGGCCTACGCCGAGTTGCCCGAAGTCTGCACCCACCTCGATGCCGTGCTGCAGGACATCATCGAGAGCGGCGAGTCCCTGCGCGAATCCTCCCGCAGCGAGGACGACATCGAGACCACCACGTACTCCGGCACGCTCACGGTGCAGCGCTACCTGGTGAACCTGCTGGTGGAGAACCCGGCCGACGGCACCCGCCCCGTGGTGTACGAGGACCACCCGAGCCTGCAGAACCTCGTCGGCCGCATCGAGCACTTCGTCCACATGGGCACCCTGATCAGCAATTTCACCCTGATCCGGGCTGGCGCGCTGCACCGGGCCAACGGCGGCTTCCTCATCCTCGACGCGCTGAAGGTGCTGTCGCAACCCTACGCCTGGGAAGGCCTGAAGCGCTGCCTGAAGGCGGGCGCGGTGCGCGTCGAATCGCTCGCCGAGCTGATCGGTCTGAGCAGCACGGTGCAGCTCGAGCCGCAGCCGATGCCGCTCGAGTTGAAGGTGGTGCTGATCGGCGAACGCCTCACCTACTACCTGCTGAGCCGCTACGACCCCGAGTTTCCGGCCCTGTTCAAGATCAACGCCGACCTCGAGAGCGAAATCGTGCGCAGCCCCGAGAACACCGCCGCCTACGCCCGCCTGATTGCCACCCTGGCCCGGCGCGACCAGCTGCGCCCGCTGAGCGCTGCCGCCGTGGCGCGCATCGTCGAGCACGCCGCGCGCCTGGCGAGCGATGCCGAGCGCCTCAGCACCCACACCCAGCCGCTCGACGACCTGATGCGCGAGGCCGACCACTTCGCCGCCGGCGCCGGTGCCGCCCTGATCGAGCGCGAGCACGTCGACACCGCGCTCGCCGCGCACCGGCGCCGCAACGACCGCATCCGCGCCCGCTACCGAGAGGAAATCCTGCGCGGCCAGTTGATGGTCGACACCGCGGGCGAGCACGTCGGCCAGGTCAACGGCCTCGCCGTCGTGGCGCTGGGCGAAGCCAGCTTCGCCCACCCGGTGCGGATCACGGCGACGGTGCGCGTCGGCGACGGCGAAGTCATCGACATCGAGCGCGAGGTCAAGCTCGGCGGCCCGATCCATTCCAAGGGCGTGCTGATCCTGTCGTCCTTCCTCGCCTCGCGCTTCGGCTGGAGCGCACCACTCTCGCTCAAGGCGAGCCTCGTGTTCGAGCAGTCCTACGGCGGCGTCGAAGGCGACAGCGCCTCGCTCGCCGAGCTGGCGGCGCTGCTGTCGGCGCTCGGGGCGGTGCCACTACGCCAGGCGCTGGCCGTCACCGGCTCGATCAACCAGTTCGGCGTCGTGCAGCCGGTGGGTGGCATCAACGAGAAGGTCGAGGGGTTCTTCGACATCTGCGCCGCGCGCGGCCTCAGCGGCGAGCAGGGCGTGCTGATCCCGGCCGCCAACGTCTGCCACCTGATGCTGCGCCAGGAGGTGGTCGCCGCGGTGCGCGACGGGCGCTTTCACGTCTGGGCGGTCGACAACGTGGACGAGGCCCTGGAACTGCTGACCGGCCTGCCGGCCGGCGCCCCGCTCGCCGGCGGCGAGCCGCCCGAAGGTTCGGTCAATTTCCGCGTCGCCGCCGGCCTCAGGAAGCTGGCGCAGCTACGGCGCGCGTTTGCCGCAGCGAAACCGCAGACGCCGGCCGCCGACAGCTGAATCCGGCCTCATCGCCCGCGCGGCATCAGAACGCGATGGCTACGCCGAAGTGCAGCCGCAGTTTGCGCTCGTGGTGTCCCCAGGCCAGATCGACGGCGAGCGGGCCGGCCGGGCTGCGCCAGCGCGCGCCCACGCCGTAGCCGGTGCGCAGGTCGAACTGCGCGCGCGTGTCGGCCGCATCGCCGGTGTCGACGAAGAAGGCCGCGCCCCACTGCGGCTCGAACCAGCGCACGTACTCGGCGCTGAGGGTGCCGAGGTAGCGCCCGCCGACGGTCGCCTCGCCCTCGCGCACGCCCAGGCTCTGGTAGGCGTAGCCACGCACCGACTGCGCGCCGCCGGTGCGGAACAGGAAGTCCTGCGGGATGCCTTCGCGGCTGTCGGCCAGGGTGACGCCGCCTTCGGCGCGCAGGATGAACACGTCGCGCTCGGCCACCGGGCGGTAATGCACATAGCGCGAATACAGGCGCACAAAGTCCTGGTCCGCGAGCGCGACCGCCGCCCCGCCGCCGAGCTGGAACTCGAGCACGTGCCCGCGGCGCGGGTCGAGCAGATCGTCGACCGCGCGCCGGATCCAGGTCCAGTTCGCGGTGAGCGTGTTCTGCGAACGCACCTCGGCACCGTCGGGCTGCAGCTTTTCGTGCTGCAGGCGGAAGGCGAGCTGGGTCTCGATGTCGCCGCGCACCGTGTTGCGGGCAACCCCGACCGCCTGCGACGTGAGCCTGAGCCCTTCGAGATCGCTGCGGTCGATCAGCGCACCGAAGCTGTCGCGGTGCCGCCCGGACGGCGGCAGGAAGACGTCGCCATAGATCGACTGGCGCCGCTGCTCCAGGCGCAGGCCGCTCGAAAGCTCCCAGCCGCGGCCCAGCCAATTGACGTCGCGATAGCTCGTCTCGGCGCGGTAGCCGGTGTTGGAAGAGAGGCCGACGCCGAAGCCGACGCGCTTGGGCAGCGCCTCGGTGAGCTGCACCCGCACCGGCACCGCGGCGGCGAGCGCCGGATCGCGCTCGATGTCGACGATCACCGAGCCGAAGTGCGGCGTGTTCTGCAGCCCGGTCTGAAAGGCGAGCAGCGCCTCGCGGTCGTAGGGCTGACCGGGGCGCAGCAGGCTGTAGCGCTGGACGAGGTCGGCGGGCAGCTCGTGCAGGCCGCTCACCTGCAGTTCGCCCAGGTAGAACGCCGGGCCGCTGTCGAGCGTGAGCAGCAGCCGCGCCGAGGCCTTCTCCGGATCGATCTCGGCGCGGCTGCGCACGATGCGCGCCGCCGCATAGCGACGGGCGCTGACCGCGTCGAGCAGTTGCTGCTTGGCCGCATCCCATGCCGCCTGGCGAAACGGCGCCCCCACCGGCAGGCTCCAGCGCGCCCGCAGTTGCTCGGGCTCTTCCGCGCGCCCCTCGCGCGCATCGTCCAGCAAGGCGCCCTCGAACTCGATGCGGACCTCGCCAATCGTCGTGCGCGCGCCCGGCTCCACCTTCAGCAGCCAGCGCCCGGCCTCGCTGCGGTCGATGCGGATCGTGGGCGAGAAGTGGCCCTCGGTGGCAAGCAGTTCCGCAACTTCACGCCGCGCCCTGCGCACGAGCGCGGCGCGGTCGGGCGCGGCCTCGGGCAGGCGCGCACCGTCGCGGTTGAGCAGGCGGACGTGGCGCTCGAGCAGCGGCCGCACCGCCTCCGGCGCCTCGAGTTGCACCTCCAGGACCTGCTGTCGGTCCGGGACCTGCTGCTGGCCGGGTGTTTCCTGCTCGTCCAGTGCTTCCTGCGCGGCAGCCGGCGCGGTCACGACCAGGGCCGCCAGCAGCAGCGCGCCCCGCGCCCCCGGGCGCCGATGTCGGGGCGCGGCGTTGCGGGACGAGCGCATGCGCGGGCGCTCAGGCCTCGCGGTGATAGCCGGCGACGCGCTCGACCTCGTTCTTCGAGCCGAGGATCACCGGCACGCGCTGGTGCAGCCTCTCGGGCTGCAGGTCGAGGATCCGCCCGCGCCCGGTGGATGCGGCACCGCCGGCCTGCTCGACCAGCATCGCCATCGGGTTGGCTTCGTACATCAGGCGCAGCTTGCCGCCCTGCGCCCGGCACTTGTCGTCGAGCGGATACATGAAGATGCCGCCGCGGGTCAGGATGCGATGCACGTCGGCCACCATCGACGCCACCCAGCGCATGTTGAAATCCTTGCCGCGCGGGCCGCTCTTGCCCTGCTGCATCTCGTCCACGTAGCGCTTCACCGGCGCCTCCCAGAAGCGCGCATTCGAGGCGTTGATGGCGAACTCCTGCGTGTCCTCCGGGATCGTCATGAAGGGCTGGGTGTAGATGAAGCTGCCCATCTCGCGGTCAAGCGTGAACGCGTGCACGCCGTTGCCCACCGTCAGCACGAACTGCGTCGACGGCCCGTACACCGCGTAGCCGGCCGCCACCTGCTCGCGCCCGGGCTGCAGGAAGCTCGCCTCGGTCGGCTCGGTGCTGCCGGGCGGGTTGCGCAGCACCGAGAAGATGGTGCCGACGGAGATGTTGACGTCGATGTTGGAGGAACCGTCGAGCGGATCGAACAGCAGCAGGTAGCCGCCCTTCGGGTAGTCGAAGGGGATCTGGTGCACCGTCTCGACCTCCTCCGAGGCCATCGCGGCCAGATGGCCTCCCCACTCGTTGGCCTGCAGCAGGATCTCGTTGGCGATGACGTCGAGCTTCTTCTGCGCCTCGCCCTGCACGTTGTCGGTGCCGGCCTCGCCGAGCACGCCGGCGAGCGCGCCCTTCGACACGTTGACGCCGATGGCCTTGACCGCGCGGGCGACGACTTCGATCAGCAGGCGCAGGTCGGCCGAGATGCGGCCCGCGCGCTGCTGCTCGATCAGGAACTGGGTAAGGGTTACACGGCGCATGAACGAAACTCCCTGGATGCGATGAAAATCGAACAGGCCGGATTATCCCGATTCCGCGCCTTCCGCGCACGGGTAAAAACCGCCGCGCAGTTTCCCGCCCGGAAACGGGCGTATATCATCGTCCGTTTCCGCCGCAGGCGCGGCCCCCTTCCCCGGCCGGGCAAGCCTCGCACCCGCCCTCATCGCACAGTCACCCCCTATGCACGTCATGGTTCTCGGCGCCGGCATCACCGGCGTCACGACCGCCTGGTATCTGCGGCAGGCCGGCTTCGACGTCAGCGTCGTCGACCGCCAGGCCGCATCCGGGCTCGAAACCAGCTTCGCCAACGGCGGCCAGATCTCGCTCAGCCATCCCGAGCCATGGGCGAATCCGGCCGCCCCCTGGCAGGTCCTGCGCTGGCTCGGGCGCGACGACGCGCCACTCAAGATCCGCCCCACCACCGATCCGGCGCAGTGGCTGTGGGCGGCGCGCTTCGTGCGCGAATGCCTGCCCTGGCGCACGCGCCGCAACACCGAGGCGATCGCCGCGCTGGCGGCCTGGAGCGGCGAATGCCTGCGCCGCCTGCGCGCCGACACCGGGCTGCAATACGATCAGCTCGAACGCGGCATCCTGCATCTGTTCTTCAGCCCGGCCGAGTACGCCCACGCGCCGGCGCGCGCGGCGCTGCTGCAGCGTTTCGGCATCGAGGCGCGGGTGTGCGACGCCGACGAGTGCGTCGCCATCGAGCCCGCCCTCGCGGCGCAGCGTGCGCAGTTGAGCGGCGGCCTCTACGCCCCCGGCGACGAGTCCGGCGACGCGTTCCGGTTCACGCAGGAACTCGCGCAGCGTCTGCAGGGCGGCGGCATGCGCTTTCACTGGCGCACCGAGATCCGCCGCCTGGCCCACAGCGGCGGGCTGATCAACGGCGCCGAGGTGCGTGACCCCGACGGTCGCTCCGGCATGCTCAAGGCCGACGCCTTCGTCGTCTGCCTCGGCAGCCATGGTGCGCGCCTGGTCGCGCCACTGGGCGAGCGCCTGCCGATCTATCCGGTGAAGGGCTACTCGGTGACGGCGCCGGTGGTGGATCCGGCGCGGGCGCCGATGGTGAGCCTCACCGACGAGTCGCGGCGCATCGTCTGCTCGCGGCTGGGCGAGCGCCTGCGCATCGCCGGCACGGCGGAGCTCAATGGTTTCGACACCACGATCCGACCGGAACGCATTCGCGGCATCCTCGACTGGGCGGCGCAGCGCTTTCCGGGCGCGATCGATCCGGCGCAGGCGGTGCCCTGGGCCGGGCTACGCCCGGCGACGCCGGGCAATCTGCCGGTGATCGGCAAGGGCAGAGGCGTGAACCTGTGGTTCAACACCGGGCACGGCACGCTGGGCTGGACGCTCGCCTGCGGCTCGGCCGCGGCACTGGCCGAGCTGATGTGCGGGCGGCGCGCGCCGGTGGAGCACTTTCCGTTCCGGCGCGGCGCCTGAGGGCGGCCGCGAGGGCGGTGCTCAGGCCGCCGGCTCGGCCGAGAGCGCGGCGCAGCCGCAACCGCGCGAGCGCGGCGCGTCGTCACCTTCGGCGCGCGGCAGCAGGGCGCCGCTGGCGACGTCGTAGCCGATGCTGTTGAGGTGAAACGCGAGCGCCGCATCCATGCCGTCGACGTGGTTGCGGAACCAGGCCGGCAGCTCCTCGATCAGGCGGCGACCGAGGAACATGTCGCCGCGCTCGACGCGCTTGCGGATGTCGTGGAGGACGGCGAGCACGCGATCATGCTCCGCGCGGTGGCAGCCGGGAAAGCCGACCGCCTCCATCCACTGGTTCTCCTCGGCAAAATGCGCCTCGGCGTGAGCGAGGAACGCGTCATAGGCGGCGAGAAAGTCCTCCGGCGCGGCGGCGGCGACGGCGTTGTAGAGATCGACGAACTCGCGATGGGTGTCGTCCATGCGCGCAAGGCCGTTCTCGAGCTGCTCGGTCCATTCCAGGGCAGGCATGCTGTCCTCCTATTTCACGACTTTCAGATGGCCGCCACGGGGACGACGCGGGGGCTCGTCATCGGGCGACTCGGCATCGGCCGGCGTCGCCGCGGCAGCCGCGTCGCCGATGTCCTCGACCGCGGTGGCCGGCGCATCGTCCGCCTCGCCCGCGGCCTCGGGCTCGAAGGCCATTCCCTGCCCGTTCTCGCGCGCGTAGATGGCGATCACATTGGCCACGGGAATCACCAGCGAATGCGCCACGCCGCCGAAACGGGCCTGGAAGCTGATGTACTCGTTGTCCATCGACAGCTGGCTGGTCGCGTCCGGCGCCAGGTTGAGCACGATCTGCCCGTCGCGGGCATAGCCCGGCGGCACGCGGGTGTTGCCATCCACGAGGGTCGCCAGGTAAGGCGTGAAGCCCTGGTCGACGCACCACTCCCAGATCGCGCGCAGAAGATAGGGCTTGGTCGAAACGGTCGTCATCGGAATTCCGTCAGGATGACGCCGCACGACGGGGCGTGCGGCGCATCGGGTTGGCGCCTCAGCGGCGCATCACCTTCTCCGAGGGCGTCAGCGCATCGATGAAGCCCTGCCGGCTGAAGATGCGTTCGGCGTACTTCATGAGCGGCGCGGCAGCCTTCGGCAGCTCGATGCCGTAATGCTCGAGGCGCCACAGCAGCGGCGCAATGGCGACGTCGAGCATCGAGAACTCGTCACCGAGCATGAACTTCTGCTTGGTGAAGATCGGCGCCAGCTGCGTGAGCTGGTCGCGGACGTGGTTGCGGGCCTTGTCCACCGCCCCCTTCTGGTTGGCCTCGAGCGCCTCGATATGCGAGAACAGCTCGTGCTCGAAGGTGTGCAGCAGCTGGCGCGCGCGCGCGCGCATGATCGGGTCGGGCGGCATCAGCTGCGGATGCGGGAAGCGCTCGTCGATGTACTCGTTGATGATGTT
>JANJTU010000089.1 GCA_024710965.1 Thauera sp. | reverse complement strand
CTTGCCTTTCAGCGTCTCGGGCACTTCGTCATTGACGATGCGCTGGGCCAGGCCCTCGACGATCGCGGTCTTGCCCACGCCCGGTTCGCCGATCAGCACCGGGTTGTTCTTGGTGCGCCGCTGCAGGATCTGGATCGCGCGCCGGATCTCGTCGTCGCGGCCGATCACCGGGTCGAGCTTGCCGCTGCGGGCGCGCTCGGTGAGGTCGAGGCAGTACTTGGCGAGCGATTCGCGCTGGCCTTCGGCGTCCTGGCTGGCAACGCCGGCGCCGCCGCGCACGGCCTCGATCGCCGCCTCCAGCGCCTTGCGCGTCAGGCCGTGCTCCTTGAGCAGGCGGCCGGTCTCGCCCTTGTCATCCGCGAGCGCGAGCAGGAACATCTCGCTGGCGATGAACTGGTCGCCGCGCTTCTGCGCCTCGCGGTCGGTGATGTTGAGCAGATTGTTGAGATCGCGGCCGAGGCTGACCTCGCCACCATGGCCCTCCACCTTGGGCAGGCGGGCAAGCGCACGGCCGAGCGCGTTCTTCAGCGGCGGCACATTGACGCCGGCGCGCTGCAGTAGCGAGACGGTGCCGCCATCGTCCTGCTCGAGCATCGCCTGCAGCAGGTGCTGCGGCTCGATGAACTGCTGGTCGTTGCCCACGGCGATGCTTTGTGCATCCTGCAGGGCTTGCTGGAACTTGGTGGTGAGCTTGTCGAAGCGCATGACGGGCGTCCTCAGGAATCGTCGATTGCCATCTATTTGGGGGGCAATCGCGGCGCTTCAAGCCCCCGTGCCACCATCATCCTGTGGCAGTTGCGGATAGCGCACGTAGTCGACCAGGTCCTGGATCTCCTGCGGCGGCGGCGGCGTCAGCAGGCTGACGACGACGATGGTGAGCAGGCCCAGCGGCATGCCGAACACGCCGGCGGAGATCGGATTGATGTCGAACCAGGCGTTCGCCATCGAGCCACCGAAGAAGGCATGCGTGCGCACGACGTAGAACAGCGTCACCGCCAGGCCGACGACCATGCCCGCCACCGCGCCCGGCCGGTTGGCGCGCTTCCAGAAGATGCCCAGCACCAGTGCGGGGAAGAAGGCCGAGGCGCCGATCGAGAACGCCAGCCCGACCATGAACAGGATGTTGTCCGGCCGCAGCGACGCCACCCAGGCGGCGACGACCGCGACCACCAGCAGCTGCGACTTCGAGATCACCAGCCGGCGGTGGGTGGAGGCGGCGGGGTTGATCACCTTGTAGTAGAGGTCGTGTGACAGCGCGTTCGAGATCGTCAGCAGCAGGCCGTCGGCGGTCGACAGCGCCGCGGCGAGGCCGCCGGCGGCGACGAGGCCGGAGACGACATAGGGCAGGCCGGCGATCTCGGGCGTCGCCAGGACGATCACATCGGTGTTGAGGCGGAGCTCGGCGAGCTGCAGCACGCCGTCGCCATTGAGGTCCTCGATCCTGACCAGGCCGACCTTGCCCCATGAGGCGACCCAGTCGGGCAGGATGGTCAGGCTCGAGCCGACGACGTTGTGATACACCTCCCACTTCGCGAACACCGCGTAGGCCGGCGCCGTGACGTAGAGCAGGAAGATGAAGAACAAGGACCACAGCACCGAGCGCCGCGCGTCGCCGACGCCGGGCGTGGTGTAGTAGCGCATCAGGATGTGCGGCAGCGCCGCGGTGCCGACCATCAGCACGAACATCAGGGCGAGGAAGTTGTTGCGCGCCACCGCGGACTCGGCAGCGGTGGCACCCGGATGGGCCTGGGCGTGGCGGGGCGGCGGCCGCGCCCGCTCGAGCGCCTCGGCGCCCATGCGCTGCCAGACGGCGCGCGCCTCGTCGGGCGAGCGCGGCAGATCGCGTAGCGCGCGCTCGGTGAGGGCGATGTCGCGTGCGGGAGCGTTGCCGAGGCGCATTTCGTTCAGACGGTCGATCAGCACCCGCCGCTCGATGTCAAGCGATTCGGGCAGGTCGGCAATCTTGGCCGCATAGTCTTCGGCGCGCTGTCGGTACATGCCGCGCACCTCGATCTCGCTCGGCGCCTCGAACAGTTCCGTCTCGCGCGCGCTGATCTGCTGCAGCACGCTGCCGTACACCGCCTGCGGGATCGGAATGCCGGTCAGCTTGTAGGACAGGATCACCACCGGCACCAGATAGGCGATGATCAGGATCACGTACTGCGCCACCTGCGTCCAGGTCACCGCGCGCATGCCGCCGAGGAAGGAGCACACCAGGATGCCGGCGAGGCCGACGAAGAGACCGATCTCGAACTCGATGCTGACGAAGCGGCTCGTGACCAGGCCGACGCCGTAGATCTGCGCCACCAGATAGACGAAGCTCGCCAGCACCGTCGCGGCGAGACCGACGAGGCGGGCGACGTTGCCCTGGTAGCGGGCGCCGAGAAAGTCCGGGATCGTGTACTGGCCGAACTTGCGCAGGTAGGGCGCGAGCAGCAGTGCCACGAGCACGAAGCCGCCGGTCCAGCCGGTGACGAAGGCCAGGCCCTCGAAGCCGGAGAAGTAGAGCGTGCCGGCCAGGCCGATGAAGGAGGCGGCGCTCATCCAGTCGGCCGCGGTGGCCATGCCGTTGAACACCGCCGGCACCCGGCGCCCGGCGACGTAGTACTCGGAGACGTCGGTGGTGCGGCTCATGACGCCGATGCCGGCATAGACTGCGATCGTGACGAAGAGGAAGACGTGGCCGATGACCTGCTGCGACAGGCCGAACTGCTCGCCCACCGCCAGCAGCACGACGAAGAGCAGGAAGGTGCCGGTGTACCAGCCGTAATAGCGCCGCAAGCGGCGCGCGAAGCTCTGCCGCCCGCTCACGCCCGGCCCCGCACGGGCGCCCTGCCCCCGGCCGCCATCAGTACTTGATCCGCGCGTAGTAGGTCTGTTCCGCCGCCTCGCGCGCCTGGCGCAGCGTGCGGATGCCCTTCTCCGCCAGCAGCGGCACCAGCTTCAGGAACACCTCGGCGGTGACGATGGCGTCGCCCAGCGCGGTGTGACGGCCGATGATGGTCAGCCCGAGACGCTCGGCGATCGCTTCGAGGCGGTGCGACTCCTGGTTGGGGTGGATCACCGCGGACAGCAGCAACGTGTCGAGCACGGGCTGGTCGAAGCACAGGCCGGTGGCTTCTTCCTTGAGTTGCAGGAAGCGCATGTCGAAGGCGGCGTTGTGCGCGATCAGCACGGTGTCCGCCGCAAAGGCGTGGAAGGCCGGCAGCACGGCCTCGATCGCGGGCTGTCCGTGCAGCATCTCGGCGGTGATGCCGTGGATCTTCGCCGACTCCGCCGTCAGCGGCCGGCACGGATCGACGAGCTGTTCGAAGGACTCGTTGCGCAGCAGCTTGCCGTTGAGGATGCGCGTCGCCCCGATCTGGATGATCTCGTCGCCCTGCGACGGGTTGAGCCCGGTCGTCTCGGTATCGAACACCGTGTAGGCGAGCTCGGTGAGCGGGCGATCGTCGAGGGCGTGCGACTTCTCGGACCAGGCGAAGAGGTCGAAGTCGTAGTACTCGGGCCGGCTCTCGCCGCGCAGGAAGGTTTCGGCCTCGACCTGCTCCTGCGGCACCGCGGCCGGCAGCAGGATGCGGAA
>JANJTU010000067.1 GCA_024710965.1 Thauera sp. | reverse complement strand
AATGTCCAAAGAATTCGACGTCCTCGTCATCGGCGGCGGTCCCGGCGGCTATGTCGCGGCGATCCGCGCCGCGCAGCTCGGCTTCAAGACCGCGTGCTGCGAATCCAACCCCTATGCCGACCCGAAGGGCGAGCCGCGCCTGGGCGGCACCTGCCTCAACGTCGGCTGCATCCCGTCGAAGGCGCTGCTGCACACCTCGCACCTGTTCGAGGAAGCGGGCCACGGCTTCGAAGGCCAGGGCATCAGCGTCGGCACACCGAAGATCGACGTGCCGAAGATGATCGCGCGCAAGAGCGGCATCGTCGACCAGCTCACCGGCGGCATCAAGGGCCTGTTCAAGAAGAACAAGGTCACCCTGCTCAACGGCCATGGTTCCTTCGTCGGCAAGTCGGACGCCGGCTGGCAGATCCAGGTCGGCGAGGAGCTCGTCACCGCGAAGCAGGTCATCGTCGCCACCGGTTCCTCGCCGCGCCACCTGCCGGGCATTCCGGTCGACAACAAGATCGTCTGCGACAACGTCGGCGCGCTCGACCTCGACGCCGTGCCGAAGAAGCTCGCCGTGATCGGCGCCGGCGTCATCGGCCTCGAGATGGGCTCGGTGTGGCGCCGTCTGGGGTCGGACGTCACCGTGCTCGAAGCGCTGCCCGACTTCCTCGGCGCCGCCGACCAGGACGTGGCCAAGGAAGCGCTGAAGGTGTTCACCAAGCAGGGTCTGAAGATCACCCTCGGCGTCACCATCGGCGAAGTCAAGGTCGGCAAGAAGGGCGTGACCATCGCCTACAAGGACAAGGACGGTGCCGACCAGAAGCTCGAGGCCGACCGCCTGATCGTCTCCGTCGGCCGCGTGCCGAACACCGATGGCCTCAACGCCGACGCCGTCGGCCTGAAGGTCACCGAGCGCGGCCAGATCGAGGTGGACGGCCACTGTCGCACCAACCTGCCCGGCGTGTGGGCGGTGGGCGACGTGGTGCGCGGGCCGATGCTGGCGCACAAGGCGATGGAAGAGGCGGTCATGGTCGCCGAGCTGATGGCGGGCCAGGCCGGGCACTGCAACTTCGACACCGTGCCCTGGGTCATCTACACCAGCCCCGAGATCGCCTGGGTGGGCAAGACCGAGCAGCAGCTCAAGGCCGAGGGCGTCGCCTACAAGGTCGGCAAGATCCCCTTCCTCGCCAACGGCCGCGCGCTCGGCATGGGCGACCCGACCGGCTTCGTCAAGATGCTCGCCGACGCCGCCACCGACCGCATCCTCGGCGTGCACATCATCGGCGCCAACGCCTCGGAGCTGATCTCCGAGGCCGTGGTGGCGATGGAGTTCGCCGGCTGCTCGGAAGACCTGGCGCGCATCTGCCACGCCCACCCGACGCTGTCGGAAGTGGTGCACGAGGCCGCGCTCGCCTGCGACAAGCGTCCGCTGCACTTCTGACCCGGAAGTGCTGCGCAAGGGGTGAGGCGTGAGGGGGCGACCCCTCGCCGCCCACCCCTTTTTCCGTCAACCCGCTGCTGTCCGACCCCAAGTCCGATCCATCATGCCCCATCGCATTCTCAACGTCGCCGAGCACGGTATGCTCGACGCCTACGAGGCCGAGCTCAAGGCCCGCGGCTACAGCTCGGACCCGGCGCAGCGCGCGGCGGCGACGCGCCTGCAGCGCCTGTACACCGAGCTCGTCGGCTTCAAGGCGGCACGGCGCACCAAGCTGCGCAAGATGTTCGCCCGCCCGCCGCTGCCGCGCAGCGTCTATTTCTGGGGCGGCGTCGGCCGCGGCAAGAGCTTCCTGATGGACTGCTTCTTCGACGCGGTGCCGTACAAGCGCAAGCGCCGGGTGCATTTCCATGCCTTCATGCAGGAAGTGCAGAACGACCTCAAGAACCACAACCGCGAGCCCGACCCGCTGCAGAAGGTCGCCGACCGCATCGCGGCGGCGACGCGGCTGCTGTGCTTCGACGAGTTCCACGTCTCCGACATCGCCGACGCGATGATCCTCGGCCGCCTGCTCGAGGCCCTGTTCGCCCGCGGCGTCATCTTCGTCATGACTTCCAACTACCCGCCGGACGGCCTCTACCCGAACGGGCTGATGCGGATCAACTTCCTGCCGACGATCGCGTTCATCAAGCAGCAGTTCGACGTCATCGAGGTCGACCACGGCACCGACTACCGCCTGCGCACGCTGGAGACGCTCGAGATCTACCTCGTGCCGCACGACGCCGCCGCCGAGCGCAAGCTGCAGGACGACTTCGTGCGCCTGGCCGCGAGCGCGGGCGAGGGCGGCGACATCGAGGTGCTCGAACGCCGCCTGCCGGTGATCCGCAAGGCGCCCGGGGTGATCTGGTTCGACTTCGACACCTTGTGTCGCGGCGCGCGCTCGCAGAACGACTACCTCGAACTCGCGCGCGAACACCACACCCTGCTCCTGTCCAGGGTGCCGAAGATGCTCGCCGGGAACGCCGCCGAGGCGCGCCGCTTCACCTGGCTCATCGACGTCCTCTACGACCACCGCGTGAAGCTGATCATGAGCGCCGAGGTGCCGGCCTACGAGCTCTACACCGAGGGCCACAACGCGCACGAATTCGTGCGTACCGTCAGTCGGCTGATCGAGATGCGCACGCGCGACTACCTCGCCGAAGCGCATCGCACCGAGTAGGCACGGCGCCGCCGCTTATGCTGATGTAATAGATTGCGCCCCACCGGCCGGCCACGGCCGGGCGTAGAATCCGTCTTTCCCGTTGTTCCGGCGACCCCTCCGATGCCTGATCCTTCGTCCGTCCTCGCGCCCGATGGCCCGCTCTCCGCGGCGATTCCCGGTTTTCGCGCGCGTCCGCAGCAGGTCGAGATGGCGCAGAAGATCGCCGAGGCGATCAAGGGCAACCGCATCCTCGTCGCCGAAGCCGGCACCGGCACCGGCAAGACCTTCGCCTATCTCGTGCCGGCGCTGCTGGCCGGCGGCAAGGTCATCATCTCCACCGGCACCAAGACGCTGCAGGACCAGCTCTTCAACCGCGACCTGCCCACCGTGCGCGCGGCGCTGAAGGTGCCGGTGTCGATCGCGCTGCTCAAGGGCAGGGCGAACTATGTCTGCCACTACCACCTCGAGCGCAACGCGCGCGACGGTCGCTTCCTCACCGCGCAGGACGCCGCCGACCTGCGCGCCATCGGCCGCTTCGCCAAGGTCACGCAGAGCGGCGACAAGGCCGAATGCACCGACGTGCGGGAGGATTCCGCGGCCTGGATCGCCGCCACCTCCACGCGCGACAACTGCCTCGGCCAGGACTGCCCGCACGTCAAGGACTGCTTCGTCATGCAGGCGCGGCGCAACGCGATGGAGGCCGACGTGGTGGTCGTCAACCACCATCTGTTCTTCGCCGACGTCATGCTGCGCGACGAGGGCATGGGCGAGCTGCTGCCCGCGTGCAACGCGGTGATCTTCGACGAGGCGCACCAGCTGCCCGAGACCGCCAGCCTGTTCTTCGGCGACAGCGTGTCCACCGCCCAGGTGCTGGAGCTGGCGCGCGACACGCGCTCGGAGACGGTGGCCGCGGCGCGCGACTGCGTGGCGATGATCGACGAGACGCGCAAGCTCGAGAAGGCCGCGCGCGACCTGCGCCTGGTGTTCGGCGCCGAGTCGGCGCGGCTGTCGGCGGCGCAGGCGGCGGAGAAGGAGAACTTCGACGCCCAGGTCGAGGCCCTGGAGAAGGCGCTGGCCGCGTTCCACGCCGTGCTCGAGACCCAGGCCGAGCGCTCGGAAGGGCTCGCCAACTGCCTGCGGCGCACGCAGGAGATGGGCGAGCGCCTCGCCGCCTGGCGCAATCCCGAGGCGAAGGACCTCGTCCGCTGGGTCGAGGTCTTCACCCAGTCGCTCGCGCTCAACGCCACGCCGCTGCACGTCTCGGACGTGTTCAAGCGCCAGCTCGAGGGCCATCCGCGGGCGTGGATCTTCACCTCCGCCACGCTCGCCGTGGGCAAGGCCGATTTCGGCCACTACTGTCGCGAGCTTGGCCTCGCGTGGATGGACCCGCCGCCGCTGACCGCGGTGTGGGGCAGCCCCTTCGACTACGCCGAGCAGGCCCTGCTCTATGCACCGGCCGGCATGCCCGACCCGAACGCGCCCGACTATACCGAGCGCGTCGCCCGCGTCGCGCTGCCGCTGATCCGCGCCGCGCGCGGCCGCGCCTTCGTGCTGTGCACCTCGCTGCGCGCGATGCGCCGCATCCACGAGCTGCTCGTCGAAGGGCTCGAGCAGGCCGGCGACAAGCTGCCGGTGCTGCTGCAGGGCGAGGGCTCGCGTACCGAGCTGCTCGAGCGCTTCCGCCGCCTCGGCAATGCGGTGCTGGTGGCGAGCCAGAGCTTCTGGGAAGGCGTGGACGTGCCCGGCGATGCCTTGTCGCTGGTCGTCATCGACAAGCTGCCGTTCGCGCCGCCCGACGACCCGGTGCTCGCCGCGCGCGTCGAGCACATGCAGAAGCAGGGCCTGAGCCCCTTCATCCACCACCAGCTGCCGCGCACCGTGATCAACATGAAGCAGGGCGCGGGGCGCCTGATCCGCACCGAGCGCGACCGCGGCGTGCTGTGCATCTGCGATCCGCGCATGATCGACAAGTCCTACGGCAAGGTGGTGTGGCGCAGCCTGCCGCCGATGCGGCGCACCCGGCTCGAGGCCGAGGCGGTGGCCTTCCTCGAAACGCTGCCACCGCCGAAGGCCGGCGCGTAGCGGGGCCACCGGCCCGGCGGCAACGGCATCGGGCGGCAATGCGCGCTCTGTTGTATGCTTCGGGGCCGTATTCCCCCAACTCATGCGCTGCAGCCCGATGAAAGTCTTTGGTTTCGCCGGCTGGTCCGGCTCCGGCAAGACCACGCTGGTCGAAAAGCTGATCCCGGAATTCAACGCGCGCGGCCTGCGCGTGTCGGTCATCAAGCACGCCCATCACGGCTTCGATCTCGACAAGCCGGGCAAGGACTCCTGGCGCCACCGCGAGGCCGGCGCCACCCAGGTGCTGATGCTGTCCAACGACCGCTGGGTGCTGATGCATGAACTGCGCGGCGCCCCCGAGCCGACGCTGGAAGAACAGCTCCGCCTGCTCGAACCCTGCGACCTGGTGCTGATCGAAGGCTACAAGGCGGCCGCCGTGCCCAAGATCGAGATCCACCGCCCGTCGCACGGCAAGCCGCCGCTGTGGCCCGAGAACACCCACGTGGTCGCGGTCGCCACCGACGCCGAGATCGATTGCCCGCTGCCTTGCCTGCCACTCAACGAGCCTGCCGCGGTCGCCGACTTCATGCAGGAGTACCTGAACAGCCGATGAACGCCAACATGCTTTCCTTCGACGAAGCCTACGACAAGCTGCTCGCCTTCGTCCGCCCGGTGCGCGAGATCGAGCACGCGGACACCCTGTTCGCGGCCGGTCGCGTGCTCGCCGTGGCGCAGCACTCCACGATCGACCAGCCACCGATGGACAACTCCGGCATGGACGGCTTCGCGCTGCGCGCGGCCGACGTCCCCGTCGCCGGCACCCGCCTGCCGGTGAGCCAGCGCATTCCGGCCGGCAGCGTCGGCCACGAGCTCGCGCCGGGCACTGCGGCACGCATCTTCACCGGCGCACCGCTGCCCCCCGGGGCCGACACGGTGGTGATGCAGGAACTGTGCGAGCACGATGGCGGGCATGTCGTCGTCAACACCGTTCCGCGCCTCGGCGAGGCGGTGCGCAGGATGGGCGAGGACATCGCGGTCGGCGAGCTCGTGCTGCCCGCAGGCGTGCGGCTGAGCCCGCAGGCAGTGGCGCTCGCGGCCTCCGTCGGACTGGCGCAATTGCCCGTCCTGCGCCGGGTGAAGGTGGCGATGTTCTCCACCGGCTCCGAACTCGTGATGCCGGGCGAGCCGCTGCCGCCGGGCGGCATCTACAACTCCAACCGCTTCATGTTGCGCAGCCTGCTCACCAGCC
>JANJTU010000049.1 GCA_024710965.1 Thauera sp. | reverse complement strand
CCGCAGAGGAATACGCCGTCGCTCGAGACATGGTCGGTGTGGTTGCGGCATGCCGGCGCCGGTGTGAGCAGCAGCTCGGCCGCGGGCCCGCCCGACGGCCCGAACTCCGGGTTCTCCTGGATCGGCACGATGGCGCGATCGTCCGGCTGGCTGTCGTGGTAGCGCATGAAGATGACCGATACCGGCCCTTGGGCCGACCAGGAGAATTCGGCCCCGTGCTGGATCACCGCGCTCTTCTCCGGCCCCAGGACCACCGTGCGGTCCTGCTGGGTGAGGGTCAGGGTTCCGTCGCAGACGATGATGAACTCATCCACCGGCTGGCACTGCACCGCGCCGCTGCCGGCTTCCAGGGCGATGGCGCCCGCGGTGACCGGTCCGAGCGGAAAGTCCAGCAGGCGGCGGCTCCCCAGGAAGGGGTCCTCGCCCGCCAGATCGGTCACGGCGATGCCTTGGTGCTTGTCCCGCGCAAACTGGCGCAGATCGATGAAGGTTCGTGGAGTGGACTGGAGCGCCGCTGCGTCCTGCAGATTCGACATGGTCTGTTCTCGATTCGTTGGGGGTATGAAGGAACGTCAGGCCGCCTGCATCGCCTCTTTGGCAAAGCGGCCGATGTGGTAATGCTCGATCGGGGTGGTCGTGGCGCCGGTGTGGATCAGTTCCGCCATCACGTCGCCCACCCCCGGTCCCAGCTGGAAACCGTGGCCGGAGAAACCGAAGGCGTAGTAGAGACCCGGCACGCGCGCGCTGGGCCCCATGACCGGCCGGCTGTCTTCCATGTAGCCCTCGATCCCGCTCCAGACGCGGATGATGTTGAGGTGCTTGAAGGCGGGGATCACGCGCGGCGCCTGCGCCAGCGTCATCAGGGTCCGGCGCGGGTTCACGTAGGCGCGCCGTTTTTCCATGTCCACCGGCTCATGGCCGCCGCCGCCGATGACGATGTTGCCGCGCGCGACCTGGCGGAAGTAGACGACCTCCTCGACTACGTCCGTCGCCAGGCCGATGGTCGGGGCAATGGCGTAAGGCACCGGTTCGGTGACGCACATCTGCGGCCCCTTGACGATCATCGGCACCGGCTCGCCGAACCTGGCGCTGATGCGGTCGCCCCAGGCGCCCGCCGTGATCAACACCGCGGGGGCGCGGAAGGTCCGTCCGTCGGCGGCGGAGACGCGGAAGTCCTCGGCGTCCTTCTCGACGTTCACGATCTCGGTGTTCTCGAACACCTGCGCGCCTTCGCGCACCGCGGCGCGGCCGAAGGCCGGTGCCGCCAGACGCGGGTTCGCGTGACCGTCGTAGGGCGCGTAGCAGCCCGAAGTGACTTCCGGCCCCAGGTAGGGAAAGCGTTCGTGCACCGCTTTCGCGCTCATCATCTGCAGGCCGAGGCCGTAGGGCTGGGCATCCTGCGCATACTTTTCCAGCCGTTCGGCGTGCTCCGGGCGGTAGCCGATGCGCAGATGACCGCTCAGCAGGAGCTCGACATCCTCGCCGATCAGCTCCTTGAGCTTCAGCCAGATCTCGCGCGAGCGGTTCGCGAGCGGCAGTTGCTCGATGGCGCGGCCCTGGCGGCGCACGTTGCCGAAATTGACGCCGCTGGCCTGCTGCCCGATCAGTCCCCGCTCGAGCAGGATGACCGACATGCCGCGCTTGCGCAGGAAAAAGGCGCTGGCCGCCCCCATGAAGCCGCCGCCCACGATGACGACATCTGCTGCATGCGTACTCATTCCTTCACCTCCTGCACCGCGATCGAGAGCGGCTTGACCGGCCCCTGGCCGCGCAGGCGGCCGACCCGCTCCAGGGGGATGCCGGCGGCCGCAGCGATCACCTCGGCGCCGGCGTGGCCGCAGTAGCGGCCCTGGCAGCGTCCCATGCCGACGCGGCTGAAGGCCTTGGCGCGGTTGGCCTCGCAGGCCCCCATCTCGTTCACCACCCGGCGCAGTTCGCCGGCCGTAATGGCCTCGCAGCGGCACACGATGGCCTCGTCGGGCAGGCGCGCGGCCTGCTCGGCAGGCCAGGGGAAGGCCTCGACGAGGCCTTGGCGGAAGCGCTCCATCACCTCACGCTCGCGGCGCAGGGCGTCGCGCTCGGTCTCGGGCACCGGTCGCCCCAGATCCTTGAGCAGCGCGTGGGCGGCGAGCTTGCCGGCGATCTCCGCGCCGTCGGCGCCGAGCACCCGTGCGCCGTCACCGGCCAAATACACGCCCGGCGTCGTGCTTCGGCCGTCCTGGTCGACGACCGGCAGCCACTGGCGCGTCTCGGCGTCGAAGCGGAACTCGCAGCGGGCGAGGTCGGCGAGCTGGGTCTCCGGCCGCACGTGGTAGCCCAGCGCCACCGCATCGCACACAAGTTGGTGGGTCGCGCCGTCGCGGCTGCGGTAGCTGATCGCGCGCACGCCGTCTTCGGCCGTGCCGTGGATCTCCACCGGCTCGATGCCCGTCGCCACCCGCACCCCGGCGCGGCGCAAGGTGCGCATCAGGGAGATGCCGTTCACCAGCACCCGCGGCCGGGCGGCGAGCTTGGGCAGGGCGCGCACGCGCTGCCACAGGCTCGAGGTGTCGAGCACCGCCTCCACCTGCGCGCCCGCCTTCACGTATTGGGCGGCGACCAGGTAGAGCAGGGGGCCCGTGCCGGCGAACACCACCCGGCGTCCGATAGCGCAGGCCTGCGACTTCAGCGCGATCTGCGCCGCGCCCAGGCTGTAGGTGCCGGCGTGATGCCAGCCCTTCACCGGCATGAGGCGGTCGGTCGCGCCTGAGCACACCACCAGGGCGTCGAAGGGCAACGCCTTCGACACGCCGTCCGAGACCGTATGCAGCTGCCGGTCGTAGATGTTCCAGGCGAGCGTGTCGGGTCGGTAGTCGATCGCCCCGCGCAGCGACTCGAAGCTCTGGTGCAGGGAGCGGGCGCGCTCGGCTTCCGTGCCGTACAGCGTGGGGTAGGAGCGGGTGAAGCCCTCCGGCTGGCGGCGGTAGATCTGGCCGCCATCGCGGCGGCCTTCGTCCACCAGGATCGGCTTGATCCCCGCCGCGACCAGCACCTCGGCGCAGCGCACCCCTGCGGGCCCGGCGCCGACGATCAGCACGCGCGGGCCGTCGGCGCCCGCTCTCACGCCCGGGTGACTCACTACGCGACCTTTGCCCATGATGCCTCCGGCTGAGTGGTTACGATCCGCATGCCTTCTTCGAGCACGGTGGTGCACGAGCGCAGCCGCTCGCCAGCCGCGGTCCACACCCAGCAGTCCTGGCATGCACCCATCAGGCAGAAGCCGGCGCGCCGGTCCTCGCCGAACTCGGAGCTGCGCACGCTGTTGCCGTTGTTCAGGATGGCGACGAGCAAGGTGTCGCCGGCGAGCGCCTCGGCGGGTCTGCCGTCGAGCTCGAAGCGGACCGGCTCGCGCCCGGCCTCGGCCAGTCTGACGAATCGTCCTGTCATGCTGCTTCTCCTGCCACGAGTTTCAGGCTTGCCTGGGCGCGGATGAGCTCTTGCTCGGAACGGTGGCAGAGGATGCTGCCGCCGCCGGCGAGCTGGCGCAGCGGAGGCGGTGCGGTGTTGCACAGGCCGTCCACCCGCAGGGCGCAGCGGTCGATGAAGGGGCACAGGCCCGCCTGGGGCGAGGGCGCCGCGGCAAGGGCCGGCAGGGTCGCGGCCGTGCGTCCGGTCACCTCCTCCAGCCAGCCGGGACGCAGCATCGGAATGGAGCTGTCGAGCAGGTGGGAGTAGGGGTGGAAGGGCGGTTCCTGGCGCGCCTCGCGCTGGCGCACCTCGACCTTGCGGCCGGCGTAGAGCACGATGATCTCGTCGCAGATGGAGCGCACCGTGCCGAGGTCGTGGCTGATGAACATGTAGGAGACGTTGAGCTCGCGGCGCAGCTCCGCCATCAGCTCGAGGATCGCCGCGCCGACCACGGTGTCCAGCGCCGAGGTGACCTCGTCGCACAGGATCAGCTCGGGTTCGGCCGCCAGCGCGCGGGCGAGGTTGATGCGCTGCTTCTGGCCGCCGGAGAGCTCGCCGGGCCGGCGTTGCGCCACGCTCTGGGGCAGGCGTACCAGCTCGAGCAGCTCGGCCACGCGCCTGCGCCGCCGCTCGCCGCTCATGCCGTGATAGAACTTGAGCGGCCGCGACAGGATGGCTTCGATCGTGTGCTGCGGATTGAGCGCGGTGTCGGCGTTCTGGAACACGTACTGGACGCGGCGGAACTGGTCGCGGGTGCGTCCCTCCAGGCTGGGCGCGAGCGCCTTGCCCTCGAGCAGGACCTGGCCCGCCGAGGGGGCGACCAGGCCCGCGATGGCGCGCGCCAGGGTGGTCTTGCCGGAGCCCGACTCGCCGATCACGCCGACCGTCGCGCCGCGCCGGATCTCGAGGTTGATGTCCTGCAGCACCACCTTCCCGCCGCCGGCCTTCCCGTTGCCGAAGCGGACCTCGAGATCGCGCACCTCCAGGATGACGTCACGCCGGTCTTGCCGTGCGCCCGCGCCCGCGGAGGACCGCGCGGCAGGGTCCATGGCGGCGAGCAGGCTGCGGGTGTAGGGGTGGGCCGGGGCGGAGAGGATCTGCTCGGTGCGGCCGACCTCCTGGATCTGGCCGTTCTGCAGCACCACGATGCGGTCGGCCATCTGCGCGACGACGGCGAGGTCGTGCGACACGTACACCGCGGTGGTGCCGCGCTCGCGCACGACCTTCTTGAACGCGCGTAGCACCTCGATCTGGGTGGTGACGTCCAGCGCCGTGGTGGGCTCGTCCAGCACCACCAGGGCCGGATCGGTGATCAGCGCCATCGCCGCCATCAGGCGCTGCAGCTGGCCGCCGGAGACCTGGTGCGGAAAGCGCGAGCCAATACCTTCCGGATCGGGCAGGGCCAGCTCGCGGAAGAGCTGCACCGCCTTCGCCTGCGCCTGCTGGCGGGACATCGTCTTGTGGATCAGCGCGCTCTCGATCACCTGGTCCATGATGGTCTTGGACGGGTTGAACGCCGCCGCGGCGCTCTGGGCGATGTAGGCCACGGT
>JANJTU010000042.1 GCA_024710965.1 Thauera sp. | reverse complement strand
GGGATACCGAAGCCGCCGCCGAGGTTGAGGAAGCGCACCGGGGCGGGGGCGTGCTCGGCCAGGCGCAGGGCGAGGGCGAAGCTCTTGCGCTGGGCCTCGACGATGGCGTCGGCCTTGAGGTTCTGCGAGCCGGCGAAGAGGTGGAAGCCCTCGAAGGCCAGCCCGGCGCGGCCGATCTCGGCGAGCAGCGCGGGCACCCGCTCGGCGTCGACGCCGAACAGCTTGGGGCCGCCGCCCATCTTCATGCCCGAGCTCTTGAGCTCGAAGTCGGGATTGACCCGCACCGCCACCCGTGCCGGCAGGCCGAGCGCCTGCGAGGCCGCCGCGAGCGGGGCGATCTCGCGGAAGGACTCGAGGTTCACCAGGATGCCCGCGGCCACCGCCTGCATCAGCTCGCCATCCTGCTTGCCCGGCCCGGCGAAGCTGATCTCGTGCGGGTTGGCGCCGGCGTCGAGCGCCACTCTCAGCTCGCCGGCCGAGGCCACGTCGATGCCGTCGACCAGCTGCGCCATGTGGCACACCAGCGCCGGCATCGGGTTGGCCTTCATCGCGTAGTGCAGCTTGACCTCGGGCGGCAGCGCGGCGCGCAGTTCGGCCACGCGCTGGGTGAGCAGGTCGCGGTCGTAGGCGTAGAAGGGGGTGCGGCCGATGCGTGCGGCAAGCCGGCGGAGCGGAATGCCGCCGACGAGGAGTTCACCGTTTGCGATCGGGAACTGATCCATGGCGGCGTGGACCGGGGGTGTGCGGGCGGGTGCGTTCATGATGCGTCTGGAGTCTGCATTTCGGTGCTGAGGGTCTTTCTGTCGATCTTCCCGTTCGGGTTGCGCGGCAGCGGCTTCTCGCGCACCGCGATCCGCGCCGGCACCATGTAGGCCGGCATGCGGATGCGGCACTCGGCCAGCAGCGCATCGGCGTCAAGCGTACCGCTGGCAGGCGGCGTTGCGATGACGACGATGGCCTGGCCGAGGGTGGCATGGGCGACGCCGAAGGCAGCGCATTCGCCGACCAGCTTGGTGGCGTAGAGAATCTCCTCGACCTCGGTCGGACTCACCCGGTAGCCGGAGGTCTTGATCATCTCGTCGCGGCGGCCGATGAAGTAGAGAAAGCCTTCCTCGTCGCGGCGCACGGTGTCGCCGGAGAATACCGCCAGCTCGGGCAGCACCAGGCCCGCCTGGCGGCCGGGGGCATGCGCCGGCAGCGGCTTGAAGCGCTCGGCGGTCTTTTCCGGATCGTTCCAGTAGCCCAGCGCCACCAGCGCGCCGCGCTGCACCAGCTCACCCGGCTCGTTCGGCGCGCACTCGCTGCCGTCCTCGCGCAGCACGATCACGTCGGCATTGGGGATGGCCTTGCCGATCGAGTCGGGCCGGCGCTCGGCTTCCTCGGGTGGCAGGTAGGTGGCGCGGAAGGCTTCGGTGAGGCCGTACATCAGGAAGGGCCTGGTCTGCGGCAGCATGCCGCGCAGCCGGGTCAGGGTCTCGAGCGGCATGCGCCCGCCGGTGTTGGCGATGTAGCGCAGATGCTCGGTGACGGTGGCCGGCCATTGCAGCTGCGAGAGCTGGATCCACAGCGGCGGCACCGCGGTGAGGCCGGTGACCTTCTCGCGCTCGACCGCCTTGAGCACGTCGCGCGGCAGCAGGTAGTTCAGCAGTACGGTGCGCGCGCCACTGTGGAAGGCGGTGGAGAGCTGCGAGAAGCCAGCATCGAAGGACAGCGGCAGGGCGGCGAGCAGGGTGTCGCCGGGGCGGTTCTCCAGGTACTGGGCGACACTCTTTGCGCCGGCGACCATGTTGCGGTGGGACAGCACCACGCCCTTGGGCCGCCCGGTGCTGCCCGAGGTGTACAGGATGGCCGCCATGTCGCGGTCGATGACGCGGTGACCGGCGGCCGCAGGGGCAGCGAGCAACTCGTCCCAGCGATGGACCGCGGTGCCGTCGAGCGCGGGCAGCTCGGCCGGCTCGCCGGTGAGCACGACGTGGCGCAGGTCGTGGCAGGCGGCGAGGGTGTCGCGCAGCGCGGCGAAGCGCTCGGGCGAGGTCACCAGCACGCGCACGTTGCAGTCCTGCAGGATGTAGCCCACCTGCTCCGCCTTCAGGACCGGATTCACCGGCACGAACACGCCGCCGGCGGCGCTGGTGCCGAAGAAGGCGGTGACCGTCTCGAAGCGCTTGTCGAGGTAGATGCCGACGCGCTCGGAGCGCGCCAGGTCGAGCGTGCGCAGGCCGGCGGCGAAGCGGGTGATCTGGCTGGCCAGCGCGGCGTAGTCGAGGGTGTCCGCACCGAAGGTGAGCGCAGGCGCCTCGGGGGCACGCTCGGCGGAGGCCAGGATCAGCTGGTGCAGGAGGTGGGTGGCGTTCATTGGCGTTTCAGTCCATTTGGCTGGGAAGGGCCTGCCGGCAGTCTAGCCGACCTGCGCCCCGGCCTCGCGAAATCGTCCCCGCGGGCGGCTCAGGCGCCGCCTGCGACCAGGCGGCCCACCTTGCGCGCGGCGCGCGCGGGCAGGGCGCCGACGAAACGGCCGAGCGCCACGAGCCAGGGCAGGGGGTCGTGAAGGCTCAGGTAGACGCCGCGCAGCCGGTGACGCAGCACCTGCTCCGGTGCGTGCCGCAGCAGCCAGGCGATGGCGCCCGGATCGCGCTCGCCGTTGATCCACAGGTGGGAGCGTCGTTGCGACAGGGGCGGCAAGGGCGCGCCGCACTGTGCGCGGTACTCCGCGAGTGTCAGGTCGACGCCGTTGGCGGCGCACAGCCCGGCCCAGAAGTCGGTGCGCCCGACCGTCGGCTCGATGACCCAGTAGCGCCCCTGGGGGTCCTGCTTGAGCTCGAGCGAGACGGGCCCGGACAGCTTCAGCCCGTCGAAGAACTGCAGGGCGAGGGCATGCACTTCGTCGTTCGGCTCGGAGACGGCGATCGTCGTGTGCCCCATCGGCCGTGAACGCAGCTTGCGCCCCTCGAAGCGGGCCAGCACCCGGCCCGCATCGAGATACAGGGCGCCGAAGCGGATCACCGTGTCGTCGCCCGGGATGAACTCCTGGACGACGATCGGCAGGCTGCTTTCCATGCGTGCGCGGGCCGCGATGAAGGCCTCGACCGAGGCCGATACCTGCGTCTTGAAGGCGGAAACCGGCCGGGTCGGCTTGGCGATCAGCGGGAACGCCAGCCCCGCGAGCTTCTGTCGCGCCTCGGCGAAATCGGTGACGAGGACGGACGCGGGGTAACTGAGCCCGACCTCCAGGCAGCGGGCCTCGATGCGGTCCTTCGCCAGCAGCGGCACGAGCCTTGGCGCGGCCTCGCCCCAGCTCAGCCGGAAGTGGCGGCAGACCGTCTCCGCGTGGCGGCCGACGACGTCGACCATGCGGTCGTTGGTGAGCAGCAGCACGGGCCTGGGGGCGGCGCCGAGTTCGCGGCCGAGCTCGTCGGCGAGTTCGAGCAGCGCATCGATGAGGCGATCGCCGTTTATGTCGGGCACAATGCGCACTTCGGCGCAGCGCGTGCGCACGCCGGCCAATGCCGGGTTGGCCTCGAGCGCGACGACGCGCATGCCGGCGCGATGGAGGCTGCGGACCATGCCGACGCCGTGCGCGCACAGGCCAACGACGACGGCAGCGGGGAGGTGGGTCGGTGGGTGCATGCTTTATCCGCGAGTGTTCGCCGGGAAAGACTTTGCCTTATTCTGTCATGAGACGGGCGATTGCCCTCACACACACTTTGCGAAGTTGCGCGGGCGCACGGAGCCTGCGGATCCGGGAGTAGAAGTTGGATATCCAAGCAGAAGTCATGTCGATCCTCGATGAAATCCTCAGTCTGCAGGGCCGTTCGGCGGCCATGACCGCCGACTCGCCCTTGCTGGGCGCGGTGCCGGAACTGGATTCGATGGCCGTCGTCGGCGTGATCGGGGCGCTCGAGGAGCGTTTCGAGATCTTCTTCGACGATGACGAGATCGACGGCCAGACCTTCGCCACCGTCGGCTCGCTGGTCGACGCGGTGAGGGCCAAGGTTTCCTGAGCCGACCTTGCCTGCCAGGCTCGACGCATTCCACCTCGAGACGCCGGCGGGCTTCCGCTTCTGCGTCGAGAGAACGCCTGCCGATCGCGGCCGCCTCCGCGGCACGATCGTGCACGTCCATGCCTTCGCGGAGGAAATGAACAAGTCGCGGCGCATGGTCGCGCTGGCGGCCGAGGCCTGGGCGCGCGACGGCTGGCGCGTGCTGCAGATCGATCTCGGCGGCTGCGGCGACAGTGCTGGCGAGTTCGCCGATGCGAGCTGGGAGGGCTGGCTGGAGGACGTGCGCCTCGCCCATCGGTGGGCCGCGGCGCAAGGCGACGGGCCGGTGTGGCTGTGGGGCTTGCGCCTCGGCGCGCTGCTCGCCTGCGAGGCGGCGGCGCGCTTCCGGCTCGACTGCGGCTTGTTGCTCTGGCAGCCGGTGACCAGCGGCAAGCAGCACCTGCAGCAGTTCCTGCGTTTGCTGAAGGCGGCCCAGGTGGTGGGCAAGGCGGGGGGAGCGGATGCGGACATGCCGCCGCAGCAGCGCCTGGCGAAAGGCGAGACCGTTGAAGTGGCCGGTTACGACATTTCTCCTGCCCTGGCGCAAGGCATGGAAGCGGCCCGGATCGATGCGCTTCCCGCTGCGCCCCGGGTGCACTGGTTCCAGGTCGCGGCGGGCGCAGCTGCGCCGGCGCCGGCGATCGAGCGGCTCGCCGCCGACTGCCGCACGCGGGGCGTCGATCTTCACGTCCATGCCGTCGTCGGGCCGGCGTTCTGGCAGACGCAGGAGATCGAGCTGGCCCACGATCTGCTGACGCAGTCGAGGCAGGCGCTGGGCGCCGGGCAGGCGGTGCCGGCATGAGCGCCGCCGCCCGGCCGCCCGAAGGAGGTGCTCTCCCTCCCTCGGGGAGGGTGGAGCAGGGGGTTCGCGGAGCCCTGCTCCGCGCCTGCAGAACGGGTCGGCTGTGCAAAGCCGACCCTCCGTCGCGTAGCGACAGGGTAGTCCAGTGAGCGAGCGGCCACTGATCCTTGCCTGTGGCGAGCAGAGCCTCGTCGGCGTGCTTAACGTGCCAGTGCGGCCGGCGCGGCTGGGCGTGGTGGTGGTGGTCGGCGGGCCGCAGTATCGGGCCGGCAGCCACCGGCAGTTCGTGTCGCTGGCGCGCGCGCTCGAGGCGGGCGGCTTTGCCTGCCTGCGCTTTGACTACCGCGGCATGGGCGACAGCGCCGCGCCGCAGCGCAGCTTCGAGGCGGTCGGTGACGACATCCGCGCCGCAGTCGATGCCCTGCTGGCGGCCGTGCCGGAACTGGAGGGCATCGTGCTGTGGGGGCTGTGCGATGGGGCGTCAGCGGCGCTGATGTACGCGCCGGCGGACGCACGGGTCGAGGGCGTCGTGGCGCTCAACCCCTGGGTGCGCACCGAGGCCTCGCTCGCGGCCGCACGTCTGAATCACTACTACAAGGGCCGAGTGCTGTCGCTGCAGTTCTGGAAACGGCTGGCAAGGGGCGAGGTTGCCGTCCGCCAGTCGCTTGCGGGGCTGGCGGCGGCGGTGAAGAAGCGCATGCAGGCCAGGGGGGCAGCCGGCCCCACTGTGGCCGATACGCGGAGCTTCATCGAACGCATGGGCGAGGGCTGGCGCAGGATGCGCGGGCGCACGCTGGTGGTGCTCAGTGGCAATGACCTCACCGCGCGCGAGTTCGCCGACTTCTGTCGCGCCGAGCCGGCGTGGCGGGACGCCATCGCGCCGGGGCCGAACTTCGTCGAGATCGCCGACGCCGATCACACCTTCTCCCGTCGCGACTGGAAGGACGCCGTCGAGCAAGTGACGCTCGACTGGTTGTGCGGCCGTCCTGCATCATAGTGTCGACGCCCACGGCGCCGGGTGGGGCGAAGGTAAGCGCATCGAACCTCGAGGGCACAGCATGAGCATCAGCGGTCTGGTCAGCGTCGTCATTCCCGCCTACAACGTGGGCCGCCACATCGCAGAAGCGATCGACAGCGTGCTGGCCCAGGACTATCCGCAGGTCGAGATCCTCGTCGTTGATGACGGCTCGAAGGACGACACCGCCGCGCTGGTCGCCGCCGGCTACCCGCAGGTCACCCTGATCCGCAAGGCCAACGGCGGTGCGGCAACCGCGCGCAATGCCGGCATCCGGGCCGCACGCGGCGAATTCGTCGCGTTTCTCGACGCTGACGACATCTGGCTGCCGGGCAAGCTGACGGCGCAGCTCGACGACTTGCGCGCACACCCGGAAGTGGCGATGAACTGCACCGGTTTCTCGCAGTGGGTGTCGGACGCGGGCGGCGTGTTCCCCGACCCGCTGGCGGTTGTCCCGGGGCAGGCGGACATCCCGGCGGATGCGATCGACCGCGAGCTCTCCGGCTGGATCTACCACAAGCTGCTGCTGCGCAACTTCGTGTGGACGACCACGGTGGTGATGCGGCGCAGCCTGATCGACAAGATCGGCCTCTACGACGAGAGCTTTCGCCTGGGGCAGGATTACGAATACTTCCTGCGCGCATCGCGCGAAACCGAGATCCACCGCCTGTCGCGCGCCTACGCCTTGTATCGCCAGCACCCGGGCAGCGCAACGGCGCGCGGGCTCGATTACAACTACGCGGCGCGCATCATCGAGGGCGCGCGGCGCAACTGGGGGCTGGCGAGCCCGAACGGGGAGCGCATCTCGGAGCGTGAATTCCGCGAGCGCTTGCACAAGATCCACTTCATGTGCGGCTACCTCTTCCTGCAGCGAGGCAATGCCGCCACCGCCTTTGATGAGTTCAAACTCGCCGTGCGCGACAAGCCATTGCACCTGAAATCCTGGGCCTACGCGGCGCTGACCGGGGCGCGGGCGATCTTCCAGTGACAGGCCGGCGGTCGATTCGGGGCCGGCTCCTGCGCATCTGAGTCGCCGGCGCGGAATGAAGCGGAGGGGATTTCGATGCGCTTTGCCAGACTGATTCCATCGGTGTCTGCCGCGGTGGTTTGTGCCCTGCTGCTTGCCTCGGGGAACATCTCAGCCGGAGACGGAAATGGCCTGGAGCGATCGCCGATCGGGCGAATCGCGGCGACGCTGAAGCCCGGCAGCTTCGTCAAGCTCGAGACCGAGTTGCCGCCGGGGACGACGACGCTGTCGGACCTCTTTCGCGTCAAGGTCGACGATCACCGCAGACTTTCAATCGACGGGTGGACCGATTCGGCCCATTGGGACCCCAAACGTAAGCGCACCTTCTTCATCGGCATGCGCAAGTACAAGAAGTTCATCTCCTACGACGCATTGACAAACCGCTGGCAGGAGCTCGGATGGGCGGGCGAGCCGCCACCGAAACTCGAGAAGTTCGGCCACGTTTACGGTCGCACCGCGCTCGACTGGAAGCGCGGGCACTACTATTGGCTGGCGCCGGACAAGGTGCTGAATCGCTATCGGATCGACGACAGTCGCTGGGACGCCATCCGCGGCGTGGCGATGAGCGGCTACATTTCCATGGAATGGCATGAGAAGCTCGACATGCTCATTGCCATCAATCCGGGCCATGAGGTCGTGGCGTTTCGCGATGGTGAAACGAAGGTCCTCGGTAAGTCTGCAGTCCACGGCTACCATTCGGTCGGACGTTATAACCGGACGCGCGGCGAGATGCTGTTCGCCGGTGGCAACCAGTCTCGGCGCAAGGTGTCCTCGATCGCGCACGACGGCAAGATCCGGGATCATCGGGATGCGCCGTTCGATATCTCGATCGGGAATGCATCGCTCACGTACGATCCGCTTACCGGAAATTACCTGGTAATGCTGGGGAAGCAGCGTCAGCTGTACGAGTACGACCCGGACCGCGAGGAGTGGCGCCTGGCTGGCGAATGGAACGAGGCGGTCTGGCCATTCGGGCCTTATGGCTTTTACACGCCGGTCGTGATCGACGAGCTAGGGGTGATTTTCTGGCAGTCTGAAGCCGGCAATCATGTTTACCGTCACAAGAGTGCATTCGATCAGGCTTCGAAGAGTGGATAACCCCGCCGGGAAGTTCTCCCCCCGCTCCCCTTGGCTTGCGGACGTTGGGCTTAAGTGAAAGGTTCTTTATGGGTGTTCGCCGGGCTCTTGGGTTAAGCGCCATCTCGCAGGCGGTTACATTCGTGCTGGGGTTTGCGAATGTAATCGTCGTCTCGCGGCTTCTGGCTCCAGAAGAAATTGGGATTTTCTCCGTCGCAGTGTCGGTGCTTGGGTTTGCCCATATTCTCCGGGAGTTCGGTGTCGGGCAATACCTGGTACAGGCGGCAAGCGTGAGTCGGGACCAGTTCCGTGCCGCGTTTACCGTTGCGATCATGGCATCGTGGGCGATCGCTGCCCTGTTGTTGGTCGTGAAAGGTCCGATGGCCGGCTTTTACGGGCATGGCGGTATCTCGGAAGTATTGCTCCTCCTCGCTATCAATTTCCTCGTCTTGCCGCTCGGAACGCCGGTGCTGGCGATGCTCAAGCGGGATCTTCAGTTTGGGCGGCTGGCCTGGGTGACAATTTTTGGCGCGGTCGTGCAGACCGCGGTGACCATCGGTGCGGCGATCGCGGGGGAAAGTTACTTGAGCATGGCATGGGGGTCGTTGGCCATGACCCTGTCGAAGATGCTCCTCTTGAACTTCATGCGCCCCGGGGAAACCTTCGTACTGCCCGCCATGTCGGGCTTGCGCGAAGTGCTTCGGTTTGGCTCGCTCGCCAGTCTCACGTCGATCGTGAAGGAGGTCGGAACGGTTGCCCCCGACCTGATCCTCGGGCGCACGCTGGGTTTCATCGACGTCGCATTCTTCAGCCGTGGCATGGGCGTGCACCGGATGATCGTGGAACGTATCAACACGCTCGTCCGCAACGTTCATTTCCCCACCTTTGCGGCTGATCTCCGTGCCGGTGGTAATGCCGCGGAACTGTATGGCAAGTCAATGAACTACCTGCTTGCGGTGACCGGCCCCGTGCTCGCAGTCCTTGCAATCTTGTCCGACCCCCTGATCCTGTTCATGTTTGGCCCGCAGTGGGAGCGATCTGTTCCGATTGCGGCGGTGTTGTGCTCGGCCTCGATACTGACTGCGCCCTATTCCCTGTACGGCATCTCGCTCACCGCCGCCGCGCGGGTGTCGACCTATCTGTGGGCGGAGATCGCTGCTCAGGCCGGCCGCGTCGTGGCGCTATTGACGTCGATATGGCTGCCTCTCGAACAGGTTGTGGGGCTCCTGGTCGGCGCTTACCTGCTCGAAGCCATGGTTGCCCAGCTGGCCCTGAGACATGCATTCGCGCTTGGCTGGATGCCCCTGATGAGGCGGGTGTGGCGTGCCTTGGCGGTCATCCCCTTTGCCGCGGCCGGTCCTGCACTCGTGGTCGGGTGCGGGGCATACTATGGATTTGGCGAATCGCAGCGTCTTGCGGTCCTCGTCGGATCTTCCGCGCTTGCCCTGCTGGGATGGTCGGTCGGCCTGATTGTCCTGCGCCATCCGATGCGAATTGAAATAGCCCGGATATCGGAGAAACTCCTTGCCCGCCGCTGAGCAGGGGTGAAGCAAGGCGTTGCCGCTCCTTTGAGATCGATCGAAAAGCTGGAAGACGAATGATGGTGATCGCAACATCCAATATCGAAAATGTTCGAACTGAGCCAAAACCGTATTTCAGCGTCCGCCGCGAGGCGGAGGGGGTACGAACGGATGGCCTGGCCCGTTGCTCACTCGGTCGTCGCATTCCGGTTGTCGGGCAGGAATACGACGAAGGTGTTTTCGTCGAATGGGAGTGGAACGGACGATGTTTGACAGTCGAGAATGATCGTTACGGCTTGTACCCACTCTTCTACTGCGCCAAGGGTGATTCCATCTGTATTTCACCATCCCTGGCCCAGGTCGTCAGGAGCAACTCCGCTCGGCGCCTCGATCTGCCCGCGCTCGGGATTTTCTTCCGGATGGGGCATTTCGTCGGCGAGGATACGCCGTTTGACGATGTCCGTTTTCTCCCGCCCAATTGCGCTCTCACTTGGGAGGACGGACGGCTGGAGTTGCAGGTGAGAAGCTCGGGGGCTGCGCCATCTCAAACCGAAGCGCTCGGTTTCGATGAGGCGGTCGAAACCTACCGCGAGTTGTTCGCGCAGTCGATTTCGCGGCGCCTGCCAGGCGACGACCGCTTTACCGTTCCGGTCAGCGGGGGACGGGATTCAAGGCACATTCTGCTGGAACTCGCGCGTCAGGGCGCGCGCCCGCGTAGCTGCGCAACAGTCAAGTATCGTCCGCCGGCGACGAACGAGGATACCCGCGTCGCGCGGCTACTTGCGGCGCGCCTTGGCGTGACGCACGTCGAGATCGACAAACCGTCATCATTCTTTCAGGCGGAACTCAAGGAAATCCACCTCACCAACTATTGTGGCGGTGGCCATGGCTGGATATTGCCGCTGGCGTCGAGATTGAACGGCGAGTTCACCATGACCTACGACGGTTTGGCGGGAGAGGTGCTCTCCGCCGGATTCATGCTGTCAAGACGCAAGATGGATCTGTTCCGCATGCACGACTTCGAGGCATTGGCGAGTTTGGTCCTGGCGGAGAACCAACTCGAGCCGGTGCTGCGAAATGTGCTTTCCGCCGAACTGTACCGAAGCATTCCTGCAAACGAGGCGATCGAGCGGCTCGTGCGCGAACTCAGGAAGCATGCCGAGGCAGCGAACCCGGTATTGTCCTTCGTTTTCTGGAACCGCACGCGGCGCTGCATCGGTTCGATTCCGTTCGGGATCTTTCACCAGATACCTGTGGTCCATGTGCCCTATCTGGATCATGCGCTGTTCGACTTCCTTTTTTCGCTCGATCCAGCGCTGGTTGAACATGGCCGGCTGCATGACGAAACCATCCGGCGCTCGTATCCGGGGTTTGCCGACATCCCCTATGAGGACAAGAGCGTGCATGCGAAATTCAGCCCTGCTGATCGTTCGTATTACCGTGAGGCGAGGAAGGAGCTATTCACTTTCCTGGGCGGAGCATCGAGTGAAGCGCTGCAGGTCGTCAATCGGCCCTATCTTGTCGCGAAGATCGCCGTGGATCTGCTGGCGCGGCGCGTTGATGCGCCCTGGTACCTCAGGCCCGCGCTCCAGGCGATCGAACTCGAGCGCCTGCGGTTAGCTGCATAGAGCGACTCGCCGCAAAGGCGGAATGATATTCCGCGGGCTGCGGCTGCGGTCTGGCTTCTTTGGGGCGGATCATTGCGCTCGCCGACTCGACTCAAGGGCAAACTCAAGCATTGTGCAGCCCTTTTCGCAGTTGCAGTCCGTGGCCGTCAGATCGGGAAAGGACTTCTGCCAGAGATCGATCATCCGCGTTTCGTCGGGGCGTTGAGTGTCATCGGCGATAACGACCGCATTGCTGGCCATCCTGCCGATAAGCCGGGGTAGGGCGGGAAAGCGTGCCATCGGTGCGGTCGTGGCGGGCGGGCCGTCGACGACGAGCAAGTCGATCGGAGGCAGATCGGATGGAATGTTCTTTTCCGAGTACCACGGTGTGTCGGACTTCGTTGTTTCAAGTGGCGAGTGAAGGACTGTTGCCCACGCGCCCAGCTCGTAAGCGGCGATGAGTTCATTCGTCTTCTGCGCGTAAATGGCATCGTGCTCGAGGCTATAGACGTGACCGGAGCCATTGAGCTGGAGGCATCTGGCGATCACCACGGTCGAGACCCCGGAACTGCACTCCATGACGATGTTCGGCTTTCGTGCCAGTATCTCGGAGCCCACCCGGAGAAGGAAGTCCGGCGATCCGGCCCATCCACGAACGGGCGGAAGCGGCTTCTTGAGATCCAGCGTGCGTTCCAAAGCATAGAGCGACTGAATCTGTGAGAAAAGCGTTTTTGCCTCCTTGCCGGATGACAGGAGGTCGTATGTCGCAAGATGTATCTTGTACACCTTGCGTAGCGTGATGACGAGGACGGTGAGGGTGACAACCGAGATGACAAGGTGCAGGACGTCAAGGTAGTCCATGGTGGGCTCCGGTGAGTACGTCTGGCGTGGTTTGTTGGGCGTCTTCGTGGGGTGAAAACTTGGTTGCTGCCCACGACGACGCAGTGCCGCACAGCTTGCGCATGATCGGCACTGCGTCGCCCTGATTACTTCTTGCTGAAGATTCTCCCCAGAAGAATGCGTGCGAGGTTGGGGAGGAAATTCAGTGCGAACGGAGGGTCTTCCCTCCCGGTGTTCAGAACGAGCCGCCAGTCGGGCTGCTGGCCATTTCTTAGCAGATGCGCGAGGCTGGCAGTCATGGAGAAGCGAGAGTCATTCAGTTGGTCGGTGACGGTCCGCTGTTGAGCTTCGGTCAGGTCGAGCTCCGCAAGGATGAATTTCGATAGCCTGATGTAATTCGAGAGCAGCCTGAGCGACTTGGCGCTGCCCCATCCGGCGCTGTCGTAAATATTGATGCCGGCGCCCTCGTTGACCAGGATCCGGGGGCAGAACGAGACTTTGTCCGTCATCTTGCTCAAGTGCAGCTTGAACAGCCTGTCCTGTCCGTTGAAGAGCCTGGTGTTGAACCTGAGCGTGGGAAAGCGCGCAAGCCGGTATGCGAGCGCCGAGGTGCTGATGATGTTGCTGCGCACCAGTGCGTAATCGAAGAAGCGGCCGGTGAAGGCGTAGAGCTCGCGCGCGGCGTCGATCGATTGATGCTCGGTGGGAATGAGGCGGCGGTTGCTGGAGGCATGCCAGTCGAAGCGCGCCTCGTCGAAGCCATGTCGCCTGCTATTGGCAAAGAAGATGTCGTAGCCCTGGTCCAGCGCCGCGGTGGCATGGGACAGAAAGTCGGGTTCCCAGCAGTCGTCGGAGTCAATGAAGGCCACATACCGGGTGGCGGCGGGCAGGTGGTCGAGCCCCGTGTTCCTTGCCGCACCCGGGCCGGCGTTGTCCTGGCGGATGACCTGTACCCGGGGGTCGTTCGGGTGGATGCCCTCCAGTTCCGCGGCGGCGGGTAGCGGGGAGGCATCATCGACGATGATGAGATGGAAATTGCCCGCGCCCTGCTGGGACAGAACGGATTCGACGCACCTGCGCAGGATTCCGCGTTCGCGCTGGAAATAGGGCACGACGATGCTGACCAGGTCGGCGCTGGGTTCAGGGGGCATGGTTCGCATCGCGTTCGGTCCGCTGTCGTGTTCCGGTGATCCTGCCACTCAATGTCCAGCGTGAAAACCCGGCTGGCAAGGGCACGGGGGGGCTGCGGCGCACATGAGCCCCGGGCAGGCTCGACGGCGCTCGGGTGCTTGTTGCATCGCCGTCGCCGCCGCCGATGCTGGCCCAGGCCGTGCCGCGGGGGTTGAGGTAGATGGCGTCGACGCCCGGGCTGGTGACGATCTCCAGCGCAATGTCGATGACGGGGTCTGCGGCGGTGCTGAGCGTCAGTAGCAGCTTGCCCTTCAGCCCTGAGGGCGCCTGGCGCAGCACGGCCTTGCGGCCGAGTCGCCCCCCGAGCAGTCGCCAGTCGAGCGCCGCTGCCAGGCGCTGCCACACCGATGAAGGGGGAGGGCGAAACAGGGGGCGGGCCTGACCTTCGAGTTTGAGCCGGATATGGTGGTCTTGCAGCTCCGCCGCGACGCACTCGAACTCGGACAGCGCATGGATCTCGCCGCCCACGCTGAACAGGGGCGTCCATCCGGCGAGTTCGGGATGCTGCTCCAGCTGGCGGCGCGGCACCCGCACGGGAGGCGCTAGCAGTGGGCCGCGTCTCCGCTCGCAAAGATGAAGGATCACGCCGCCTGCGTAGCGAAAGTCCGCCTCGTCGCGGCTGTAGGCCTGCGGCGGCTGGCCATGCGTGCTGAGCACCGCGGTCAGGCCCGAGCTCGTTCGTGCGCAGGCCAGGCCCGCTTCGGCGTCATGAAACCAGCCCGCGGCGGGGGCGCGCCACGCGCAACGGTTGGGGGCGGCGCTCGGACCGCGGGCGCGGTGGAGATGCCGCGCCACGCCGATCAGCGCCGCCGCCCATGCGTTGTACACCGACAGGTGCATGTAGCTGTCCCAGCTCGCCTTGCCGGATTCGTGCCCGGCCGGGTTGAGCCACAGGAAACCGTCGGGGCGCCGCTGCGTGTGAAGGCGTCGCGCGAGCGCGGTGATGGGCTGGTCGGCGGGGTCGTCCTCGATTCCGTGCAGGATCAGGCCCGCGATCAGGCAGCCGTCGCCGAACAGTGAATGCGTGCTGCGGCCAAACCCGCCCGCGTAGCCGGCCGGGTCCCAGCAATGCACCAGCCAGTCGCACAGGCGGCGGGCGTGACCGGCGAGTGCGGCGTCGTCGTGGAAGCAGCACGCGAGCGCGGTCAGGAACAGCGCCTTGTGGTGGTAGGCGAGCGGGGTGCAGAAGCGCCTGCCGGGGTTCTCGGGGAAGTCGATGAAGCCGCCCTTCGGCGTGGTCCAGCGCGTCAGCAAGGCGCACAGGCGACGGCTTTCGCGTGGCTTGCGGGCGGCGGAGGCTTCGAGCAGGCGGCAGGTCTGGGCGAGCAGCGACCAGTTGTTGGACGGATAGCGGCGGCGCAGCCTGCAGCGGCGCAGGCCGGCGTCGATCAACGCGGCGTCGGCCGCGGCGAGGCCGCGTGCGCCCAGCACGCTGCGCAGCAAGAGGAGGGCGAGGCGGTTGAAGGGCAGGTGCCCGAGCTTGCGCTCGTCGAGGGCGAGCCAGGCTTCGAGCGCCTGCCGTCCGATCGCCCAGTCGCGCTCCCCGGCGCAGGCCAGCGCGAGCGCCGCGCACACCTGACCGTAGTGGTCGGGCGGAGTCGGCTTGTCGTCGAGCGGATCGAAGAGGCCGGTCGCGGGCCGGATGTGCTCGCGCAGGGCGGCGTTGAGGCCGTCGAGCAGGGATTCGAGGGCCGCGTTGGTGCTCATCGTCAGCCGCCCACGCCATGCGGAAAAACCAGGCTGCGCAACAGGCGCAGACCGAAGCGTGCGGGCGTGGCGTCCCACGGCGTGAAGCGGGGCAGTTCGTGAATGCCGCACTGGCGATCCGCCGCCGCGGGGCGGGTCGAGACCGCGGCGGCAAAGCCGCACTCGGCCACCATGTGCACGTGCGCCGCGGCGTAATCCTTGAGCGGCCGCCCGTTGGGGTAGGCAAAGACGCGGACCGGCGCGCCGAGCAGGGCTTCGAGCCTGTCCTTGCCGCGGCGGATCTCGCGCCGGGCATCGTCGTCGGCCTGGCGCGCGAGGATCGGGTGGGTGTCGGTATGGGCGCCGATCTCCATGCCGGCCGCGTGGAGCGCGCGCAACTGGGCGGTGCTCATCATGAGGTCGTCGGGCAGGCGGATGCCGGCGTCGGCGGCGAGCTTCTCCGCAGTGGGCAGGCGCAGCGCGGCGGGCTGGTACTTGAAGTGGCCGATCAGGCTGGCCATCAGCGCGCGCCGGTCCCGGATCGAGGCAATCGTGTGCGTGCCCAGGCCGACCGCGGAGAGGTCGCAGGGGCCGTCGGGCACGGCCTTGGCGAACTCGATCAGGGTGTCGTTGAACATGCGGCCGCCGTCGAGGTAGGCGGTGGCGACGAAGAAGGTGGCGGGCACTCCGGTTGCGCGCAGGATCGGCAGGGCGACGGTGACGTTGTCGGCGTAGCCATCGTCAAAGGTGACGCAGGCCGCACGCGCGGGCAGCGTGCCTTCACGCAGGCGCCGGGCGGCCTCGTCCAGCGGCAGGACGTTGAAATGGCGGGCGAGCAGCTCCATCTGCCAGCGGAAGGTGGCGGCATCCGGGTCGCCGGTGCGCAGCGGATCGGCAGCGGGCAGGACGCGGTGGTAGATCAGGATCGACAGCTTCCCGCGCGCGCCGCCGGGCGAGGCGAGCGAGAGGGCGGCCTTGAGGCCGGGGATCGGCGCCGCGCCGCCGCTCATGCCGGCTCCTTGGCCTGCGCCGGCTCCGGCCCGGCGCCGCCGGATCGTTCCACCTTGCACACGATGTGGCGGAACTTGCCGTTCGGTTCGGGCGGAATGTCGGCCAGCTGCCGGATGTCGACCTGCACGGAGGCGCCGAGCAGGGTGTGCACCTGCCCGGTCAGCGCATCGAGCGCCGCCGCCGGCAGGGGCTGGCTGGCGGCGAGCATGATGCTCACGCGGCTTCGCGACTCCTGGATGATGCGGTAGGCCGTCAGGCCGGGGAGTTCGCGCAGGGCGTGATTGACGGCGCTGCCATGCACCCAGCTGCCGTCTGCGGCGACGAGGCCGTCGTTGGCGCGGCCGCTGATGGATTCGATGAGGGGCAGGCCGCGGCCGCAGGCGCAGCGGCGGTCCGACAGCACGCCGCGATCGCCGGTGCGGTAGCGGATGAAGGGGAACTCCGGCCCGGCCAGATTGGTGACGAGGATGTCGCCCTCCATGCCGGGCGGCAGCGGGCGGCCGTCCTCGTCCACCACCTCGACGATGACTTCCTCGGCGGTGATGTGGAGGCCGCCATGCGGACACTCGCGTGCGATGAAGCCGGCGTCGCGCGCGCCGTACTCGTTCGCGACGCCGCAGCCGAAAACGCCACCGATGGCCTCGCGCCATTCGGGGCGCAGGACCTCGGAGGTGCAGAAGGCGACCCGGATGCCGAGGTCGTTCATCGCCCGGCCCCGTTCGCGCGCCCGGAAGGCGATCCGTGCAAGCGCCGAGGGGTAGCCGAACAGCATGGTGGGGCGAAACGCCCGCATCGCGTCGAGGATGGCGTCGATGCGGGCGGGGTTGAGCTCGCGGGCGGGCACCAGGCGGGAGCGGAGCAGCTGGTCCCGAATCGCCCGGAGGCGATCCTGCGCGCCGGTTTCCAGCGGTGAGCCCCACAGCACCAGCTCGCGGTCGCCGATGTCGACGTCCCACCAGCGCGTGGCGCGCCACTTGGCGGCGATGTCGAAGCTGATGCGGTGCTTGCCGAGCAGGAAGTGCAGCGGCTCGCCGGAGGAGCCGCTGGTGGAGTGGCGGGCGAGCCCTTCGGCGCCCTCGCCCCGCCATGCGGCCAGGTTGTGGCGGATGAGCGATTTGTCGATCGGCGGCAGCGCGGCGAGCGCGTCGCGGCTACCGAAGTCGGCCGCGACGAACCCCTCACGACGGAAGAGGCCGCGATAGTAGGGAACGTGTGTCGACACGGCAGCGAGCAGGCCCTGCAGCCGCACCAGCTGCAGCGCTTCGAGCCGCTCCGGCGGATACCACTGGCTTTGCTCCAGCTCACGCAGGATGGCCCGCGTGCCGTGCCCTTTGAGGCGCTCGTGCAGCGGAAACAACAGGGTGCTGGCCATCGTCGTGTACAAGGTCATGGACGGGTCCGGTCGTTGCCATCACAGCTTCTCGGGGTGACGCGCCGCGGGCCTATTGTATGATGGTCGGCAACTCCCGCGGGTAGGTTCAACGGCTCGACGGCCACAACGATCTGGAAACGGAGTTGAAGATGATCAAGGCAAGCCGGTGCGTCCGGGCCTGGCTGGTTTCCTCCCTGCTGTTCGCGGCGTCGCCGGCTGCGCTGGCCCAGGCGGCGGTGTGTGGCGACCCTTTTTCGGATGGCAGTCAAGCGCAGGATTACAGGACTGCCTCGGCGGAGGCGCGGCGGGTGGTCGAGCGCAGGCACTTCACCGATGACGTCAGGATGATGCGTGGGGGCACGTCCACGAGTGAGGTCGCGGCCGACATCGCCTACACGTTGCGCAAGTTTCCCAACCATCACCAGGCCCTGATGACGATGGGCGACTATTCGCTGAAGGTGAAGCGGAACCCGCCGCCGGGCGCGCGGTATGCCGTGGAGTGCTGGTTCGACCGCGCCCTGCGCTTCGCTCCCGATGACGCGATGGTGAAGACCGCCTACGGCTTGTACCTGATCAAGCGCAACAAGCCGCAGGCGGCGGTGGAGCAGCTCGAGTCGGCGCTGGCGCTGGCCGGGGACGACGCCAACGTGCATTACAACCTCGGTCTGGCCTTCGTCGACCTGAAGCAGTACGACAAGGCGCTCGCGCGCGCGCATGCGGCATACCGGATGGGGTTCCCCTTGCCCGGCCTGAAGAACAAGCTGCAGCGCGCCGGCGCCTGGCGCGAACCCTAGCGTGAGGCCGCCATGGCCTCAGCCGTGCCGGCACGGCGGAAGGCATGGCGCGCGAGCTGAACGCCGGCCGCCCCGACCGCCTGAAGACCGAGATAGAGCGCCGCCCAGCGCAGCTGCAGGACGTGCTCGGGCAGCGTCGCGCTGCGGTCGGCGCCGAGCAGGAACTGCACCCCCGAGTAGATCAGCCCGTACTTTTCCACCGCGGGCGAAAGCCCGTGGACCAGCAGGTACCACGATGCGGGCAGGCAGAGTGCGGTCACCGCGGCGGCGATGACGAGTGTGCGCGGACGGGAGGCCTGCCCCAGCACGGCCATGTTGAACGCGACGACGGCGAGGAGCAGGTAAAGATAGGCGCCGCCGCCGAGCCCGAAGGCGCCCGTTTGCGCGATCAGTTCGTTGAGGTTGTCGGTCGAGGACCAGTCGAAGGCGATCTTCTTGCACAGCCACAGCACCGGCACGAGGACAGCGACCGCCTTCAGCGCGTCGCTGCCGCGCACATGTGGCGCTGCCGCCTTGGTCGAGACCAGCGCGACGGCGAGGAAGGCCGTGGGTGGAAGGTAGAGCGCGACATAGCGCACGAGGCGTTCGACCGGCGCGACGAACTGCGGGCCGAGCGCGTCGCGGAAGACCTCTGCCCACCATTGCCCCCAGCTGAGCCTGTTCACCACCATCCAGTGCAGGTTGCTGCTGCCGGCGATGTCCATCAGGCTCTCGCGGGTGACGCTGAGCGCGAGCAACAGCAGGCTGACGAGCGCGCTCAGCATGAGCGCACCGGGCAGCGCCAGCCAGAAATGGCGCGCCCGTGCGGCGAGCGAGACGGCAAGCCAGCCGCCGGCGCCGAGCCAGAGCAGCGCGAGGCTGAAGATGGCGACGGCCAGCGGGTGGCCGTCGGCAATGAAGAGCTCGCGAACGTTGTAGGGTACGCCCGGTTGGCGTATCAGCCACGACAGCGCCAGCACGGCCGCGCCCCAGGCCGCCAGCCCGCCCAGCGCGAGCGGCCGGCTGAAGCGCAGGGCCACGCGCTGCGGCGGCGTGCCGGTGTGCGGGCGGCGAGCGGGACTCGGCGCACGCTGCGGTGCGGCGGCGGACGCATGGGGCCGCATCCCGCGCATCGCGAGGGTGACGAGGAGGGTCGTGAGCACCGGCGTGATGTCCGCGCTGCGCCCCCTGATCCACATCTGCGCGAGTTCGAGCAGCAGCACCCATGCCACCAGGAAAACGCCGATGCCCGCCACATTGCCGCCCATCCGGCCGCCGACCCACAGGATGGCTACCGCGACCCAGGCCGTCAGGGCGAGCTCGCGCAGGTTGCCGAGCATGTCGCCGCGCAGGTAACCGACGAAGGGCAGCAGGTTGAAGGTGCGCGCAGTGCCGGAGAACGTGAACGGCTCGAGCGCGGCGAGGCTCAGCCCGAGCAGCATGACCGCGAACGCGAGCGTGGGCAGCGCCTGCGGGCGCGTCTTCAGGAGGATCACGCTGCTCGCCCACGCCAGTCCCCAGGCCAGCACTTCCGCCCGGTAGAGCGCGTTGTGCAGCGTGAGCAGCTTGGCCGCCGCCGCCAGGCCGATCACCAGCGCAAGCAGCAGCAGACTGCGCCCGGGCGGGAAGCCGGAGCGCAGCGCACAGGCGACGACCAGCACGCTGCCGTACGCCAGCGCGAGTTCGGGCACGCCGATCGGGGACGGGGCGAGGAAGATGCGCAGGTGGCTCTTCAGCGCGTGCCAGTCGAGCGACGGCAGCAGCGGCAGCGCCATCACGGTCAGCCACAGCAGGGGAAGGATGACGTCGGGGCCGAGTCGTCGCGGCCCGGCTTCGTCGTGGAGGAAGGCGCGCACGACCGGCGCCAGCGCGAGCTGGCCCGCGAGGATGCCGGCGCCGTTCCAGAACACGTCCGACAGTGCCGCATCCCTGCCCGGCAGCCCGATCTGGAGCAATTGCAGCGCCAGGGCGAGCGCCAGGCCGCTGGCGAAGGTCGGCCCATCCCAGCGGGCGCGGTTTGCCCCGCTCGGCTGCAGGGCCCCCCAGGGAAGGAACAGCAGCAGGTTGCCGGCAACGTCGCCGCGACCGGACCAGAGGCGGCTGTCAGCCACGAGGGCGTGCAGCGCGGCGGCGAGCGAATCCGGCCACTCGAAGCGGAAGGGGTAAAGCGAGCCGTAGACGATCAGCGCGCCGACGACGAGACGCCAGCCGCCCGCTCCCTGGAACGGTGTGCGCACGGGGCGGCCCTGTTGCCGAGACCTGGCCGTAGCTCGTTATGCGGCGCCGCGGCCGACGCCGTAGTAATGCCAGCCATCCGCCCCGAGCCGCTCCGGGCTGTACAGGTTGCGCCCGTCGACGATCACCTTCGCCTTGAGCAGGCTCGCCATCTCCTCGAAGTCCGGCGCGCGGAAGAGCTGCCATTCGGTGCAGATCGCGAGCGCATCCGCGCCCTCCAGCGCACTGTACTTGCTGCGGCACAGCGCCAGGTCGGCGCGCGCGCCGTAGAGGCGGCGGGCTTCGTCCATCGCCACCGGGTCGAAGGCCTGCACCCGGGCGCCGGCCGCCCACAAGGCCTCCATCAGCGTGCGGCTGGGCGCAGCGCGCATGTCGTCGGTGTTGGGCTTGAAGGCCAGGCCCCAGAGCGCGATGGTGCGCCCGCGCAGCGCCTCGGTGCCGCCGAAGTGCTTCGCCAGCTTGGTGAAGAGCATCGTCTTCTGGCGGTTGTTGACCGCCTCCACCGCGCGCAGCAGCGGCGCGTCATAGCCGATCTGCGCGGCGGTGCGGCCCAGCGCCTGGACGTCCTTCGGGAAGCAGCTGCCGCCGTAGCCGCAGCCCGGGTAGATGAAGTGGTAGCCGATGCGCGGGTCGGCGCCGATGCCACGGCGCACCTCCTCGATGTCGGCGCCGAGCAGCTCGGCCATGTTGGCGAGCTCGTTCATGAAGCTGATCTTGGTCGCCAGCATCGCGTTGGCGGCGTACTTGGTCAGCTCGGCGCTCTTCACCTCCATGAACTGGGTGCGTTCGTGGTTGCGGTTGAAGGGCTCGTAGAGCTCGCGCATGCGCTCCTGCGCGCGTGCCGCGCGGGTGCCGATGATGATGCGATCGGGCTTGAGGAAGTCGCCCACCGCGGCGCCTTCCTTGAGGAATTCGGGGTTGGAGACGACGTCGAAGGCGATCGCCTCGCCGCGCTCGGCGAGGATCTCGGCGACGCGCGCCTGCACCTTGTCGGCGGTGCCGACCGGCACCGTCGATTTATTGACGATGACGCGGTAGCGCGGCATGTGGCGGGCGATGCCCTCGGCCACGGCGAGCACGTACTGCAGGTCGGCCGAGCCGTCCTCGTCGGGCGGCGTGCCGACGGCGATGAACTGGACTTCGGCGTGCCTGACCGCCTCTTCGACGTCGGTGGTGAAGCGCAGCCGGCCGTCGCGCACGTTGCGCTCGACGATCGGTTCGAGGCCGGGTTCCCAGATCGGGATCACGCCGGCCCTGAGCTTGTCGACCTTGTCCTGATCGACGTCCATGCAGAGCACGGTGTGGCCGACTTCGGCCAGGCAGGCGCCGGTGACGAGGCCCACATAGCCGGTGCCGAAAATGGTGAGTTTCATGTGCGGTGGCGGCCTGGTTGCGTTGAACGGCGCAGCGCCTGCGGGCGCAACGAAAAGCTGCCCCTAGATTAGCGCCGGAGGATGACGATCACAACGCCGCCGCATCGCGCGGCTGCGCCCGGCGGCGCCCCCGGGCGCAGGAGCCGGCTGCACGGCCTGAGGGCGGCCTGGCGCGCCGGTGAAATCGGCTGCGGCCGTTTCAGCGGGCGCGGCGCCGGGGCGCCGGCCGCCGGCCGCGGGCGACGCTGGTGAGCAGGGTGGCGATGAAGACGACGAGACTGAGCGCGTTCGCCGTCGCGCCCCACTGCCTGAGGACGAATGTGTCCGCCAGCCCGCCGGCGACGCGTGCGGCGAGCGACAGGTGAAGCAGGGCGAGCGGCAGGTAGAACACCGGGTGGTAGGGCATCTTCACCTTGACCACCGCCGGGAAGATGATCGGCGCATGGCCGAAGACCATCGCGAAGACGAAGCCGAGCGCGATCGCGTGCAGCGCGAGGTCGTGCAGCGCATGGCCGGGGGCGAAGCCGCCCGCCAGGCCGGCGAGCGCACCGGCGGCGAGCCAGGCGTAGCCCGACAGCAGGCAGATGGCGATGAAGCGCGCGAGGCCGGTCTGGCGCGCGTTGTGGCGGGCGATGTCGAAGCTCAGTAGCCAGGCGGCGAGCGCGAGCAGGCCGGCGGCGAAGAGCGCGAGGCCGGTGTCCGGCTGCCAGACGGCGGCCAGCGCGCCGCCGAGGATCAGCGCCACCACGGCGACGAAGCTCGGCATGGCCGCCGGCCGTGCCGGCAGCAGGCGGGTGAGCTCGAGCCGCTCGGCGGCGATCGTGAGGACGAGAAAGGCGAGCCAGAACGGCACCGCCAGGTGCAGGCCGGCGCCGGCGAGCCAGAGCAGGCAGCCGGCGAGCCAGCACAGCGCGGCGATGCCGAGCATGGCGGTGAAGAGCGCGAGCTGACGGCGCATCACCTCCACGCTTGCCAGCACCAGGCCCGCCGCGGCGCCCGCGAACAGCCACTGCGCCGGCGCGGGCGGGCCGCCGAGCGCGAGCACGAGGCCGCCCGCGCCGGCGGCGGCGGGGCCGAGGTAGGCCCAGGGACGGCCGAGCGCGACCGCGCGCTCGAGGCTGATGACGGTGCCGAAGAAGGCGCAGATCATCAGCGCCGCATGGCTGCCGGCCTGGGCCAGGGCGAACTCGGGCACCGCCACCCCGAGCCGGCCCAGGCCGGCGAGCACGCCGGTGACGAGCGAGAGCAGGCCGAGGGCGAGCAGCGGCAGCCGGGCCGGCGGCGGGACGTCGCGGATCATGCGGCGGGGCGGGATCAGCCCTTGTGCCAGCCGAAGTGCTGGCGCGCGTCGGCGGTCATCATGTCGGCCGTCCACGGCGGATCCCACACCAGGTTCACCTTGATCTGTACCGCGGGCGGCAGCAGGGCGTCGAGCGCGGCGTCGATGTCGTCGAGGATCAAGTCGCCCATCGGGCACGCGGGTGAGGTCATCGTCATGTCGATGGCGACCTCGTCCGCACCGGCGTCGATGCGGTAGATGAGGCCCAGATCGACGATGTTGACCCCCACTTCGGGGTCGATGACCGTGCGCAGGGCGTTGCGGATGGCCTCGGCGTCGGGGATTGGCGGCATGGGCGGGTCTTCCGTGGGCGCCGGCACCCGGCCGGCAGGGCGGGGCGCGTCGGCGCGCCCCCGGGCGGCGACGCTTACTTGCTCTTGATCATCGTGCCGACGCCGTGGTCGGTGAGGATCTCCAGCAGCAGGCAGTGTTCCACGCGGCCGTCGATGATGTGCACCGACTTCACGCCGTTGCGCGCGGCGTCCAGTGCCGAGCCGATCTTGGGCAGCATGCCGCCCGACAGCGTGCCGTCGGCCACCAGCTCGTCGATCTGGCGCGGGGTCAGGCCGGTGAGCAGCTTGCCGCTCTTGTCGAGCACGCCCGGGGTGTTGGTCAGCAGCACCAGCTTTTCGGCCTTCAGGATCTCGGCGAGCTTGCCGGCGACGACGTCGGCGTTGATGTTGTAGGTCTCGCCGTTCTCGCCGACGCCGATCGGCGCGATCACCGGGATGAAGTCGCCCTGGTCGAGGAAGGCGATCAGGCTCGGGTCGATGCTGGTGATCTCGCCGACCTGGCCGACATCGACGAGGTCGCCCGCGGGCGCGTCGAGCTTCTGCATCAGCAGCTTCTTGGCGCGGATGAAGCTGGCGTCCTTGCCGGTGAGGCCGACGGCCTTGCCGCCGTGCTGGTTGATCAGGTTGACGATCTCCTTGTTCACCTGGCCGCCGAGCACCATCTCGACTACTTCCATGGTCTCGGCGTCGGTGACGCGCATGCCCTGGATGAACTCGCCCTTCTTGCCGACGCGGGCGAGCAGGTTCTCGATCTGCGGGCCGCCGCCGTGCACGACGACCGGGTTCAGGCCGACGAGCTTGAGGAGCACGACGTCGCGCGCGAAGCAGTCCTTCAGGTGCGGGTCGGTCATCGCGTTGCCGCCGTACTTGATGACGATGGTCTTGTCGAAGAAGCGCTTGATGTAGGGCAGGGCCTCGGCGAGGATGCCGGCCTTGCGCGCCGGGGTGACGTCCTGGGGTTTGCTCGTGTCGGTCATGGAGGGAGTCGTCCTGTGACGGGTTCGGAAGGAGCCGGAGCGGGCCGCCGCGGGTGGCCCGCGGCGGCGCGGAGCCGGGTCGGGCCCACCCGCGGCGGAGGCGGGCGGCAATGACCGGATTCTAATGCGGACGCCGCCTAAGGTGCGTAACCGTCGCCCTGGAAGGCGCCCGGCGCCCAGCGTGCGGGTGGCGCGAGCGGCCGGGTGCCGATTGGCAGGCGAAACTCGGCCGCCGGGGCGAGCGGCCGGCCACCGCCCGCGCCGGGCTCCACGGCGAGGCGGCGCAGCAGCGAGCCGCGCGGCAGGCTGAAGTCGAGGATGTCCGGGTCGCCGAGCTGGGCGGCGATGGCCGGCACGTTGCCGCGGAAGCGGCCCTGCGCCGCGAGCGTGAAGGCGCCGAGGCCGACGGTGAGGTTGTTGGTGCCGACCACCTCAACGCCTGCCGGCAGGCGCTCCGGCCAGGTGCGCAGAAACCAGGCGCCGCCGGGGCGGTCGCTGAGCAGGGTGTTGTGCGCCAGGTAGAGCGCGCTGTCCGGCCAGGCCTCGCCTTCGGCGCCGTAGGCGACGACCACCGCGTTCTGCGTGCCCGCGCTCTGGCCGATGACGTTGCCGACGACATAGGCGAGGCCGCCGTTGGGGAGGTCGATCTCGTAAGAGGCTTCGCCCGCGGGGCCGTCGTAGATCAGGTTGTAACGGATCTCGCTGTGGCGCGCGCGCGACTTGATCAGGTGGCCGCGGTAGCCCTGGTGGAAGCGGCTGCCGGAGATCTCCAGCCGCGCGATGCGGCCGACGTAGAGCAGGTGGGGCAGGGCGTGCTCCTGGCGCGGGGCCTGGGCGAACAGGCTGTCGTCGATGCGCAGCTCGGCGTCCTCGAAGTTGGCGGTGAGGATGCCCGTCTGGTTGTCGACGAAGCTGCAGTTGCTCACCTGCAGCCGGCCGCGCTCGAAGCGGATGCCCGCGCCGTTGCCGTCGACGACGCGCGCGCCACGGAACTCGAGGTTGTCGATGCGGATGTCGCCGCCACGCACGACCCAGATCGCCTTGCCTTCGGCGCTGGCGCCGTCGGCGATCAGCACCGGGCGCTCGCCCACGCCGCGGATGGTCAGCGCCTGCTGCGTCCACACCGCGACATCGGCGCGGTATTCGCCGGGCTGGATCTCGACCACGTCGCCGTCGCGCGCCAGCCGTGCGGCGTCGGCGATGCGCGTGATGGGCTCGCCGGGGCCGACGCGCAGGGTGTCCGCCTGCGCGGCGCCAGCGACGTGGAGCGACAGCAGGCAGGCGAGCACGGTGCGCATGGGCATGGCCGGGGCCGGAGGGAGGCTCGATTGTTGCGCAGCACGGGGGGCGCGGCAACGTCGCCCGCGCGGCCGGAATCTGTGCTTGAAAAACGCCGATCGCTGTCCATACTGGACGACAAAGTCCAAATAGACGATAACGTCTAAAAGGCGACCGGCATGTCGAGCCGGCAAGCCCTCGTATCCCGGGTAGCAAGGCGGCGCGAGGGCGGGACCAGACAACAGGGAGACCGCCGATGAGCGTGACTGCAGTGGCCGGATTGCCCGGTCGGGAGACTGGCGCCGAAGTGCAGCAGGGCCACATCAGCGTGGCGAATTTTCTCCTCGTGGTCGCGCAGCTCGGCTTGCTGCTGTTGCTGCTGCGCCAGTTCCAGATCGAATCGGCGGCGTTCCGCCTGCTCGCGATGCTGGCCTTCGCCGGCTTCGCCGTGCACGCCTGGTTGCCGCTGCGCCTGCGCCTGCCCTTCTTCGCCGTGCTGAGCCTGGCCGGCATCGTCGTCGTCATGGGGGCCGCGAATGCGGCGTGGCTGGTGGCGATCGGGCTCGTGCTGATCGGCATCTGCCACCTGCCGCTGTCGTTCGCGGCGCGCGGCGCGCTGCTGGGCGCGGTGGCCGCGGTGCTCGTGCTGCAGCGCGCCGGCCATCTGCCCTTCCCGTGGTCGGATGCAATCTGGCCGATCCTCGGCGCGATGTTCATGTTCCGCCTGATCATCTACTTCTACGACCTGCGCCACGACAAGACGCCGGTCGCGCCGACGCAGTCGCTGGCCTACTTCTTCATGCTGCCGAACGCGTGCTTTCCGCTCTTTCCGGTGATCGACTGGAAGACCTTCCGCCGCAACTACTTCGACGACGACGCCTACCGCATCTACCAGGTCGGCGTCGACTGGATGGTGCGCGGCGTCATCCACCTGATCCTGTACCGCATCGTCTATTACCACCTGACCCTGGCGCCGCACGAGGTTGCCGGCCCGGCCGAGCTCGGGCAGTACCTGGTGGCAAACTTCCTGCTGTACCTGCGCGTGTCCGGCCTCTTCCACCTCATCATCGGCATGCTCTGCCTGTTCGGCTTCCGCCTGCCGGAGACGCACAACCGCTACCTGCTCGCCTCGAGCTTCACCGACTTCTGGCGGCGCATCAACATCTACTGGAAGGAGTTCATGCAGAAGGTCTTCTACTACCCGGCGGTGTTCAGGCTGCGCAAGCTGGGGACGGAGAAGGCGCTCGTGATCGCCACCCTGTACGTCTTCCTGATGACCTGGTTCCTGCACGCCTGGCAGTGGTTCTGGCTGCGCGGCACGATGCTGCTGGTGCCGCAGGACATGCTGTTCTGGGCCATCCTCGGCGTGCTGGTGGTCGCCAATTCGCTCTACGAGATGCGCCGCGGCCGCGCCCGCACGCTGAGCGCGCCGGTGCGTGACGGGCGCACGATCGCCGTGCAGGTGGGGAAGACCTATGCCACCTTCTGGTTCATCTGCGTGCTGTGGTCGTTCTGGACCGCGGAGTCGCTCGGCGCCTGGCTGTCGCTGTGGCCGGCGCTCGGCGGCGGGTTCACGCTCGAGGCGCTGGTGTTCCCGGCGATCGTGCTGGCGGTGATCGTCGTCGGCAGCATCCCGCGCGACTCGCTGCGCAACGTGCGCGCCTCGGCGGTCGACGACCGCACCTGGCTGCGCAGCCGCCTCGGCACCGTGGTGGCGCTGCTGCTGCTGCTCGGCGTCAGCGTCGAGGCGGTGCATTCGCAGCTCGGGCGCGACGTGGGCACCTTCGTCCATTCGCTGCGCTCGGGCCAGCTCAGCCGCCTCGACACTGCCCAGCTCGAGCGCGGCTACTACGAGAACCTGCTCTCGGTGGATCGCTTCAACTCCCAGCTGTGGGAGGTCTACATGAACAAGCCGAAGAACTGGCTCGATGTGGACAGCGCCAACCTGAAGCGCTTCGTCGGCGGCTTTGCGCAGACCGAGCTGATTCCGTCCTTCGTGCGCACGACGACGCACGGCACCATCAGCATCAACCGCTTCGGCATGCGCGACCGCGACTACGAGGCACTGCCGGCCGCCGGCACCCATCGCGTGGTGGTGCTCGGCGCCTCGTCGGTGATGGGCTGGGGCGTCGATGACGGCGCGACTTTCGAGGCCGTGCTCGAGGACGAGCTCAACCGCGGGCTGGACGGCGGACCGATCCGCAGGTACGAGCTGCTCAACATGGGCATTCCCGGCTACCAGCCGCCGCAGCAGCTGGTGGCGGCGGAGAAGGCCTTCGCCTTCGGCCCGCACGCGCTGTTCTACGTCGCCACCGGCAACGAGATCTCGCGCTCGGCGAGCTATCTGGTGGAGGTGGTGCGCAAGGGCATCGCCATCCCCTACGACGGTCTCGCCGAAATCGTGCGCAAGGCCGGCCTCAGCGCGAGCATGGACGAGGCCGAGGCGCGGCGGCGCCTGGCGCCGCATCGGCGCGAGCTGCTCGCCTACGTCTATGGCCGCATCGCCGCCGAGGCGCGCGGGCGCGGCATCGTGCCGGTGTGGATCTTCCTGCCGCAGGTGCGCGACGGAAGCTGGCGCGAGGAGACGACCGAGACCGAGGCGATCGCCGCAGAGGCGGGCTTTGTCCGCATCAATCTCGACGACGTCTACAAGAATCACCCGATCGAGTCGATCCGTCTCGCCGAATGGGACGACCACCCCAACGCCGCCGGCCACCGCGTGGTGGCCATGCGGCTGCTCGCCGAACTGGCGCAGCGGCGCGACACGATCTTCCGGCCCACCGGGCGCTGACACCTCTGCATCAAGATCAAGGGAGAACTGCAATGGAAACCGGCACCGATTACAGCCAGGCCGTGAGGAACTACATCATCGAGGAGTTCCTGCCCGGCGAGAATCCCGACAACCTGACGCCGGACCTGCCGCTGATCAGCGGCGGCATCCTGGATTCGATCGCGACGCTGAAGCTCGTGCTGTTCCTGGAGGAAAAGTTCGGCGTCGTCCTCGAGGCGCACGAAGCCGACAAGGAGCATCTCGACACGATCCGCAGCATCGTCGGCCTGCTCGAAGCGAAGTTGAGGTAGGCCGCCATGTCCGCGCCGCTCGCCCTGCATCACGCCTTCTGCGCCGCTGCCGTCCACCACGCCGCACGTACCGCGGTGGTCGAGCCGGAGCGCGGCGCCGTCACCTACGCCCAGCTCGATGCGCTGTCGGGCCGCCTGCGCGACCGCCTGGTCGCGATGGGCGTCGCGCCCGGCGACCGCGTCGGCATCTACCTGCGCAAGTCGATCGACGCGGTCGCCGCCATCTACGGCATCCTCAGGGCCGGCGCCGCCTACGTGCCGGTCGACCCCGAGGCACCGCCCGCGCGCAACGCCTACATCATGCACAACTGTGCGGTGAAGGCGGTGGTGATGGAGGCGCGCTTCGAGGATCGCTTCATCACCGAGCTGTTCGCCCTCGGCGAGGCGCCGCCGCGCCTGCTGCTGGAGGCCACCGGCGGCGGCGAGCCGCTCGCGCGCGCGCTCGATGCCGCCGATGCCGAAGGCCCGGCGGCCGTCGTCGAGGACGCGGCGCGCGCCGCCGACGATCTCGCCTACATCCTCTACACCTCGGGCTCCACCGGCAAGCCGAAGGGCGTGATGCTGTCGCACGAGAACGCGGTGAGCTTCGTCGACTGGTGCTCGGCGCTGTTCGGGCCCGGGCCGGACGACCGCTTCTCCTCGCATGCGCCCTTCCATTTCGACCTGTCGATCCTCGACATCCACGTCGCCCTCAAGCACGGCGCCGCACTGGTGCTGATCCCGGAGGAGCGCGGCAAGGACGCCCTGCACCTGGCGCGGCTGATCGCCGCGGAGCGCATCACCGTCTGGTACTCGGCGCCGTCGATCCTGAGCCTGATGGCGCAGTTCGGCAACCTGGCCGAGCAGCGCTTTCCCGACCTGCGGCTGGTGCTGTTCGCCGGCGAGGTCTTCCCGGTCAAGCATCTGCGCACGCTGTGCGAACGGGTGCAGGGGCCGCGCTACTTCAACCTCTACGGGCCGACCGAGACCAATGTGTGCACCTGGTACGAGGTCGTGCCGCCGGTGCCGGCGGAGCGCAGCGCGCCGTATCCGATCGGCCGCGTGTGCGAGCACCTGCGCGGCAAGGCGGTCGACGAGGATGGCCGGCCGCTGGCGCCGGGTGCGGAAGGCGAGCTGTGCATCACCGGCCGCGGCGTGATGCAGGGCTACTGGTCGCTGCCCGAGCAGAGCGCGCGCAGCTTCCTCGTCGACGCCGACGGCACGCGCTGGTACCGCACCGGCGACATCGTCGTCGAGGGCGAGGACGGCAACTACATCTATCGCGGCCGGCGCGACCGCATGGTCAAGCGGCGCGGCTACCGTGTCGAGCTGGGCGAGATCGAGGCCGGCCTCTACCAGCACCCGCTGATCAAGGAAGCGGCGGTGGTGGCGCTGGCCGACGCCGACGCTGGCGTGCGCATCACCGCCTTCCTCAGCAGCCGCGAGCCGGGCCGGCTGTCGCTGATCGAGCTCAAGCGCTTCTGCGCCGGGCACCTGCCGCTGTACATGATTCCCGACCGCTTCGAGTGGCTGGAGGCCTTGCCGCGGACCTCCACCGACAAGACCGACTACCAGCGCCTGAAGGAGCTCGGCTGATGGATTTCGCCTACTCCGACGAGCAGAAGGCGCTGCGCGAGAGCACGATCCGCTTCGCCCGCGGCGCGCTCAACGAGCAGCTCGCCGAGCGCGACCGCGAGCAGGTGTTCTCGCGCGAGCTGTGGCGCGAGTGCGCCAGGATCGGCATCCAGGGCCTGCCGGTGCCCGAGGCCTACGGCGGCACCGGGCTCGACGCCCTGTCCTGCGCCGTGGTGCTGGAGGCGCTTGGCTACGGCTGCCGCGACGGCGGGCTGGTGTTTTCGCTCTCCGCCCATCTGCTCGCCTGCGTCGTGCCGCTGTGGCGCCACGGCAGCGAGGCGCAGAAGCGGCGCTATCTGCCCGGCCTGTGCGACGGCACGCTGGTCGGCGCGCACGCGATCACCGAGCCGGGCTCGGGCTCGGACAGCTTCTCGATGCGCACCCGCGCCGAGCGCGACGGCGAGGGCTGGCGCATCAACGGCAGCAAGACCTTCATCTCCAACGGCCCGGTGGCCGACGTCGCGGTGATCTTCGCCGTCACCGATGCGGACAAGGGCTTTCATGGCGGCGTCACCGCCTTCCTCGTGGAGCGCGAGACGCCGGGCTTCGTCGCCGGGCAGAAGTTCGAGAAGATGGGCTTGCGCACCTCGCCGGTGGGCGAACTGGTGTTCGACGACCTGTTCCTGCCCGCCGAAGCCGTGCTCGGCGAGGTCGGCGGCGGCGCGGCGGTGTTCGCCACGGCGATGGACTGGGAGCGCTGCCTGCTCGTGGCCGGCCACGTCGGCACGATCGAGCGCCTGCTCGAGACCTCGATCGCCTATGCGCGCACGCGCAACCAGTTCGGCCAGGCGATCGGCAAGTTCCAGGCCGTGGCGCACAAGATCGCCGACATGAAGGTGCAACTCGAGGCGGCGCGGCTGCTCACCTACCGCGCCGCCTGGCGGCTGCAGAACCTGCGCAACGCCTCGCTCGACGCCTCGATGGCGAAGCTGATGGTGAGCGAGTCGCTGCTGCGTACCGCGCTCGACGCCGTGCATGTGCACGGCGGCTACGGTTACATGGTCGAGTACGAGGTGGAGCGCGCACTGCGCGACGCCGTCGGCAGCACGATCTACTCGGGTACTTCGGAGATGCAGCGCAGCATCATCGCGCGCTGGCTCGGCCTGTAGCGGAACGGGGGCCCGCGCCCCCGTTTCGCCGGCCCTCGGCCGCCAGGCGTGGCGCTAGTCGATCGTCAGCCGCTTGGCCTGAACTTCGGCCTTCTTCGGCAGGCTCAGTTCGAGCACGCCATCGTTGAACTTGGCGCTGGCCTTGGCTTCGTCGATCTCCTGGCCGAGTTGGAAGCTGCGCGAAACCTTGCCGAAGTAGCGCTCGGTGCGCAGCACCTTCTCGCCTTCCTTGATTTCCTTCTCCTGCTTGCGCTCGGCGCTGATCGACACCACCGGGCCGTCGATATGGACGTGGATGTCTTCCTTCTTCATGCCGGGCAGTTCGGCATGGACTTCATAGCCGTCCGGCTTTTCCTTCACGTCGACCCGCATCTGCGGCGCGTCGGCGCTGAGGGTGGCAAGGGCGCCGCTGCCGAAATCGACCGGGCGGACGAAGAAGCCACGGAAGAAATCCTCCAGCGGGTCGCCACGACGGGTGAGGTTGCTGCTCATGTCACACTCTCCTTTGCTCGCAGTTGGCCGGCAAGGCCGGCTTCACTGTGAATATAGGTTGGACAGAGACCTTTTCAAGAGTGTGGGTAAGGCTGCGCGCTGTCGCGCTACCGATGCGTGGCCTATCATCGCCCCTTCGCTGACGACGTCTCATGTTTCGCCGATATGCAAAGAGAAGCTTCCGCGGCCAGATCCGAACCGAACCTGTGCCCGCGCTGCGGTCGGGCCTTCAGCTGCGGCATGCGCGCGGGCGAGCCGGTGTGCTGGTGCGCGGCCTATCCACCGGCCTTCGTCGTGCCGCCGACCGATGCCGTGCCCGCCACCGGCGCCTGCTACTGCCCGGCCTGCCTCGCCGCGCTCATCGAGGAGAAGCGGGCGGCGAGGCCGGCGCAGTAGGGCCGCCCGCTGCGTCCTCGCTGAGCTCGACGGCGAAGCCGACGCCGGCGTCCGCCCAGAAGGCGGCGGCCTCATCGAGGATCTCGAGCGCGGTGGCGAGCACTTCGGGGGCCGCGGCACGCAGCGCCTGCGGCTGCTCCAGCGTGATCGAGTAGCGCTCGGCCGGCAGCCAGGACAGGTCGGTGAGGCAGTCGGCCAGTGCGTCCCAGTTGTGGCCGAACCAGGCCGGGAACTGCAGCGCGCTGGCGATGCGGGCGAGCAGCTCGGCCTTGTCCACGCAGCCGGCGAGATCGATGCGGATGTCGCGGGCGGTGCCGGCGGCGCCTGGCGGTGGCAGCGGAGTCATGGGCGGGGTTCGATGCGGCGGAAGCTGCGGTAGTGGTCGGCGGTGTAGTAGAACACCTCGGGCGGATCGCCGCCGGTGACGATGCGGCGCGCGCCGCGGTCGCGCGAACCGGGCGTGGGCACGGTGTATTCGCGGTAGTAGCCGCGCGGCTTGCCCGGCAGCAGGCGCTCGCGGTTCTGGAACACGGTGCCGTCCTTGCGGTAGGGGAAGGGCCCGCCGCGTTCGATCAGGGCGAGCGTGTGCAGCGCTTCCGGCGGCAGGCCGGCGAGGGCGCGGCCGTCAGCGTCGGAGGCGGCCGGGCTGCAGCCGGCGATGAGGCCGAGCAGGCTGGCGAGCAGGAGCAGGCGGGCGAACAGGGAGCGAAGCATCGGGGGGAGCAGGGCTGTGTGAGACAGGGCCAGGGGTCAGGTCGAGCGCGGTTTCGACGGGCTGCGCTCGGGGGCGATGCCATAGTGCTTGATCAGGCCGTGCATGAACTCGGTCAGCGCGGCCAGGCGCGGGCTGGCGGGGGCGAGCTCGCGGGCGCGCTCGATGAGGCCGCGTGCCTGGGCCGCGAGCGCCTCGTTCCAGCCGCGGTGCTCGATGTGGCGCAGCAGCGCGAGTGCGGCATTGAACAGCACGTGCGGATTGCCGGGGAGCTTGCGCGCGGCGTTCATCATCTCGGCGACGGCGCCGTCGAAGTCACCGGCGCGGGCCTTTTCCGCACCCGCGGTGACGAGCGACTTCACCTCGGCCTGGATGCGGGCCTCGAGCTGCTGCCCGAGCTGGTCGAGGCCGCGTTCCTTCAGCGCGGCGCGCGTGCTCTCGACCGTGCGCTCGTCGGCCGAGGTGCGCAGCAGGTCCATCAGCAGCTCACTGCCGTGCTCGTCGAGCTGCTGGTCGAAGCAGGCCTTGGCCAGCTCCTGGCGCAGGCCGACGGAGAGCTCGCGCGACTGTGTGCCGGCCCGCGCCGCCTTGAGCAGGGCTTCCTGCGCGCGCGGCTGGTCCTTGTTGTGCGCGTGCAGCAGCGCGCTGCCCAGCGCCGCGCACAGCTCGCCCTTGGGCTGGCGGCCGAGGCTGCGCTCGAGGTCGGTGATGGTGCTGCGGGCGTCGTCGACCTTGTTCTGCGCGAGCTGGGCCTGCACCAGGCGGACGTGGTCCTCGGGTTCGCGGAACTCGGAATACTTGCTCTTGCGCACGACCTCGGCGAGGCAGCTTTCGGCGCCGCTGGCGTCGCCCACCGCGAGCGAAAGCTCGCCGAGGTGGCGCAGGCGGCGCACGCGATACGGCGACTTCTCGGTGGCGGCCTGCAGCGTGGCGCGTGCCTCCTCGGGGCGGCCACCCTCCTCGTGCAGCCGGCTGAGCAGTTCGTAGGCCTCGATGAAGCGCTCGTGCGTGGCGAGCAGGCCGCTGAGGATCTCTTCCGCCTCTGCGGGCTGCTTCTTCAGCAGCAGGCTGCGGGCGAGGCCGAGGCCGGCCCAGGGGATGGGGCGCGCGCCGAGGATGTCACGGTACAGCGCCTCGGCTTCGTCGATCTGGCCGATGCTCGTGTGCAGCTCGGCCTGCTGGCGCATGAAATCGATGCTGTACTGCGGATGGGTGTCGCGCGCGCTGCGGCAGTAGTCGATCGCGCCGACGGTGTCGCCCAGGCGCATCAGCTGCCAGGCGGGCTGGAAGGCGTCGCGCTTCTCGAACGCGCGCTGCAGGCGCACGCGCAGGGTTTCGGCGTTGAGCGGCTTGAGGATGTAGTCGTTCGGCAGCAGCTCGCAGGCGGCGATGACGCGCTCGTAGTTGCGCTCGCCGGTGATCATCACGAACAGGGTGTCGAGCGGGATGATTTCGTGGTGGCGCAGGTCTTCGAGCAGGTGCTGGCCGTCCTGGCCGTCGCCCAGGTTGTACTCGCACAGGATCAGGTCGTAGCGCTGCTCGCGCAGGCGGCGGATCGCCATCGTCGCCGACACCGCGAACTGGGCCGCGCCGATGCCGATCGAGGCCAGCATGCTGCGCAGCTGGGCGCGCATCGTGGGCTGGCTTTCGACGACGAGGACCTGGGTTTGTTCGGACAGCGGCATGGGGAGGAGGGAGGGCGCACGCCAAGGCATGCCACGGCCGAAGATTACGCCATCGGGCAAGCGGACCGGAACCCCTGCGGCGCGGTGTGCGGCGCAGGAAAGTGACGGAACGCACGGCGCGAGTGCGGAAGAAACGCGGGGGGCGACCGCTCGTCCGCCCCCCCGCGCTCGCGCAGGCTCAGCTGCGGCCGACTTCGACCTGGGTTTCCACCTTCTGGCGCAGGCGGATGTGCAGCTCGCGCAACTGCTTCTCGTCGACGTCGCCCGGGGCGTCGGTCAGCAGGCACTGGGCGCGCTGGGTCTTGGGGAAGGCGATGACGTCGCGGATCGATTCGGCGCCGGTCATCATCGTCACGATGCGGTCGAGGCCGAAGGCCAGGCCGCCGTGGGGCGGCGCGCCGTACTTGAGCGCATCGAGCAGGAAGCCGAACTTGGCCTGCTGCTCCTCGGGGCCGATGTTGAGCGCCTGGAACACGCGCGCCTGCACGTCGGCGCGGTGGATACGCACCGAGCCGCCGCCGATCTCCCAGCCGTTGAGCGCGAGGTCGTAGGCCTTGGCCAGGCATTCGCCCGGGTTGGACTCGAGCAGCTCGACGTGCTCGTCCTTCGGGCTGGTGAAGGGGTGGTGGCAGGCGACCCAGCGCTTGTCGTCCTCGTCGTACTCGAACATCGGGAAATCGACCACCCACAGCGGGCACCAGGCCGCGCCGGTGACGTAGCCCTTCTCGTGGCCGAGCCTGGTGCGCAGCGCACCCATGGCGTCGTTGACGACCTTGGTCTTGTCGGCGCCGAAGAAGATCAGGTCCCCCGACTGCGCGCCGGTGCGCTCGAGGATGGTGGTGAGCGCGGTCTCGTGCAGGTTCTTGACGATCGGCGACTGCAGGCCGGCTTCGTTGGGCTGGGTGACGTCGTTGACCTTGATGTAGGCCAGGCCCTTGGCGCCGTAGATGGCGACGAACTTGGTGTACTCGTCGATCTCGCCGCGGGTGAGGCTGTTGCCGCCGGGCACGCGCATCGCCGCGACGCGCCCGCCCGAGGTGGCCGGGCCGGAGAAGACCTTGAAGGCGACGTCCTGCACCGCGTCGGTGACGTCGGTCAGTTCCAGCGTGACGCGCAGGTCGGGCTTGTCCGAGCCGTAGCGGCGCATCGCCTCGGCGTAGCTCATGCGCGGGAAGGGCGCGGGCAGCTCGACCGCGAGCGCTTCCTTGAACACGTAGCGGATCATCTCTTCGACCAGACCGGTGATCTCGTGCTCGTCCAAGAACGAGGTCTCGAGGTCGACCTGGGTGAATTCGGGCTGGCGGTCGGCGCGCAGGTCCTCGTCGCGGAAGCACTTGACGATCTGGTAGTAGCGGTCGTAGCCGGCCACCATCAGCAGCTGCTTGAACAGCTGCGGCGACTGCGGCAGGGCGAAGAACTGGCCCGGATGCACGCGCGAGGGCACGAGGTAGTCGCGTGCGCCTTCGGGCGTGCTCTTGGTCAGCATCGGCGTCTCGACGTCGATGAAGCCGGCGCCGTCGAGGAAGCGGCGGAAGGCCATCGTCGTCTTGTAGCGCAGCATCAGGTTCTTCTGCATCTGCGGGCGGCGCAGGTCGATGACGCGGTGGGTCAGGCGCACGGTCTCCGACAGGTTCTCGTCGTCGATCTGGAACGGCGGCGTGGCGGCGGCGTTGAGCACCTCGATGTCGTGGCACAGCACTTCGATCTCGCCCGAGGTCAGGTTCGCGTTCTCGGTGCCGGCCGGGCGGCGGCGCACCTTGCCGGTCATCTTCAGCACGAACTCGTTGCGCACCGACTCGGCGACCTTGAACGTGTCGGCACGGTCCGGGTCGCACACCACCTGCACCAGGCCCTCGCGGTCGCGCAGGTCGACGAAGATGACGCCGCCGTGGTCGCGGCGGCGATGGACCCAGCCGCACAGGGTGACGATCTGGTCGAGGTCGGCGGCGGTGACTTTTCCGCAGTAGTGAGTTCGCATGGGAGTGGATTCCGGCTGGTCGTGAAGCGGCCGCGGGCGGCCGCAGTCGGGTGTCTGGAGGTGTGTGTTATTCGTTCAGCAATGCCGGGCGCTCGACGGCCCGGCGCGCCGGGGGGGCGACGACGCCCATCGAGATGATGTATTTCAGGGCCTCGTCGACGCTCATGTCGAGCTAGACGACGTCCGCCTTCTGCATCATCAGGAACAAGCCCGAGGTCGGGTAGGGCGTGGTCGGCACATAGACGCTGACGTAGTCGCCCTGCAGGTGGCGGGCGGCGTCGCCGCCGGGCTTGCCGGTGAGGAAGGCGATCGTCCACGAGCCCTGGCGCGGGTACTGGACGAGCAGCGCCTTGCGGAAAGCCTGGCCGGAGCTGGAAAACAGCGTGTCCGAAACCTGCTTTACGCCGTAATAGAGCGATTTGACCACCGGGATGCGCGCAAGGAGCGCCTCCCAGTAGCGGACGAGCTTCTGCCCGATGACGTTGGCCGCGACGAGGCCGGTGCTCAGCAGGATGACCAGGCCGAGCACGAGGCCGGCGCCGGGAATGTCGAAGCCGAGCAGGTTCCGCGGCTGGAGGCCGTCAGGCAGCCATTCGATGATCTGGTCGAGCGTGCCGACGATCCACGCCAGGACCATGAAGGTGATCGACAGCGGGATCCAGATCAGCAGTCCGGTGATGAAATACTTTTTCACGTGCCGCGGTCGCCCTCAGCCCGGGTGGCAGGCGCACGCGCCACCGCAACCTGCCGGCGCAGCGGCGGGTTCGGCCTTCGCCGGGGTGGAACTGCTGCCCTTGAAATCCGTCGCATACCAGCCGGTGCCCTTCAGCTGGAAGCCGGCTGCGGAGAGTTGCTTCTGATAGCTGTTCGCGTTGCAGGACGGACAGACGGCGAGCGGCTCGTCGCTCATCTTCTGGAGGTGTTCCTTCTGGAACCCGCAGCTGTCGCAACGATATTCATAAATGGGCATGGCAACCTCCGGAAATCAAGCATCTAAGTCTAGCGCAACGCAGCATTGGCGAGAAGGGAGCCGCCCGTCGCGCGCGAGCATTGCAGCTCTTGCGATATGGGGGCGCGCGGCGGCGCTTCAAGCCCGCGTCAGAAGGTGCCGAGGTAGAGCCCCGTCAGGGTTTTGCCCCAGAACAGCGCCAGCACGCCCGCCGCTGCGAGATACGGGCCGAACGGGATGGGGACGTTGCGGCCGTGGCGCGCGAACACGATCAGGCCGATGCCGACCACTGCGCCAACCAGCGACGAGAACAGGATCGTCAGCGGCAGCATCTGCCATCCCAGCCACGCCCCGATGGCGGCAAGCAGCTTGAAATCGCCATAGCCCATACCTTCCTTGCCGGTCGCAAGCCTGAACAGCCAATACACCGACCACAGTGAAAGGTAGCCCGCCATCGCGCCGATCACGCTCGCCGAGATGTCGGAGTAGGTGCCGGCGAGATTCAATGCGAGTCCCAACCAGAGCAGGGGCAGCGTCAGGCTGTCGGGCAGAAGCTGTGTGTCGAGGTCGATGAAGGCGAGTGCGACCATCGTCCAGACGAAGGCCAGGGCGCCGAGTGCGGCAAGGCCGAAACCGAAATGCCAGGCGGCGTAGCCCGACAGGACGGCCGTCAGCATCTCCACGACGGGATAGCGGCGGCTGATGGGGGCGCTGCAGTGGCGGCAGCGTCCGCGCAGCATCAGGTAGCTGACGACCGGGATGTTCTCGAGCGCCGTGATCATGTGCCCGCAGTGCGGGCAACGCGAGCGAGGGGTGGCGAGGTTGAACGGCTCCTGCTGCGGGGGCGGTTCGTTACGCAGTTCCGCGGCCTGCGCATGCCATTCGCGCTCCATCATTTGCGGCAGGCGATGGATCACGACATTCAGGAAACTGCCGACGAAAAGGCCGAGAAGCGTTGCGAGGAAGGTGAACAGGACCGGGTCGCGGAGGAAGTCTGGCATGGGAGGGCTTGCGTGGCGCCGCCCGGCTCGTGTGCGCCGGGCGGAAGGAGGGGGTCAGACGACCTGGCCGAGCTTGAAGATCGGGAGGTACATCGCGACGACGAGGCCGCCGATGACCACGCCGAGGAAGACCATGATTAGCGGTTCGAGCAGGGTCGACAGGCCGGCGACGACGTCATCGACTTCCTGTTCGAAGAAGTCGGCAACCTTGCCGAGCATCGAATCGAGCTGGCCCGATTCCTCACCGATCGAGACCATCTGCACTACCATGCTGGGGAAAACGCTGGAGTTCTGCATCGCCACGGTCAAGCTGGTGCCGGTACTGACCTCGGTCTGGATCTGCTTGGTCGCGGTCTGGTACACGTAGTTGCCCGCGGCGCCCCCGACCGAGTCGAGTGCTTCGACGAGCGGCACGCCGGCCGCGAACATCGTCGACAGCGTGCGCGTCCAGCGCGCGATCGTTGCCTTCAGGACGATTTCGCCGACCACCGGGAGCTTCAGTATGATGCGGTCGAGGGCAATCTGCATCGCCGTCGAGCGCTTGTATGTGTAGCTGATCCCCATGATGACGCCCGCGATGATGCCGAATACGACGTACCAGTATTCAACGAACGCGTCGGAGATTCCTATCACCACCATCGTGGGGGCGGGCAGTTCGGCGCCGAAGCTCGCGAACACCTTCTTGAACTCGGGCACCACGAACAGCATGATCACGGTCACGACGATCGCCGCGACCACGATGACCGCCATCGGGTAGAACATCGCGGACTTGATCTTGCCCTTGATCGCGAGAATTTTTTCCTTGTAGGTCGCGATGCGGTCGAGAAGGCTGTCGAGGATGCCCGCCTGCTCGCCGGCGCCGACCAGGTTGCAGAACAGCTTGTCGAAATACACGGGATGCCTGCTGAAGGCCTGCGAGAGGCTGGATCCGGTTTCGACGTCGTTGCGCACGTCGTTCAGCAGGCGCGCCAGGCTGGGGTTGCCGGAACCCTTGATGCCGATGTCGAAGG
>JANJTU010000017.1 GCA_024710965.1 Thauera sp. | reverse complement strand
GGTGTGGCCGCCGCAGAACTCCATGAAGGCGTAGTGGCGGCCGCTGTCGGCCTCGCGTGCGATCGCCCGCGCCCGCCCGGCGGCGAGCGTGCCGTCGCGGAACTCGTCCACGTATTTCATCGCCGGGCCTCGCGCTTCATCGTACGGCCTCGCGACGCGGCGCCCTTCCTCGTCGTGCGGCGCATCTTCCCGGGTCGCGATCTCGCGCATGGTCCTTCATCGCAGGCTTCCTCCTTTCAGTGCGCCGCGTCGTGCGCGGGGTGTTCGTCGCCGGCGAGCGCGCCCGCGGGGTCGATGCCGGCTTCGGCGAACAGCGCCAGGGTCTGCGCGGCCTCCTCGGGATCGAGCTTCGTCAGCGCATAGCCGACATGCACGATCACGTAGTCGCCGACGGCGGCGTCGTCGACCAGGGCGAGCGAGATCTCCTTGCGCACGCCGCCGAGCTCGACGCGGCACTGGTCGCCGGCGAGCAGTTCGACGATGCGGGCGGGGATGGCGAGACACATGTTCAGCGTTCCTTGCTGGTGGCGAGGCGGTGCATGGCAACCCAGGCCTGGCCGAGCGCCAGCCCGGCGTCGCCCGGGGACAGGCGGCGCGCGCCGAGCACGGCGAAGCCGCGCGCCGGCAGGGCGGCGTGCAGCGCGTCGGCGAGCAGGCGATTGTGCAGGCAGCCGCCGGACAGCACCACGGTGGTGCAGCCGCTGAGCCGGCCCGCTTCGCTCACCCAGTCGACGAGTGCGGCGGCGAGCGTGGCCTGGAAGCGCGCCGCGCCGCGGCCGGCGTCGGGCTCGTCGGCGAGGCGCAGCAGCAAGGGGTGGAGGTCGAGTTCGAGCCGGGGCAGCGCGGGCTCGTCCACGCCGGCCGCCCCGCTGAGGATGCGCCAGTCGCCGCGCTCCACCGCCGGCGCCGCCGTGCGCGCGGCGAGCCGTTCGAGCGCGATCGCGGCCTCCGCCTCATTGCGCATCAGCTCGCACAGGCCGAGCAGGCCGGCGGCGGCGTCGAAATGGCGGCCGAGGCTGGAGGTCGGCGGGCACAGCGCCGGACGCGCGAGCACCTGGCCGAGCATCGCCGCCGCCGGCTGGCGCGCAAAGCGCCGCGCGATCTCGTCGCCACGGCCGCTGGCATGCAGCAGCGCAGCGGCCACGCGCCAGGGTTCGCGCGCGGCGCGGTCGCCGCCGGGCAGGCGCAGCGGGCGCAGATGGCCGCGGCGCACGAACTCGCCGCCCGCCACGCACAGCAGCTCGCCGCCCCAGGCCTCGCCGTCGGTGCCGAGCCCGACGCCGTCGAGCGCCAGGCCGAGCACCGGGCGGTCGTCGAAGCGGCCATGCTCGGCGAGCACCGCGGCGACGTGGGCGTGATGGTGCTGCACGCCGATCGCCGGCACGCCGAGGCGGGCGGCGAGCGCGCAGGCGACACGCGTGGAGTGGAAGTCCGGGTGGAGATCGTGGGCGATGGCGCGCAGCGGACCCGCCGCCTGCGCGATCAGGGCCTCGGCCGCAGGCGCGACGCCGCGGCAGGCCTCGGCGTTGTCGAGGTCGCCGAGGCTGGGGCCGAACTGCGCGCGCCCGTTCCCGAGCAGGCAGGCCACATGCTTGAACCAGGCGCCGAGGGCGAGGATGGGCAGCGCGTCGGCGAGCGGGGTTCCGCCCACCGGGGCGAGCGCCAGCAACTCGCCCATCGGCGCGGAAACGGCGCCTGCAGGCATGGGCGGGCTGGTCGCCCCGGTGGCGGTGGCGGCGCCCGGTGGCGCAGCGGCGACGGCGTTCATGCGGGCACGCCCACGGTACGCCCTGCGCGCGCGGCGGCCAGCCCGGCCTCGATCCAGGCCAGCCATTCGGCCAGGCCCTCGCCGCTGGTGGCGGAAGTGCGGATCACGCGCAGGCGCGGATTGACCCGCAGCGCGAAGTCGATCGCGCGCTGCGCGTCGAAGGCAAGATGGGGCAGCAGGTCGACCTTGTTGAGCAGCATCAGCTCGGCGGCGGCGAACATGTCCGGATACTTGAGCGGCTTGTCCTCGCCCTCGGTGACCGACAGGATCGCCACCTTGTGCGCCTCGCCGAGGTCGAACGCGGCCGGGCAGACGAGGTTGCCGACGTTCTCGATCAGCAGCAGGCTGTCCTCGGCGAGCGCCATGCGCGGCAGCGCGCGCGCCACCATGTCGGCGTCGAGGTGGCAGCCCTTGCCGGTGTTGATCTGCAGCGCCGGCACGCCGGTGGCGCGGATGCGCTCGGCATCGAACTCGGTCTGCTGGTCGCCCTCGATCACCGCCGCCGGCACGCGGCCGCCGAGCAGCTGCAGGGTGCGCACCAGCAGCGAGGTCTTGCCCGAGCCGGGGCTGGACACCAGGTTGAGCGCGAAGATGCCGCGCGCCGCCAGCCAGGCGCGGTTATCCGCGGCGCGCGCGTCGTTCTTGCCGAGGATGTCGCGCTCGATCCTCACCATCTGCGCCTGGGTCAGTCCCGGAGCATGGGCGTGCGCCGGGCCGGTGCCGAAGTGCAGCTGGTGGTGGCCGTGCGCGACGTGCGCCTCCGGCGCGGCCGTCTGGACGTCCGCACCGGGCTTGCCGTCATCGGTGCCGAGCGGCCGCCATGCGCGCGTGAGGCCGGGCCGCGGGCGTGCGCCAGCGCGCGCGCGCCCGCCGCCGAGCGCGCCGATCCGGACTTCACCTGTTCCACAACCGCATACCGTACACATCTTCCCTTCCTCCTGCCGTTGCCGAATCGTGCGGCGCCGGTCTCAATCCACTTCCAGCGCCTTGACGCGCATCTCCCGGCCCGCGGTCGTCTGCACCCGGTAGCCGCCGCAGTGCGGGCAGGCATCGTAGAGCGCGCGCATCGGCACCGTCCGTGCGCAATCCAGGCACCAGCCGGCGCCCGCCACCGCCTCCACCTCGACCGCGGCGCCGGCGGCGAGCGTGTCGGCCAGCACCACCTCCAGGCAGAAGCGCAGCGCATCGACCTCGACCGCGGCGAGCTCGCCGATCTCCAGCACCACCTCGCGCACCGCGCGAAAACCGTTCGCCGCGGCGGCCTCCTCGATGATGGTGCGCACGCCTTCAGCCAGGGACATCTCATGCATCGTTGCTCTCCTCGAAGGCCCAGCTTACCGTCACACAAGGGTCAAGGGCGAGGACGAGCGCACGCAGCCGGCGCCGGGTCGCCATGGTCGCCGGCGCCGCTGCGGGCGGGCTCGCGAGGGCCTCGCGCACGAAGGCGCCCTGCGGGTGGAAGTTCCATTCGGTAGGCGCGACGATGCGGTAGTCGGCGATCAGCGGCGCGGCACCTGCCGGCGCCGGGGCGAGCTGCACCTGATGGATCAGCAGGCCGCGCGCGCTGTCGACGCAGGCCAGGCCCGTGCCGGGGACGGGCGAACAGGCGTCGATGCGTGACGGCAGTGCTTCCCCGGCGAGCACGCTCGCGACTTCGCGCAGGTCGGCAATGCGGGCGAGGATGCGCGCCGCCAGCCGGCGACCGTGGGCGAGCGCGGCAGCGACCGCAGCATCGGCACGGTGGCGGGCGAGCGCGCCGGTTTCGTGGCAGGCGCCGTCGAGGCGGGGTGCGGCGGCGAAGGCCTGGTCGAGGGCGAGGTGCCGGCTGCAGGCGCGGGCATCGAGCGCGGGCAGCAGCGCGGTGGCGGCCGCCGCGGGCAGCGGCGGGTCGAGCGCGTCGTCGAGCGCGGCAGGCAGCGCGGCGGCGAGTTCGTCGGCGAGCACCTGGAGTCCGGCGGCAAGGGCCCGGTCCGGGTTGTCCGCTCCGGCCCGCGCCGCCAGGCCGCGATGCAGCGCGGCAAAGCGGTTGCGCCAGTCGGCCTGCAGCGCGACGGGCAACGCGAGCAGCGCAGGCCAGTCGAGCATCAGGCGCCACAGGTGTTCGCGCGCGTTCTCGGCGGCGAGTGCGCGTTCGTCGGCGGCTTGCGCTCGGGCGTCCGGTGTCGCGCCGGCGGCAGCGGAGCACGCTGCGCGCACGGCGATCGCCTGCGCCTGCGCGCACAGCGAGAACAGGCGGGGCACGCGGGCGCAAACCTCGCCCGCGGTCAGGCCGCGCAGCGCCGGGGCGATGGCGGGCCGGGTGTTGCGCAGCGTGGCGGAACGGATGCCGCTGCGGTCGCAGCGGACGCCGATCTGCAGTGCGCCCATCGCCAGGGAAGCGCGTTCGTTCATCGGGGAGTGTGCGCGCCGGTACGGGGGCCCAGGCGCAGGAAGCGGCGGCGGCCGGGGTCGATCATCTGCGCCCGCGTCGGCATGGGCGCCTCGGTCGTGTCCGGCCCCGAACGCGCGGGTGCGGCGCGGTCCCCGGCGCCGGAGTTCTCCAGTGCCGGCGCCGGCTGCAGCGCGGTGGCGAGTGCGTCGCGCAGCAGCGCTCTGGCCTCGGCGTCGCCCGCGAGCGCGCCGGTGCCATTGACCAGCGGCAGATACTGGAAGGCAGGCAGGCTGCGATCGCCCCCGTCGGCAATGAAGGGAAGCGCGCCGACGGGCAGCGCCACCGTGTTGCGCGCGCCGACCGCGGTGTCGATCCACAACCGTCCGCCGCCGGGCAGCAGCATCAACTGCACGCTCCACGGCGTGACCAGGCCGCCCAGCCAGTCGCCCTCGAAGCGGTGGAAATGCAGTGCTTGCACCGACAGCGCGGGATTGAGGAAGGGCAGGCCCTGCATGCGCTCCGCAAGGACACGCTCGAACCAGTGCTGCACCGCGGCCTGCGGGGATGCCGCCCAGGGCCGGGCGCGGCGCACCGGTGGCGGCGTGCGCGCCGACTTGCGCAGGGGCAGCAACATCACGATCCCCCTCTGGCGGGCGGGGCGGCCGACGCGCGGCCGCGTTCGAGGTCGGCGAAATAGGCTTCCGCCCGGTAGTCGCCATCGAGCGTGGCGGCGAGCGCGGCGAGCGCTTCCTCGATGAGCTCGAGCTCGCCCTCCCCCACCACCTCCTTGGCAAAACCAAGCGCGACCAGCACCCAGGTGCCCACCGGCTGGGGGCCGACCAGCAGCATGTTCACCCGCTCGTGACGCTCGCCGCGGGCGACCACGGCGATGTCGCCGCCGGCCTCCAGCGCGCGCACCTGCATCGGCACCGACAGGCACATCAGGCGGCCTCCCGCAGCGGTTTGAGCGCGAAGCCGCCGGCGGCGAGCGCCTCGACCAGCATCTGCGCGGCGAGCGGCAGGGCGGCCCGCACCGCGGACGACAGGCTCATGCCGGTGGCGAGCGACTGCGGCTCGACGCCGACGACCACGGTGCACAGCGGCGCGCGGCCGACGAAGCGCAGGGTGGCGAGCACGTCGGCGAGCCCGACCTGGTGCGGCGACAGCTTGGTGCGGAAGAAGGCCGGCACCTCGTCGTCGCGCAGCACCACGACACTGCCGGGCGCGCGACCGCTGCGCACGCAGTCGGCGATCACCAGCAGGTCGAGGTGTTCGAGATCCTCGAGCATCTCCATCGCGCAGGTACCGCCGTCGAGCACCGCGATGCCGGCGGGCAGGCGGTGGTGGTCGAGGATGCGCTCGACCAGGCGCACGCCCACGCCTTCGTCCGAGAGCAGGATGTTGCCGACGCCGAGCAGCACCGCACGCGGCGGATTCGGGATGGCGGCGGCGGTGGGCGCGGGGGCGGGGCGGAAGGCGGCGTTCATCGCATGCGCCTCAGGCCGCCTTGACGCGCACGACTTCGGTCTGCTCGGTGTCGAGCACGTGCACCGCGCAGGCGAGGCAGGGATCGAAGGAATGCACCGTGCGCAGCACCTCCAGCGGCTGGTCGGGCACTGCGACCGGGGTGTCGACCAGGCAGGCCTCGTAGGCACCGGGGACGTCCTTCTCGTTGCGCGGGGCGGCGTTCCAGGTGGTCGGCACCACGCACTGGTAGTTGCGGATCTTGCCATCCTCGATCACCACCCAATGCGACAGGATGCCGCGCGGTGCCTCGTGGAAGCCCATGCCGCGCTGCTCGCCGGGCGGGAAGCTCGGGGCATTGAAGGTGTCGAGGTCGCCCTTGGCCATGTTGGCGAGCAGCAGGTCCCACTGTTTCGCGAGCTCGTCGACCTGCACCGCGCACGACACCGCGCGCGCGGCGTGGCGGCCGATGGTGGAGTGCATCGCGTCGAGCCCGGCCTCGATGCCGGCGATCGAGGACACGCGCGCCAGCGTCTCGGTGGCGTACTTCTTGGTCGGCTCGTGGCCGGCGGCCAGCATGGTGAGCACGCGCGCCAGCGGCCCCACCTGCATCGGCTTGCCGTACAGGGTCGGCGACTTCAGCCAGGAATACTTGCCCTCGTCCTGGAAGTCGGTGTACCTGGGCGCGGTCTCGCCCTCGTAGGGGTGCAGGCTGGCCGCGTCGCCGGCCTTGTACTCGTACCACGAGTGCTTGACCGCCTCGCTGACGCCCTTCAGCAGGTAGTCGTCG